>CAYXWB010000627.1:0-1505 GCA_964468515.1 uncultured Bradymonadales bacterium | reverse complement strand
GTTCGTGAGCGCCAGCGCGTCGGCGCAGACGCAGAGCCCCTATCAGTTCGACGCGTCGTGCGCGCCGCGCACCGAGCACCCCTCGCTCAAGCGCGCGCCTAACGTGATGTTCATCCTGGATAGCAGCGGCTCCATGGCGGGCAACAAGTGGGGCACCGCGCGCAACGTGATGTATGATGTCATCAACGCGAGCCATCGCTTTGGCCCCTGCACGACGACCAACACCAGCGGCTGTGATGACATCCTCATCGGCTTTGGAAACTTCAGCGCCAGCTCGTCAGTCGTGCGTCAGCCCGCTGAGGACACGCGTGATGCCATCTTTGAATGGCTCAACGCCCGCGGCACGTCTTGGCCAAGCGGTGGCACCTACACAGGCACCGCGGCACAGCGCATCAACCAGAGCCCGCCGCTGTCTGATCCTGAGCGCGTCGGCATCGGCGTGATCATCACCGACGGCGCGCCCACCAACTACAGCACCATCAACCAAGTGCGCACGGAGCTGTGCGCCGCCCGCTCGCGCGGCATCCCCACCTATATGGTCGGCTTCGGCTCAGGCTCAAACCCGCGCATGAACTCCTACATGGCCGCGCTCGGCGGCACGGGTGAGTGCTGCAGGGGCACAGGGTGTACCTATCAGCCCCAACAGCTCATCGACCCTTGCGCCGTGAGCACCTCTACCATCGTGCCCTCGAACTGGACCGAGTCGACCACCGCCGGCCTCAACAGCGGCTACTCCTGTCGTGGCAGCTTGGAGGCGGTCAGCGGCCAAGCGCTCAAGAACACGCTGTTGGGCATCGTGGGCCAAGCCTCTTGCACCTTCCGCTTGGAGGTCCCCGCGGACTATCCTGCTGGCGAGGGGGCTGACCCTGATCCTCGGGCGACCTATGTGGCGATGAACCACATCACGCTCGGCCCCGATCTGGAGGTCCCGTTCGCGGACCCTGCGAACCCTAACGCGTTTCGTGACTACCTCGTCAACGTGCGCGGGATCGCCCCAAACCTCGCGCAGACGTTCGCAGGTCAGGGCTGGCTGTGGGCTGATCAGACCCGCACCAGCGTGCGCTTCACCGATGGTCTGTGCGCCGAGATCGCCGCCAACCGCGTCGCCGTCACCGAGACGCAGCTCGCCTGCTTGTGCGCTAACACTGGCGAGGCATGCGATGTGCCCTGCGATGAGGGCTACGACGATAACAGCTACTGTGACAATGGCTTCAAGGTCGGGCGCTGTAAGCCCGGCGTGTTCATCTGCGATTATGGCCAAGAAAGCTGTCAGCAGCTCTATGGTCGCATGCCTGAGATCTGTAACGGCTTAGATGACAACTGCAACGGCATGGTCGATGACCTCGGCAGCTCCGACCCCGCGCTGCCTTACAGCCCCGATCACACCCCCTGGAAGGGTCAAGCACAGCAGCCCCTGCCGCCCAAGCCTAACGCCTCATCAGCGTCCGATACGCTCGACCTGTTCTGCGGCTTCAAGAATGACACGTGCCGTTGCAGTGGCATCC
>CAYXWB010000626.1:0-1513 GCA_964468515.1 uncultured Bradymonadales bacterium | reverse complement strand
TGACCACGGTGGTGATCTTCTTGACGGAGCTGACGAGCAACATCGCCACGACGGCGACGCTTGTGCCGCTGGCGGCGGCGCTGGCGATCGCGATCGGGATGCACCCGCTGGCGCTGGCGGCGCCGGTGACGATCGCGGCGAGCTGCGCGTTCATGCTGCCGGTGGCGACGCCGCCGAACGCGGTGGTGTTCGGGACGGGGATGCTCAAGCTGTCGACGATGCTGAGCGCGGGGTTCTGGTTGAACGTGGCGAGCGTGGGGCTTGTGACGCTCATCACGTACGCGCTGGTGCTGCCGCTGCTGGTGCCGTGAGGGTGGCGCGGGCTGCGTCGGGAGGCGTGACTTGGACGATCCCCGCATAAGAGCTGAGGCTGCGAGGCACCGCGCGGGAGGTTGTGAGAGAGGAGCGCGCTCAGGGGAGATCGAGGCTCGCGGCGATGGCGGCTTCGATCTGTGCCATCAGCTCAGGGCTGAGGGTGCCTAAGCGCTGGCCGAGCTTGCCCACATCCAAGGTGGTGAGCTGATAGCACAGGGCGCGACAGTCACGCGTCAGGCCTGCGGTTCCTTGAGGGAGTTCCACGCTGAGCGGCGGGCGAGGGCGCGCGGAGGAGCTGATAGGGACAACGATGATGCTGCGCCAGCCACGAGCGAGGTTCATCCCATCGGTGGAGACGACGATGAGCGGGTGCCACCCTGTCAGCTCGGCGCCGGAGCGTGGGTTGAAGTCAGCCATGTAGACATCACCGCGCATCAGCCCTCCTGGTCGTTGAGCGCATGATGGGTGTTGGCGAGGCCAGCCTCATAGAGCGCGTCGACGCGATCGGTGGGCTCCCAAGGCGTCTGCTCTAACATCGCGCGGATGTGCTCGCGGCGGCGCTCGCGGGCGTAACACTGGAGCGCGCGCTCGATCAGCGCGGTCTGCGTGCCTTCCTCTCGCTCGCTCAGCTCGCGCATGAGCTTGGCTGCGGGCTCTGACAACCTGACATGGGTGCTCATGAAGACCTCCTCGGGCGGTGAACCCACCAAGACATGTTAACACATACGTTAACACATTTAATCACGACACGCACACCATGCCGCGCGCCGACATGAGGCGATCGTGAGAGGCGCCAACGGGGGTGTTTCGCATTCGCAGGCTGGACAGGCGCGCGCGCTTGTCGGTAACGTCGCGTTGGCGTGTTTGAGGCGCCCCCACTTATCACGAGCCTGAGAGGAAGATTCACGATGAAGGTCAAGGAGCTTCTTGAGCTGCTGAAGTCAGCCGATCCCAACGCCCGCGTGTTCATCCAGATCGATGATGACGATGAGTCCTTCGCGCCGGTGGAGGACTGCTACGAGTCGTTCATGGTGATCGAGGATGATGAGGCGACCGGCTATGAGGTGGACTCGGAGGATGAGGACGGCGCGATCAAGGCGGTGTTGCTGACGAACGGGATCTGAGCGGTGCGCGATGAGGGCGCGAGCGCGAGGAGGCCGCCCCCCCCCGCCCGGTGTGGGGGGCGCCGCGGGCGCGC
>CAYXWB010000625.1:0-1524 GCA_964468515.1 uncultured Bradymonadales bacterium | reverse complement strand
CCGTTACCACGACCGCCTCAACGCCAACCTCGTGCTGGAGAACCTCACCGATCAAGCCTACCGCTACCACGGCTCCAGCATCAACGGCCCCGGCCGGGGCCTCACCTTCAACCTCACCGCCTCCTACTGACCGCGCGCGACCTTACCCACCCGGAGCGCCCCATGCGTCTGCACCACTACCCCTCCCTTCGCCCCTTGCTCACTGTGCTGCTGTGCGGCCACCTCGGCCTCGGCGCCATCGCCTGCGGTGAGGACGATCCCGAGCCCTCTCACCCCGGCACCAACAACACCACAAACACCACCACCACCTCGCCCCCCGATGAGGCGCTGAGCTGCGCGCACGCCTGCGAGACGCTCGCCGCGTGCGATGACGCCGTCGCGACCCGCTGCGCTGCCAGCTGCGCCGCGTCTATGCCCGGCGACGCCATCCTCGGCCTCTCCACCGTGTCATGCGAGACGGCGCTGACCTACTTTGACGACTTCCTCGACCTGCAAGGCAGCGCCGATCAGCGCAACATGTGCATGGCCGCCGCCACTGACTACGCGCCGGGCGCCGATGACACCTGGGACGCGTGCGTCTCCGACTCTGGCGAGTACACACCGATTGAGCCGAGCATCAGCTCCATCGCGCGCGTCGAGGCCTTTGAGACGATCGCCGCGCTGCTATGGGAGCGCAGCGGCGCCCCCAGCACCACCGACTTCACCAACGCGCGCCTCGCCTACGCCACCGATGAGGGCCTGGACTCGCGCGTGCAGCGCCGTGAGGATGAGCACTATCCGCCCGTGACCAACGCGCAGGGTGACACGCTGTCGTGTCGCGATGCGGGCGTGCCCGCGATGGCGCCCGAGCGCTGCGTCGGCCCCGCCAAGCTCATCCCCATCTTGAACGAGGCCTTCAACAAGGGCATCTCTGGCGAGGGTGAGGCGCTGGTGCACGCGGCCAGGATCGAGGCCGCGCTCGTGTGGTTCTTGTACGTCTCCACGCACAAGGAGGCGACCACCTGCGCGGTCGCGCCTAAGGACTGCGACTCCGCCTACGCCTACTATACGGGCGGCCAGACGCCTGAGCAGGGGCTGGGCCTGTCGCGCTACATGCGCGAGCTGGCGCCGCGCAGCAACGATCGCGCCTGGGATGGCATCTTGGCGACCCGCTGCTGGCGCGACCTTGACCCCGAGACGCCCGCCACCAACCTCACGCTGCGCGATCAAGCCGTCGCTCAGCTCGACGGGGCGCTGCTGCACGGCGTCTCGCGCATCGTGGCCGCGCGCTTGGCCGCAGCCCAAATCCATGAGGGCGTCGCGCGTGACGCCGACTGGGCCTTCTTGAAGATCCTCGGCCCGGTGCTCGATCGCGACGCCACGACGCGCGACGCGGCGCAAGCCGCGACGCTGCGTCAGGCCTTCGCCGCCGCGAGCTTCGACGCGGTCGACGTCGACGCCACCCTCGCCGCCCTCACCGCGCTGTACCCGTGCCCCTGCGGCCAGCAAGACAAGCCGCCCGAGGCCCTCAGGGCGTCGGGCGCC
>CAYXWB010000624.1:0-1524 GCA_964468515.1 uncultured Bradymonadales bacterium | reverse complement strand
GCCCGCGATCACCTGGAGCACGCGCGCGGCGTCCTCGACGCTGCGCGTCATCGGCCCCACCTGATCCAAGCTCGACGCATAGGCGATGAGCCCGTGGCGGCTGACACGCCCGTAGGTCGGCTTGAGGCCCACGAGGCCGCAGTGCGCGGCGGGCTGGCGGATGGAGCCGCCCGTGTCCGTGCCCAGCGCGGCGGTGGTGATGCCGGCAGCCACGGCGGCCGCTGAGCCGCCCGATGATCCTCCCGCCGTGCGCTCAGGCGCGCGCGGGTTGCGCACCGCACCCGCCCACGAGCGCTCGCTGGAGGAGCCCATCCCAAACTCATCCATGTTCGCCTTGCCCACGATCAGCGCGCCAGCTTGACGCAGCCTAGCGACCGCCGTCGCATCATAAGGCGCGATGAACGGCTGCAACATCCGGCTCGCCGCGCTCGCCTGCATCCCAGCGACGCACAGGTTATCTTTGATCGCGATGGGCACACCGGCGAGCGGCCCCATGGGCAGGCCTTGGGCGCGCTCGTCGTCGAGCTTGCGCGCGCGCGCGAGCAAGACCTCGCGCGCAGCCAGGCTCGTGAAGGCGTTGAGCGACGACGCAGCTTCGGCGGCGTCAAGCGCGGCGGTGGCCGCGTCTTGCGCGCTCATCGCGCCAGCCTCAAGCTGGCCCAGCAGCGCGGTCATGGTCATCGTCGGCGCGGGGCGAGTCTGTGGGCTCATGCCTCACCTCCCTCGCCCACCACGCGCGGCAGCTTGAACTGTCCCTGCGCTTGCGCGGGCGCGTTGCTCATGATCTGCTCGTGCGTCAGCCACTGCTCCGGCTCATCGGCGCGCAGCGTCATCGTCATGCCGAGCGGGTGGAGCATCGGCGCCTCGTCCTCGACGTCCAGCGCCTTGAGCTGGTCCACATAGTCGAGGATCTCAATAAGATCGCGCTGCGTGGCGCTGACCTCATCTTCGCTCAAGCTCAACCTCGCCAGCTTCGCTAGCGCTAACACCTGCTCTCGTGAGATCTCCATGCGCGCTCCTGGGCAGGATCGTTGGGCGCTGCGCGACCCATCAGACAAAACGCAGCATAGAACTCGCAGCCTGAGGGTTTGTCTTGTACCGAGGAGACCGCGCGCGCGCAACCCGCGCCAAGCTCAGACCCCCTCTCATCAACCCTGTGCATGAGGATCTTGATGCGATCAATCTTGCTACCTCTCGCGCTCATCGCGTCGGCTTGCGCGAGCGCGCCCCCCGACGCGCGCACGTCCGACGTTGAGGGGAGGGGACCCGACGCCCCTGTCCGTATGAGCAAGGATGTCTTACCCGCGGGGCTCTACTTTCGCGATGGCTACCTCGGCGCAGCCGCGAGCAGCCACCAGAGGCCAGCCTATGCGGTGCTCGCGGGCATCTATCCATCACCCGAGCTGGCCGCCCCCATGATCGCCCAGCTGCGTCAGCGCGCCGATCTGGCGCCTGGTTATCCGATGGTCGTGCACACCGATGAGCTGGGGCTTGAGGCGCCCGATGAGGGCGTCGCGGTGGTGG
>CAYXWB010000623.1:0-1548 GCA_964468515.1 uncultured Bradymonadales bacterium | reverse complement strand
CGCCCCTGCGCCACCAGCTGCTCCAGCGCCTGCGCGATCGCCTCGCTGGAGACGTCCGTCAGCACCTGCGACAGCTTGGCCAAGCTCAACGGCTCCGCCCACAGCATGAACTCCACGCGCCGCGGCAGAGCCTGCTCGATCTCGGGGCGCATGAAGTTTGCTTTGAGCTGGCGCGCCAGCAGCGCCACCTTGCTCACGCTCACCCCCAGCACCTGCGCCATCTCGCGCTGCTTCATGTCCTCGCGCTTGAGCTCGTGGAAGTAGGCCACCTCCACCCACTCCTTCATCCGCGTCAGCGGCACATCGAAGCGGCGCGCCAGTCGCACCGCAGGCGTCAAGAGCGCGTAGATCACTCGCTCGCTCAGCTCCTCCTGGGGGATGTCATCTTGGTCTGCGATCACGGGCTTACTCCTGTCGTCTCATCGGTCCTGGCCATCTTGCGCCTGATCCTCGACGACGCGCGCTTGAAGCGCCAGCCTCAAGCGTCCCTCGCGGCCCCAGACCTCAGCCCGAAGCTCACACCCCTGAATCTAGCGAGGTGTGAGCTCACGCACAAGGATTATCTATAAAATTTTACATTTAATCCCCTCGCCAGACCCTCGCACCGCGCAAAACCCTTGCTGTGAGCCGCCCCGCTGTGCTTACGGTCTTCGCGCGCTCACGAGCAGCGCGCTTATGGAACGCAAGCACAGCACAGGAGCGCCGATGCGTAGCGAGCTTGAGGGCTTAGAAGATTATGAGGCTGGCCGCGCCCATGTGATCGCGGTTGATGGCGCGCGCGCGCAGGTCTTCTTGGGCGACGCGCTGCCCGCGCCGGGCGCGGGCGTCTGGCTGCACGGGCCGCATGGTGAGCGCGCGCTTGCGCGCGTCTCGGCCCACCTGGGCGCCAAGCGCGCCAGCGTCTTGGCGCTGCGTCCTCCCCCATGGCTCGCGCTCGACCTCGCCGTGAGCGTGGCTGGCGAGGACGCGGCCTTGCCCGCGCCCTCAGGCCCGGCGTGGCGCCTTGATGAAGCAGACCTGGTGCTGGCGAGCGCGCCCGGCGCGCTCGCGCTCACGCGCTCACGCGCTGACTGGCTCAGCCTCGATCCCTCACGCGACGCGCTGCTCACGGGCGTGCCGCTGCTTGACGCGCTCGCGCCGCTCGCGCGCGGGGGGCTCACCGTCGTGATCGATGAGGGCGACGGCGGGGCGTTTATGGCGCTGTGCGCGCGCGCGCGCGCAGCGCTCGGCGCTGACGCCCGCTGGGTTCACTTGCAAGCGCGCCCCGACCATCCGCGCCCCGAAGGCGCAGATGGGGTGATCGCCCCTTCGGGTGACATCGGCCACATGTGGGGGGTGCGCGCGAGCGCGCTGTGGGCCGCGTCGCTGCGCGACGCGGCCCACGCGCCGGTGCTGTGCACCGGCGCGCTGCCCGCGCTCGGCGCGGGCTGGGACGAGACGCGCCAGGCTGCGCCATGCGCGCCCACAGGGAAGCCGCAGGGTATCGCGTGGCTGATCGAGACGCTCGCCACAAAGCCCCAAGGCCAGCTCACTTGCCGGTGGCGCATC
>CAYXWB010000622.1:0-1557 GCA_964468515.1 uncultured Bradymonadales bacterium | reverse complement strand
TCAAGCAGGCCCTTGGCGCGCGCGAGCTGGTGGTGTCGCCGCAGGATATTCACACCTTCAAGGAGGCTGAGACGATGACAGGTCAAACATTCAGTGAGTGGAAGGTCGAGGAGGCGAAGCGACTTCGCCAAGAGGGGCGCCAAGAGGGGCGCCAAGAGGGGCGCCTCGGGACGCTGCGTACGATGCTTCAGAAGCAGCTGCGGCTGAAGTTCGGCGAGGATGCGGGGCGCGAGGCGCGGATCGAGGCGATGGATGAGGCGGCGTTGGAGCTGGCGTTGGAGCGCATCTTGAGCGCTGACGATGAGGCGGCGGTGTTTGGCACGTCGCGCTGAGCGCGCCACCACCTCACGCCGCGCGCTGTATCGCCAAGACTCAGCCTAGCTTCAGCGATGCGGCGCGCTCTCAGACTCAGCGCGCTCACACACGACCTCCCGCAAGTCCCCTCGCAGCGCTTGATTCTAAGCGGGGATCGTCCAAGTCACGCCGTCACTTGCAAGCATGGGGGCTGGCTGACGCTGTGGCGAGGGCGCCAAAGCGAGCTTTGATTCAAAGCTCGCCACTAGCAGCCGCGCAGCGCTGCGCCTCCAGCGCTTCATGCGTCGCTATTGGGATGATCCCTGCGACGTACCTATCTGCATTTGATCTGCCGCGTATTGGTACGGGGCCTGGGATGAAGTGGGCCTGGGCTGCTCTTGAGACGTCTTGGGCGCAAGCGCATCGTCCTCATCTTCGTCATCGTCATCGCCTCCTCCCTCGCTGTCCAGCTCCTCCTCATCCACCTCGTCGAACAGATCCACGTTGGGGACGAGCGTGGCGAGGAGTTCTTGGCGTTGCGCGGTCAGCTCGGGGTGCGCTTGTAGCAGCGCGTCGCGCGCGTCGGGCTCGTCGGGGGCGAGGATGTGGAGGTCTGCGCCCTGACGGGCGGCCAACCTCAGCTCCAGCTCCCACATGGCCTCGGCGTGGTCGCGCCACAGGCCAACCTCCAGCAGCGTGAGCTGGTCGATGAGGTGTTTGTTGGCGCCGCGTCCCATGCGGCGAGTGGCCTCGCGCTCGATGGCGTCGATGGCGGGCTCCCAGTGATCGTGTAGCCACGCGGCGCGGTGCGGTGCGTCGCCTGCGTCGGGCGCGTCCAGCGTCAAGCCTGGGGGCTGATAGGGGGCTTCTTGAATGCGAAAGTCAGCGCCGATCTCGTCTTGCAGGCGCAGCTCCCACGCCCACGCGCGCTCGGGGTGATAGCGCCAGAAGCAGCCATGCGCCACGCCCAGCGAAGGATCGAGCTTGCACTTGGCGTCCACGCGATGCGGCCAATAGCGCATGGCCAGGTGCGACCAGTCATAGTCCTTGCGGCCCTTGGACTCGCACAGCTCCTTCCACCACTTCTTGGGCTCCTTCCACTGCGGCTCAAGCAGCGGCCACAGCGCGGCTGAGTTGATCATCACGCCATCATCGAGCACAGGCGCGTAGCGGGCATCTTGCGCGCGCGGCGGACACTTCGCGTCGGTGGGCGGCGCGCCGCGATCGGCGCACTGCGTGATGTCATCGATGAACGCTTGCAGC
>CAYXWB010000621.1:0-1564 GCA_964468515.1 uncultured Bradymonadales bacterium | reverse complement strand
GCGCCTCATGGTAGGACTGCGCCATGTGCAGCCCCTCCCACAGCATGACCTCGATGAGCTCTTCGAACTTGTCATGATCGACGCGCCCATCCTCGCTCTGCGCGACCAAGAGCGCGGCTACGAGCCCCTGGCTGTGCCCGGTCAGAGACGCCACGCCGCCGCGCGCGAACACCTCGCCAAGGCCATGCTCCCAGGCCTGCGCGTAGCGCGCGAGCTGGGCGGTCAAGATGAGCGGCAGCGAGGCTGCGGTGCTCTGGAGGTAGGCCTCCACAGGCGCGCGCTCGGGCTCACGCAACCACAGCGCCAGATCGTAACCATGCGCGTGCAAGCCGCTTGTGACGAACGCGTCACCCTGTGCCACGGCCTTGGTGCGCGCGGCGGCGCGCTGGATGAGCTGGTCCGCCACGCCGCCCGCCGCGTGCAGCTCGCGCAGCTCCGACATGAAGTCGACGCCTTGCCCCGCGAATGAGATCAGCGCGCGCCGCCCGCCCTCGCGAAGCTCCGCGATCAGACCCTGCGGTGTCGTGCTCGTGTTCAGACCCTGTGCCAAGAGCTTGCTCATGATGTGATCTCTGCTTGAGGAGGAGGAGGCGCGCGAGCCCGTGAATCTAAGCCAACAAGGGGCGCGACTGATTCGAGTTGAGGTGGTCGCAGGTGCGCGGATTGAATGATCTTCATCGCGCGCGAGGGCGGCCCCTCAGCGTCCATTTGGTGCCTCATGTATCTCTGTGTGTGTTGGTTTTGCAAGGGTTTGTGAGCTTAAAGCATGCGCTAACATGAAAACCAACTGGACGGTTTTTTTGTGGTTTTATGATTGAAGTGTCATTCATTGTTTTAATGATTGATGAGTCAAAGGTCATTTTATAGTTAAACGACCCATGAGGCGGTGTGCACGCCCGCACACTCGCTCGCGCACCACGCCACGCGACCGCGCTATGCGCGGTCGCGTGGGCGCTTCGCTCGGCCCCAGTCAGGATAAAAGGTCGCTCGTGCCAGGCGTAATTCGAGCGATGTGGCGCGCCTCACAAAGCGCACCGCTCCCACACGACCTCTCGCGCGGTGCGTCGCTCACCCTGAGTTGAAGCGGGGATCGCTCAAATTAGACCCTCGCACGCAGCCTGACGGCTGCGGCGCCAGCCCCAAGCTCAACCCTTTGCGGTGGCCTCCACAGGACCGAGGCGCAGCTTGCGTGCGGCGAGGCTCAGCTCTGCGTCGCTGGGGCGGATGTAGTTGGGCTCAAGGGCGATGAGGTCGTCGGGGCCGCGCGTGGCATAGAGCCAAGCGCCGAGCGCGGCCATGCCCACAGGATCAGGCTGGGCGTGGAGCGCGGGCATGGCGCGCACGCCGGGCAGGGCGCCTGGGTCTTGTAAGGGCGCGTAGCTGTCGGTGCGATGGCCGATCCAGCAGACCTCTGCATAATCTGCGGTGAGGGACGCGGCCAGCTGCGCAGGATCATAGGCGCGCGGCGCAGACAGCGTGACCAGCGTGTCGCCTCGGCGCTGATACAGCCCCGCGTAGACCTCACGACGGCGCGCGTCGATGGCGGACCAGGTGGGCAGGCCGG
>CAYXWB010000620.1:0-1571 GCA_964468515.1 uncultured Bradymonadales bacterium | reverse complement strand
CGCCCGATAGCGGCGGCTGCGCGGGGCCGCCTCGGCCCCGCGCGGGCGGCGCGCCACTTCGACGCAGCGCGCGGCTTGAAGGATCAGGGGTGAAGCTCAATGGGGGCGGGCGCGTCGTCTAAGTCCAGCTCGATCACCTCGGCGTCATCGCGTGAGGTGGGCGCGTCGGCGTCCACGGCGCTGGCGCCGTCCTCATCAATGAGGATCTCCTGGGAGCCGCGCGTGGTGGGCTGCTGCACGGGCTGGGCGCGAGGTCCGACGCGCTGCGTGGGCGGCGCGCCGCTTGGGGAGGGGAGCGCGAAGACGCCGCCAGCGCCGAACATCCCCCCCGACATGCCGCCTGGCATCCTGCCCTGGGCGCCGGGGGCGAGCGCGCCATGCTGTCGCATCAGTTCTTGGATGAGCTGATTTTGCAGGCGCAT
Organism: uncultured Bradymonadales bacterium; assembly: GCA_964468515.1. Taxonomy (GTDB): domain Bacteria; phylum Myxococcota_A; class Bradymonadia; order Bradymonadales; family Bradymonadaceae; genus CAYXWB01. Next base: position 1,149 of record CAYXWB010000620.1, on the reverse strand, counting down.
CATCTCAGCGGGGGAGGGCATCTGACCAGACCGCATCATGAGGTTGAGCTGAGCGAGCAGCTGCTTCTCGACGGCGGGCGGCAGGCCGAGGCCGCCGAGCATGTTGGGCAGCGGCGCGGGCGTCTGTGAGAAGCGCGAAGGCGGCGCGGGCGCCTGCGCGCTTGCGCCAAGCGGCGGCGCGACGAGCGCGGCTGCTCCCGCCTCAGCGTCTTCGACGTAGTGAGGCGCGCGCTGCGCGCGGGCACGCACCGCCTCACAGCGCTGGGTGGCGAGCTCAGGCTTGGGGGCGGACGCGGCGCTCACGGCGTCCACGATGTCACAGACGGCCTCAGGCCGCATGCTCCACACGTCGGTGTAGCGCGCGAGCACGGCGTCGAGGCAAGCGCCCGGGGCGCACTGCTCCCGATCGGGCTGCACGATGGCCAGCTGGGCCTTGATGAGGGCGTTGATGAGGTTAATGGTGAGATCGCCGCGGTGGCGATTGGCGGCGGCCGTGAGCAGCAGCACGGGCTCCGCGCGGCCAGCCTCCCCCTGCTCGCCCGCGCCTGAGAGCTTGCGCGGCTGCTCCATGGCGAGCATCCAGCCGAGCACGAGCGCCTCGTGGGTGGCGAGCTTGGCGACGTCGAGCTGCTTGAGCGGGACGCGATGGTGGCTCGCCAATCGGCGCAACCACAAGCGCGAGGGTTGCTTGACGCGGCCGCCCCGGATGAGCGCGGCCACGATGGCGACGCGCCGATCGTTGGGGGTCTCAGGCTCCTCCAGCGCGCGCAGCACCTCGGAGGTCAGCCCCTCGCCACGCGCGCTGATGACGAGCGGCTCTTCGCTGTAAGCGCGGCTTAGGTCGAGCGCCTCCAGCGGTGAGGGGGCGTCGGCGCGGTGAGCTGCCTCAGCTTGTTTCTTGGGGGGCTGCTGCGCCCAAGCGGATGCTCCGCTGAGCAGGGAGAGGGTGACGAGGGTGAGGATCAGCGCGCGAGGCATGATGATGCTCCTCATGGGGGAGAGCGCGCGCGAGTGACGCGCTAAACCTTTGATCCGACAGCATACCACAACAAGACGCGCCGCGCTCACCTCCGCCGCAAAGCCAGTCGCCCACGTAATTGGTGACGATGGCGTCGGGCTTTGCGGCGCGCGCGCGCGGCCCATGAGGTC
>CAYXWB010000619.1:0-1583 GCA_964468515.1 uncultured Bradymonadales bacterium | reverse complement strand
GAGGGCGACCGCGAAGCGGTCGCCCTCGCCGCCTCCTCGCGGCGCGCTGCGGCCGCTGACGCGGCCGACGCGCATCAGAACTTGCAGATCTCAGCGCCGCGCTGCACGGCGGGGCGCGCGAAGAAGCGGGTCACCCAGGCGTCGACGTTGGGAAAATCACCGTAGCTGACCGCCTCCTTGCCCTCATAGAAGTCGAGCGCGCGGATCCAAGGCGCGGTGGCGATGTCGGCGATGCTCAGGTCATCGACCAGATACTCGCGCCCCTCAAGCTGACGCTCCAGCACGCCGAGCAAGCGGTTGACCTCCTTGCCATAGCGCTCCTCGCCGTACTTGTCCGTCTTGCCCTTGGCGAACTTGTAGAAGTGGCCAAACTGGCCAAACATCGGCCCGACGCTGGCCATCTGGAAGAACAGCCACTGGATGGTCTCTTGGCGCTTGCGGGCGTCGCTTGACAGCAGCTTGCCGGTCTTCTCGGCCAGATACAGCAGGATCGCGCCCGACTCCATGATCGCCAGCGGCTCCCCACCAGGCCCGTGAGGATCAATGATGGCGGGGATCTTGCTGTTAGGGTTGATGGCGACAAACTCAGGGTCAAACTGGTCGCCCTTCATGATGTCGATCTTGTGGGCCTCATACTGAAGGCCAAGCTCCTCCAGCGCGATGCCGACCTTCTGGCCGTTGGGGGTGGCGAGCGAGTAGAGCTGGATGCGGTCGGGGTGCTCGGCGGCCCAGCGCTTCTTAGGCAAGGTGGTCGTGGTCATGAGGTCATGCGCTCCGGTGAGGGGGTTGGCGCGCACAGGACGCTGCGCACACGTGGGGTCGTTCTTTGCATCACAGACGATGTGCACCGGTGCATCTTTAGCAATGCGTCAATGCGTCACTATCGATAATCCTCGACCAAGAAGCGCGCGAGGCGCGGCCCAGCTCCTGCCGGGACGCGCCTCGCGTGTGACATTGCGGGGCTCAAGAGGATCAGGCGAGCATGTCGCCGGAGGTCTCGTCCTCACCTTGGGGGGCGGCGAAGAGCTGGGCGCCGAAGGTCAGCTCACCGGAGCTGGCGTCGAGGTCCACCACCACCGCGCTGCCGGGTGCGAACTCACCGCGCAGGAGGTGGCGCGCCAGGGCGTTCTGGACCTCCTTCTGGATCACGCGCTTGAGCGGGCGCGCGCCGTAGGTGGGGTCAAAGCCGCGATCGGCCAGGTGGGCGCGCGCGTCTTCGGTGAGGGTGAGCTTCAGGTCGCGCGCCTCCAAGAGCTTGCGCAGTGAGCCCATCTGGATCTCGACGATGTGATCCATGTCCTCGCGCGTCAGCGGGTGGAACATGATGATGTCGTCGATGCGGTTGAGGAACTCGGGCCTGAACATCGCGCGCAGCTCTTTTTGCACCAGCTCCTCGGCCACGCCCGGCGCCTCGTGCGCGTGCTCCTGGATGTGATGGCTGCCCACGTTGCTGGTCATGATGATGACCGTGTTGGTGAAGTCTACCGTGCGGCCCTTGCCGTCGGTGAGGCGCCCATCGTCGAGGATCTGGAGCATGATGTTGAAGACGTCCGGGTGCGCCTTCTCGATCTCATCGAACAGGA
>CAYXWB010000618.1:0-1592 GCA_964468515.1 uncultured Bradymonadales bacterium | reverse complement strand
GGCGATCTGCGACTGAGCCACCCAGGAGGGGGCCAATCGCGCGCGCGCGATTGGCCCCCTCCTGGGTGGCCCCCACGACCTCGCGCGTGACCACGCGCGAGGTCGCATGTTCAGCGGCGCTGCGCTTGGTCCTAGGGCCAGACGCAGCTTCGCTGCCAAGCGCGCTCAAAAGATGAGATCCAAACGCATGCAGGGGACGTTCTCAGCGCGGTAGCGCTTCTGTCTCCTGCGCCCCAGGTCGCCCCATGCCTTCCCCCCTGCGCCACCGCGCGCTCCTCGCGCTCCTGCTCACGCTCACCTTGGGCTGCGCGCGCCCCCCGCTGCAACCGCGCGACCCCGCGCCCGGCAGCCCCACGCTCAAGGTGCTGTCGTATAATGTGAACTACGGGATCGCAGGCGATCAGCAGACGATCGCCGTCATCAAGGCGCAAGGCGCCGACGTGATCTTGCTCCAAGAGACCAACGCGCGCTGGGAGGTGGCGCTGCGCAGCGCGCTGAGCGAGGACTATCCCCACATGAGCTTTGAGCACTGCTGCGGCGCAGGCGGGCTCGCCGCGCTCTCCAAGCGCCCCATGCGCGCACCCGAGCGCATCGAGCCGCCCTCGCCAGGGTGGTTCCCAGCGATGCGCGTGATCGTGGAGAGCGCGCTCGGGGAGGTCCAGGTGCTCAACGTTCACCTGCGGCCGCCGTTCAGCGACTCAGGCTCCGTCATCAGCGGGTACGTCACCACGCCGCCCGTGCGCGAGGCCGAGATCTCGGCCTACCTCAAGCACATGAGCGACGCGCTGCCCACGCTCATCGTGGGCGACTTCAACGAGAACATCAGCGGACGCGCGGTCGAGCAGGTGCGCGCGCGCGGCATGGAGAGCGCGGTTGAGCAGTTCGCCCTGGGCCAGTCCACGTGGCGCGGCTGGGGCATCATGAAGCCGTTGAAGCTCCAGCTCGATCATATCTTCTATAATCCAACACACTTGGCGCCGCTTCGCGCCGAGGTGATCGAGGCTGGGCGCTCCGATCACCTGCCGCTGCTGGCCACCTTTGAGCGCAAGCGCTGAAGACACTCGCCCCTCACGACCTCGCTAAGGACCTCGCGCTCACCCGCACAGCGCGCGGCGATTGCTCAAGTCAGGTGGTGCGATGCAGGTCGCAGCTTAGGCGCGCGTTGACCTCACCTCACCCCTTCTTACCTTTGTTGCCCAACAGCTCACGCGCCGTCTTGGCGCCCACAAAGCCGTAGTGGATGAGCTGTGGCGCATGCTTGCCCACAAAGGCTGCGACCTTGCCGTGGACCGTGAAGGTGAACTCGCGCTCACGGCGCAAGACAGCGTCTACGATCACCTCAGCGGCCCGCTCAGCCGACCACATCAGCCTCTTCGGCCGCTTGTCGCTCCACTCGCCGCGAAAGCGACCCTGATTGTCGACTTGGCCAATCTCGCTCTCGACGTAGCCCGGCTGCACGGTGGTGCAGCTGACGCCGCTGCCCACAAGCTCCATCGCCAACGACTGACCGATCGCGCGCACGGCATATTTGGAGGCATGATAGGGCGCGTGGTTGGGGATCGACAAGGTGCCAGCGACGCTGCCCATCAGCA
>CAYXWB010000617.1:0-1600 GCA_964468515.1 uncultured Bradymonadales bacterium | reverse complement strand
TCATCCCTGACTCACAGCTCAAGCTGCGCGCGGGCTGGCTATCAAAGGGGCTTGTGGCCCGCTACTTTGGCCTCAAGCTCGATGAGGAGGGGTATTTCTGGCCAGACTACAATGACAAGCTCAACCCACCGCGCAACGGCGGCGGCTGGCTTTCGGCCTGGCTGAACTTTGGCAAGGGGCCAAAGCGCATCCGCAACAGCGACGAGGAGCATTACCTCGACGCCTGCGATGAGTTCGCGCGCGCGGTGCATGACTGGGACGATGACAAGCAGCTTGAGCCTGAGCTTCGGCGCGAGGTGCACCTGCGCTGGCTTGTCCACCAGTCGGGCCAGCGACGCTTCATGGCAAACCTCACGCAGCTCGCCCCCGCGCGCCCGCTGCGCTGGTGGCAGCACGAGGACCTAAGCTTCGCGATCAGCGGCGAGGCGATCCTGAGCTGGGACGTTGGCCTTGGCAAAACCGCAGGCGCCATCGCCGCGGGGATGGCGCACCCAGGCCAGGTGATCGTGAGCGTGCCAAAGAGCGTCTTGAGCAAGTGGGAGCGCGAGATCCAGAGCTTCTTCCCCGGCGCGCGCTGCGGGGTGCTCGGCTTCAAGCACAACAAGCGCGGTCAGTGGACGACCTGCTACGACGAGCTCGCTGACCAGGCGCGCGCGCTGTTCTACAGCGCCCCGGTGAAGTTCGTCCTCACGACCCACGAGGTCCTGGCGCGCCTGCAGATCGATGAGCAGGTGAAGCAGCGCTTTGATGAAGAAGACGCCCTAAGCCAGACCAAGGGCACAAACCAGCGCGCGAAGCTCAAGATAGAGCGCCAGATCAAGCGCGCCGCGCAGCGCGACTTCATCTTGGGCGGCGAGCTCACCTTCACCGACCTGCCGCTCGCGCAGTGTCTGCTCGTGGTCGATGAGGCTCACGCGTTTAAGAGCCTGCACGCGATGCCGACCGGAGGCTGGGGCAGCCAGCTGTTGCAGACAGGCCACTGCGGCGAGAGCAAGCGCGCGCGCGACATGCGCATCAAGTGCGCCCTGTTGCGCAGCGCTGGCGGCAAGACGCTCGCGCTCACCGCGACGCCGGTCACAAACTCCGTGGTGGAGGTCTTCAACATGCTCGCGATCTTCGCGCCGAGTGTGCTGGAGCGTCGCGGCATCAGCAGCCCCCAAGCCTTCATCGACACGTATTGCGTGCGTGAGGCCATCACCACCGTGAGCGTCAAGGGCGAGGTGCTCAACGGGCAGACCATCTCCGGCTTCGAAAACCTCGATGACCTGCAGGCCATGTTCAGCGAGTGCATGATCACGCGCACCGCCCAGAGCGTCGGGCTTGAGCTGCCCGATGCGCCCGAGCATGTGATCCACATCGAGCCGACGCCCGCGCTCTCACGCTTTATCCGCGAGCTGCAAGAGCAGCTCGATGAGCAGCTGGAGCGCGAGGTGAGCCTGGAAGATGACGTGCACATCTTCACCATCATCAGCCAGATCGACGCGGCCGCCGCCCACCCGCCGCTTGTGGGCATCTCTGATGAGCACCCCAAGGCAGACGCCCTGCTTGAGCGCGTCATGCCGCTGTACGAGAGCACAGACGGCGGCCAGATCATCTTCTG
>CAYXWB010000616.1:0-1605 GCA_964468515.1 uncultured Bradymonadales bacterium | reverse complement strand
GCGCATCCTGTTCGTGGTCTTATCTGCTGCGACCCGCGCCACGCTAAACGCGAGGGGGCGGGGCGCGCTACGCGCGCCGCGCCCCGTCGCACAACAAGCGCTCCGCTCACTCCACCTACTCTCAGAGGACAGCTCATCATGTATGATCTGGTGATCATCGGCTCCGGTCCTGGCGGCTACATCGCGGCCGTACGCGCAGCACAGCTCGGCATGAAGGTCGCCTGCGTCGAGCGCTACCCCACCTTTGGCGGCACCTGCCTCAACGTCGGCTGCATCCCCTCCAAGGCCATGCTGGAGTCCAGCGAGCGCTTCCACGAGGCCGCGCACGCGCTCAAGGATCACGGCGTGGACATCGGCGGTGAGATCAAGCTCAACCTGGAGCAGATGCTCAACCGCAAGCGCGGCGTGGTCAAGCAGCTCACGGATGGCATCGCCTACCTGTTCCGCAAGCACAAGATCGACGGCGTGCGCGGCCACGGCACCGTGCTGTCGCCCACTGAAGTGCAGGTCACCGACCCCGAGGGCGGCACCCGCACCTTAGAGACGCGCCGCATCCTGCTCGCCAGCGGCTCCAAGCCCATCCCGCTGCCCGGCGTCGAGATCGACAAGGATCGCATCGTCGACTCCACCGGCGCGCTGGAGTTCACCGAGGTGCCTGAGCATCTCATCGTCATCGGCGCGGGCGTCATCGGCCTAGAGCTTGGCTCAGTGTGGAATCGGCTCGGCGCCAAGGTCACCGTGATCGAGTACGCCGACCGCATTCTGGGCCAAGGCGACAGCGAGCTGGCCAAAGAGGCGCTCAAGATCTTCAAGAAGCAGGGCCTCAAGTTCATCCTCGGCGCCAAGGTCACTGGCGCCAAGGTCGAGGGTGACAGCGTCACCGTCAGCTACGAGGAGCGCGAGGGCGGCGCGTCGCACACCCTGGGCGCCGATCGCGTGCTCGTGTGCATCGGCCGCAAGCCCTACACGCACAACCTCGGCCTCGACAACATTGACCTCGCGACCGACCGCTTCGGCCGCGTCGAGGTCGACGGTGACTTCCAGACCAAGGTCAAGGGCGTCTACGCCATCGGCGACGTCATCCCTGGCCCCATGCTCGCGCACAAGGCCGAAGAGGAGGGCGTCGTGTGCGTCGAGCGCATGAACGACATCGGCGCGCACATCAACTACGACGCCATCCCCGACGTGGTCTACACCGAGCCCGAGATCGCCAGCGTCGGCAAGACCGAGGACTACCTCAAGGCCGAGGGCGTCGACTACAGGAAGGGCAAGTTCCCCTTCTCGGCCAACGGCCGCGCCAAGGCCCTCAACAGCACCCAAGGCTTCGTGAAGATCCTCGCCGACGCCAAGACCGACCGCATCTTGGGCGCCCAGATCATCGGCCCGCGCGCGGGCGATCTGATCGCGGAGCTGGCCGTCGCCATGGAGCTTGGCGCCAGCAGCGAGGACATCGCGCGCTCCTCTCACGCGCACCCCACGCTGGCAGAGGTCGTCAAGGAGGCAGCCCTTGGCGTCGATGGCCGCTCGCTCAACTTCTGAAAAAAGTTAGCCTTATGATGCGCGCGCGATAGCGCGCTGAAGCAGACGAGAGCGGGGCGACCTTTG
>CAYXWB010000615.1:0-1617 GCA_964468515.1 uncultured Bradymonadales bacterium | reverse complement strand
TTATGGAGAGGGGGCCGGGGGGTGAGGTCTGCGGCGAGCGTCACACCATGCCAACGCATCACCTAAGTTGTTGAATTTATTTGATATAAACTCAGAACTCACGTTGAGTTAGAAGGCCCAGAGTCCACGCCCGAGCGCGGACTCTGGGCCTTCGTCTTACCCGCTCGCCGCCACCCTCAACGCTGTGCTACGCTCGCCACAGTTGAGCTGTTTGAAGGCACCGGGAGGGCAGAAGGCATGGCGATGACGTTGGAGCTGCAACAGGAGGCGTTCAGCCAAGCCTTCGCCCGCGCGGTGTTTATGCAGAACCTGCCCTTGGTGACGCCATGAGCCCCACAGCACCTCCCATGACAACCTTCGCAGCGCTGAGCGTCGAGCAAGTGCGAGGTTATCTGCTCGCGCGCGGGTGGCGTCAGGAGCGCACCATCGGGGCGCAAGGATCGGCTTGGTCACATCCGCAGCGCGCGGATGACTGCCTGATCATGACGCATCTGCCAGACGCGACCGATTACCCAAGGCGCATGGCGCAGATCATCAGCACGCTCGCCACGATCGAGCACCGCACCATCACGCAGGTGCTAGACGCGGTGCGACACATGAGCTGCGATGTGATCCGCGTGCGGCTCGCAGGCCATGAGGATCCGCCGCTTCGTGAGGGGGTCGCCGCGCTTGATGGGCTGCCAAAGCTGCTCCAAGCCAGCGCCTTATCTGTGCTCTCGCCGCGCGCTTATTATGCCTCGCGCGTGCCCGCTGAGGTGAGCGCTTACATGGCGACGCTGCGACTCGCACACACAGAGCCTGGCAGCTTCGTGTTGCGCGTCGCCTCGCCACTCCACACGTTGTCAACGCCACCTCAACCTCCGTTGCCTGGGATGAGCGCTTCTACGAGTGAGCCCTTTGGTCGACGCGTCACACAGCAGCTCGCCCAGAGCGTGGCGATCGCGGCTCAGGCTGCGGCGCTCGCCACCCGTGAGGGGCGCCTCGATCCCCTCGAAGATGCCGTCGCTCAAGGCGTGAGCGCGAACCTGCTCGACGCGCTCGCCGCCTTCGGCGCCGCCAGCGACGCGCAGGGGAGCTTCAGCCTGGAGCTTGACTGGGCCAGCGCTTGGGAGCGGCCGCCTCGCACGGTCCCGGATCGGGTGGAGGTGGAGGGCGCGTGGCTCTCCATGATGCAGCGCGCGTCCGCCTCCTTTCGACAGCGCCCGCTGCCGCTCAGTGAGGCCTCGCTGGTCGGGATGGTCTTCAAGCTCGCTGAGCTGCGGCCTAGCTCTGAGCGCTCAGCGCGCATGGGCAAGGTCTCGTTATGGGTCGCCTCCGGCGACAAGATGCGCGCGGTTGATGCCGAGCTGTCAGGTCCTAACTATCAGATCGCCGCGCGCGCCCATCAAGAGGAGCGCCCGATCCAGATCCGAGGCGTCCTCGATCAGCGCAACCCGCGCTGGTCGTTCTTGTCCGCGCATGAGGTCGAGTTCTTTTATGAGGATGATGACGCCTTCACGCCAGATGATGACGTCGCCTCTTGAGCTCTCCCCCTCACCTCAAAAAGCGAGGCGGCCGCTCCGCGCGGGGTAAAACGCAGCCCCCCCCCCGCCACCGGAAGATGCCCAGAAAAAATCT
>CAYXWB010000614.1:0-1618 GCA_964468515.1 uncultured Bradymonadales bacterium | reverse complement strand
TCATCTTGCGTCACGGCGATCGCAGCGTCGGCGGCGTGACGCGCGTGATCACGCTGGGCGATCTGGGTGATGTCGCGCTCGGCGAGCTCGCCCCTCAAGACTTCGCGTTCAGCAACCGCGAGGCGGCCGCTCAGGAGCGTCGGTTCGCGATCATCAACCGCGGCAGCGCGCCGCTTGAGCTGACAGGCGTCACGTTAATGAGCCTGAATGTTGGCGAGGTGGAGGAGTTCCAGATCAACGCGACCTTCCCCGCCACGGTCGCCCCAGGCGGTATCTTCGAGGGTAGCGCCTCTTTCAAGTCGGAGAACGCCACGCCTGATCGCCTGATCGCGACCTTCGCGTCGAACTCCGCAGGCGCGCCTATGGTGCTGGGCTTGAGCTCCTCGGACGCGATGGATCAGCCCCCGAGCATCGCGGTGGCGACCTCCTTCGCGCAGCGCGCCGTCGTAGGTCAGCAGGCGAGCTTTGACGCCTCCATGAGCGCGCCTGTGAGCGCGCGCTCGGGCGCGAGCTGGGTCTTGTTGAGCCGCCCCGCGGGCAGCATGGCCTACCTCAACGTCACCGGTGAGCGCGCCGCGTTCACGCCCGATGTGGCGGGCACCTATCGCGTGGCTGTGCTGCTGAGCAGTGGCACGATCGACGCGCAAGAAATCATCACCTTCGAGGCTGAATGACAGGGCGCGGGCTGAAAGCGCGCGCCTGCGCCCGAGCCGCATGGCTTGACAGCGTCGCACCCCAGCTACTATAACCTCGCGCCAGTTGACAGGACGCGCGGCGTGGGCGCAGCAGACCCTCTCTTGCGCTCGCGCCGCGCGTCCTCGTTAAGTTACACACCCACGGAGTACAGATGACCTCGTTTCGTAATGTCGGCGAAGTGTTCACCGATGCCAGCATCGCCCAGCTCAAGTCCTTCACCGAGTGGTCCTCGCCGCAGGTCGACGAGGTCCGCACGTTGATGGAGGACCTCATCGAGAAGCGCCTCAACATCATGCTTGATGAGGAGCAGCCCCCTACGCGCAACACCACCAGCTACTACTGGACCAGCTACGTGCTGCGCCGCTTGGGCTACTGCTTCAGCGTCTCCGAGATGGCCCCCCAGGACGAGCAGACTCGCCCCGACTTCACGCTGTTCAACGGCTCCGACGCGTTCCTTCGCGCGGCGTCGTATCGTGGCCATCGTGAGTTCTTCCTTCAGGCCGTCACGGTCGTGCGCGCGATGGGCTGGCTTGACTCGCTCGACTCGGTCGAGACCGAGGAGGGCGTGTTCAACCCCGCCATCGATCTGGAGCGCTACATGCGCCAGACCGGCATGGAGTGGGGCATCCTGACCAACGGTCGCCTGTGGCGCTTGCTGCATCGCGACACCGCTGGCCAGCTCACGCACTTCTTCGAGGTCGATCTCATCGCCGCGCTGGAGAGCAACGATCTGGAGGACTTCAAGTACTTCTGGATGATGTTCAGCCCCGCTGCTTTCTTGGGCAGCAAGGATGGCGGCGCCATCCTGCCTCGCATCTTCAACTGATGCGCTTGGCGCGTCGCGTGAGCGACGCGCCCGTACGGCGAACCCCCAGCCGGCCGCACCGGTGTCACCCGAGGCGCCCCCCTCGCCGTCCGCACA
>CAYXWB010000613.1:0-1622 GCA_964468515.1 uncultured Bradymonadales bacterium | reverse complement strand
AGCTCGACGGCTCCATGTGCAGGTAGCGGTGGCGCGTGCCGTTGTCCGCGACGAGTGAGACCGAGTAAGTGCCGATCTCCGTGATGCGGCCCGCCTCAGCGGCCACCGCCCAGTGGACGTCCTTGACGCAGGTCGTGGGGCGGATGTCTTGGCCTTGATGACCTTTGCCGCCTGGACACAGCGGGACATCCCAGGTGCGCGTCTCGCAGTAGTTGTCCCACCACGGGTAGCTATAATTGCGCGTGTCGCACTGACCCCCGGCGGGGCCGGAGCTGCCGCCTACGCCCCAGACCTGGGAGTTCGGATAGGCAGGCCCCTCCTCGATGGGGAAGCGCATGTCTGGCACATAGACCGCCTCATCCTCGCGCCCTGTGCCGCTGCCAGAGACGAGCTGGCCGGGCGGCTGATAGGTGAACTCTTGCGCCTGGGCGATGCTGGCCAGGCACAGCGTCGTCAGTGATGCGCCTGATGCGATGAGGTGGCGGCTCATGGCTGGGCCTCCGCAGGCACCACGGCCAGCTTATCCCACAGGGTGCGCGCGTAGGCGTCCTCGGTGCAGCGCTTGTCATCCATCGGGCGCGCGCACTCAATGTCGATGCCGTAGCCCGCGCCGAAGCGCTCGAACGCCATGGTGATGATCTGGTGCGTGCGCGTCAACAGGTAGGGGCGCTTGGTGAGGTCGTCGCCCGCGCGATCAAGCTCCACCTGCTCCAGCTCAAACGAGGTGCGCGAGCCCTGCACATAGACGAGGTGATCGCCTAGGTCCATGCTCACCGCGTACCAGTTTGGCCCGGTCGTCACGCGCGCCTTGGCCAAGAGCTCGGGATCGTTAGGCAAGAGCACGGGCACGACGGCGCTGGCGAGCGCGGCGCGCGCGTCAGCGTCGAGCGAGGACGCGGCCAGCGCGCTGTGCGCGCTGGCCGCGTCCCAGTCGATCTCGCGCAGGTTCATGCGGGTGGTGATGTCCGGGCGCTTGTCAAAGTCAGCGGCGCCCTCAGGCGCGGGGCGGCTGGCGATAGGCGCGCCAAGCGCGCTGTTCGCGGGGCCTTGAGGGCCGCTGATCACAGCCCCCGCAGGCGCGGCCACGAGCGGCGCCTGCGCTGTCTCATCGGCCTGCGCTGTCTGCTCACGCTCACAGGCGCACAGGCCGAGCGCGAGCGTCAGGGCGATCACGATCACGCGGCTCATGTGCCCTCCTGATCAGCGGGCGGCTCAGGGGTGGTGGCCGGGGGCTTGACGCAGCCGCAGTCACGCGACGTCGCGCATCCGGCGAGCGAGAGGGTGGAGCACAGCGCGACGAGCAGCAGGAGCGCGCGCGACCAGGTCTTCATGGTGGGCCTTCTGGTGGGAGCAGCGTCACGGGCTGCATCTTCGCACCAGCGCAGGCCTCGCGCAAGCTCATGGCGCAGCCGCGATCACGACCTCTTGACGCTCGCTCACGATCGACGCGCCGCCCTGCGCCACGGCCTCCACTTCGACCTCATAGCGGCCGGGGCCAAGGCCGACCTGGGTGGTGAGCGACGAGCTGCACATGCAGCGACATGACTCACCGGACAGATGATGCACGACGCGCACGCGCGCGTCGCTGACCTCCACCTCGGTGCGCGCGCTGTGACAGCAGT
>CAYXWB010000612.1:0-1628 GCA_964468515.1 uncultured Bradymonadales bacterium | reverse complement strand
GACGCGCGCGATCGATGAGGCGCGGGATCAGGTGCGGATCGCCTGGCCCCCAGATGAGGTGCGGGCGCAGCGCGGTCGTGCGCAGCGCGTCGCTGTTGGCCTCAAGGACCAGACGCTCCGCCTCAGCCTTTGTCTCGGGGTAATGCGTCATGAAATGAGCAGGATAAGGCAGCGTGTTGTCCGCACCGCAGGCGTCGGTGCCATCAAAGGTGACGCTCGGGGTGCTGGTGAACACGAGGCGCCCGACGCCCTTAGCTCGGCACGCGTCGATGAGGTTTGAGGTGGACTGCACGTTGCCACGCCAGAAGTCCTCACGCGCGCCCCACATGCCAACATGCGCCGCGGTGTGAATCACCGCGTCCTGGCCTGTGACGCCCTCCAAGCAGGCGTCAAGCTCGCACAGATCGCCGCGCAACGTGCGCGCGCCTGCGGCGCGCAGCGCGGGATAATCACCGCGCGCGATGGTGGTCACCTCATCGCCGCGCTCAAGCAGCTGCGCCACGATGTGTCGCCCTAAGAAGCCGCCGCCACCGGTCACCAAGATCCGCATCATCACACCTCCACGCTGGGGGCGACAGCATAGCGAGGCGCGCGCGCGGGTCAACGCTCGGTTCACCTCGGAGGCGCTGCGCTCGCGCGAGGCGCAGGACCGCTTCATTAAGAAGCGGTGATTAAGCAGGACGGTTTGACGTGGTGCGGATGAGAGAGGGGCGGTGCGGGGAGCGGTTTTCTGGAGAAACTGCTCCACCTGCTCGCCAAAGGGCAAGAAAGTGAGATGACCGGCTCAAACGGAGTTAGCGCTCCTCACCGGTCATCTCCCTCTTCACCAACCCTTACTTTGCTCATCACTATGCTCAAACGCAAATCAAATCTGACCAAAATCAACCCACTGGCTCTCTTCAGGCGGGTTCGCGAGACTGGTCTGCTCTCCCTTCGCTGCCCTCAGGCTCGCAGAAAGCGCCCCTGTCGCCTTGGCTCTTGTTTGAGCTTGGTGCTGTTGGGACAGCTCAGCGCTTGCTTCTCTCAGCGCGTCTTGGAGCAGCGCTCGCAGCGCTTTCATCCCAGCATGCGGCGCGCTCTTGGCCTGACACGCACGCCTTCTGACACCACCTTGGGACGCGCACTCCAGCAGGTCTCCCACGCTCAAGTGCTCGACGCCCTCAGCTGCAGCGTGTGCGCCATGAACAAGCGCGGCGAGCTGGTGGCGCATAAGGACGGCTTTCATCAAGTGGCCATTGACGGCAAGCAGGTCCACTGGTTTAGCGCCAAATCACTGCGCTCGGCCAACCATCCTGCCTTGCAGGCCCACTGCGAGGGCGGCTCGGCTCGGGGCGCGACCCTGCGCGTGCTGCGCGCCAAGCATGTGAGCGCTGGACAGGCCACTTGCATCTGGCAGAGCGCGATCCCTGGCTCAACCAACGAGATTGGCCATCTGCCCGCGTTCCTTGATGAGCTGTCAAAGGCTTAGGGACGCAGCCAGTTTATCCAAGTGGTGAGCGTGGACGCGGGGCTGTGCTCACTCCAAACCGCCACCCAGAGCAAGTCCAAAGGCTGGGAGTATCTGGCGCGCATCAAGATGACCCAGCCAAGCCTGCTCGAAGAGGCGCGTCGCACGCTGGTGGGCGAGC
>CAYXWB010000611.1:0-1631 GCA_964468515.1 uncultured Bradymonadales bacterium | reverse complement strand
TCGCCCCACGCCCCGTCCATGCAGCGCTGCACGCCCGGCTTGCAGTGGATCTCCTGGCGCAGCAGCGACAGCGCGTCGACGCCAACAAGCGAGGTGCAAGACTTCAGCTCGCCCGTGGTGCAGGGGCAGCCCTCATCGATCTGGCCGTCGCAGTTGTTGTCGGTGTTGTCGCCGCAGACCTCTTGAGCGCCTGGGTTGATGCCCGCGCTGGAGTCATTGCAGTCGGTGGCTGTAGGACACTGCGCGCCTGCGAAGTAGCCGTCGCCGTCTTGGTCGAAGCACACCGTCGGATCCACCACCATGTCGGTTGGCTGATCAGGGTTGGGGGTAGGGTTGGGGCGGTTTGTACCGCTGTCATCAGAGCACGCGACGAGCGCGGTGATGAGGCACAGCGCGAGCCCGGCACGGGAGAGGCGCGTGGTTAACATGGCGATGGCCTGAGGTGTGCGGGTTTTTGCCCGGCTTGATTTGGGAATAAGGACTGTCTGATTATGCCATGACGGAGGATTTGAGCACAAGACGGCGCCGTTTTATGTTTTTTTGCGTCATCTTGGTCACTTGCTGGCCGAAGATGAACATGACGCAGCGACGGAGCGCATGGGCGTGCTAGGTGTCCTGAGCGCGAAGATGTGATGTGTCGTGATTTATTAAAGAACACAGCATGATGGGGTGAGCGCGATGTGGCGTAACGTGATGGTGCTCTTGTGCGCGTGTGTGTGCTTCGCGGCCTGTGGTGAGGCGCAGGAGCAGGGCGCGCCTGAGGCGACGCTTGATGAGGCGTTCGTGGCGGGCGCGGCGCCTGCGGGCAAGGCCGATGAGCCCTCGCTGTCTTTGACCGCCATCACCCAGGTGGCGCCTCCGGAGGCGCTGCTGATTGAGGGGCGTCGGCGCGTGCTCACGACCCCTGCGGCCTTCACGCAGCTGTCCCGTCAGGGGCCCCCTGAGGGGTTTGACGGGCTCGATCTACAGCATGGCATCCGGAGCGCCTGTTGAGCTTGATGAGGCCACGCAGCAGGCGCTCGCCGCCCAGATCACCGCGACGCTCGGCGCGCAGGTGCGCGTGATGATCGTGTATGAGTCGGATGGTGGCTGGTCGCGCTATTATCCGCGCGTGCACGTCTATGGGGTGGGGCAGGCGGCGTGTGGCGTGGCGGGCTTGCACGCGGTGAGCATTGAGACCTGAGCCTGGCACGCTTTGGGGGATGCGCGCGTCGCCTGTCTCTGGCATAATCAGCTGTCTTGGAGCAAGTGGAGGGCGCGCGCCCTTAGCCATTGTGATCTGCGTTTTAAGGTGAAGGCGAGGATGTCCACCGACCCCGACAAGTCTCCCGATCGCGTCAAGATCTTCGCCGGGCGTTATGCGTACGTCAAGCCGCTGGGCCGGGGCGCGGGTGGCGCGGTGTATCTGGCTGAGGACCTTTATAAGGATCGTCGCCAAGTCGCGCTCAAGGTGCTCACGCCTGAGGCTTACGGCACGGTGCAGGGCAAGATGCTGCGCCGTGAGTTTGAGATCCTGTCCAAGCTGGATCATCCCAACCTCGTGCGCGTCTATGACTATGGGCGCTTGCCCGATGGGGGCGTGTTCTTGGCGGAGGAGTACATCGACGGCTTCAGCCTGCAAGACGCGCGCG
>CAYXWB010000610.1:0-1635 GCA_964468515.1 uncultured Bradymonadales bacterium | reverse complement strand
TGGAGCGCCAAGTGCGCGAGGCGCACGACAAGCTGCCCCCGAACCATCAGAGCTGCCGCACCGCGCGCTTGTCGCTCATGAAGGAGCACGGCGTGGACAAGCTGCGCCGCGCGGCTGGGCGCGTGCTGCCTGCGGCTGCAGGCAATCACATCGATCCTTCGCATGATCTGTGAGCTGTCATCGCGTCTTGAGTGACGTGATGGCCCAAGACGAGCGCGCGCCTTGCTTCGCAGGCGCGCGCTCTTTATCGTGTGAGGCCATCTGACGCGCGCCTGCGAGGCGAGGCGCTCACGCGTCAGCTCAACACCTCTCCCACGCTCTCCTTGAAGAGGAATCTATGACACAGCTGCACCCCTCGCGTCGCGTCGCGCTGACGCTGCTCGCGCTCGTTCTTGGTTACAGCGCCGCGTGTGGCGGCGACGGCAATATCGGCACGGTGGAGGAGGCCTCCTTCGCGGTCGAGCAGCCCGCTACGGGCGTGATCCAGATCGAGCTGCCTAACCCACCCGATCGACCGCGTCGCCAGTCCTCAGCGATCCGACTGCGCTCGAACGGTCCTGCTGACCTGCAGATCACTAGCTTGCGCTGGCTTGACAAGCCGTCGCGCCTGTTCGCTCAGAAGGATCGTCGCGACATCAGCGGCTGCGATGAGTGCGTGGGCGAAGATCTGTGCGTGTTGCAGACGGCGAACCCCCCTAGCGGCATCTGCGTGGAGACGGGCTTGCCTGAGACGCCGTTCACGCTGCCTCATGGTCAGATCTATGACATTGAGCTCTATGTCAGCGCGGCCCCCTTGGGTGGCGGCGGCGATCTGGACTGCCCGACGCCAGGCCCTGAGGTCCCGGCGCTCTACCGTGAGGGCTACTGTGGCGCGCTGCGCATTGAGACGAACGCGCGTAACAACAGCGGCGAGCTGGTGAGCGATGGCGAGTCGACGATCTACTTCTCGATCAGCAGCCAGAGCGGTGAGATCGAGCTGAGCGAGAGCTTCATCGACTTTAGCAGCGTGGCCCCTGGCTTCTCCGAGAGCCGCACCTTTGGCATCACCAACAGCGGCAGCGCGCCGCTGACCATTGATGGCTTGCAGATGCAGAGCCAGAATCAATACTTCACCATCGGCGGCCCCAGCAGCATCGTGCTCGCACCCCAGCAGAGCCAGCAGTACACCTTGCAGCTCACGCTGCCTGATGATGCGCCCGAGAGCGCGCTCAACTTCAACACCTCCTTGAACATCACCAGCAGCGCGATCAACCGCGCGGATGGCATCATCCTCGTGCGTGTGAGCGCTGATAACCCGCCCGCCCCGCAGATCCGCGTCACGCCTCAGCTCCTTCGCTTTGATGCCGAGCCGAGGCAGCAGCTGACGATCGAGAACATCGGCGGCGCGACCTTACTGTTTAACGGCGTGACCTTTGAGCCTGCCTCGATCGCGCGCTTTTATTCAGTGCGCCTTAACGACGCGCCCCTGCCGCAGCAGCTGTCCATCCCTCACACGACCACGCCCGAGCACAACAACCGCCGCGTCTTAGACATCACGTTCGATCGCCTTGAGGGTGATGACGCGCCCGCCGCAGGCACCATCATCTTGCGTCACGGCGATCGCAGCGTCGGCGGCGTGACGCGCGTGATCACGCT
>CAYXWB010000609.1:0-1658 GCA_964468515.1 uncultured Bradymonadales bacterium | reverse complement strand
TCGCGACAGACGAGGTTGGCGCTGCACACCTCGCTCTGCTGGCAGCCGACGCCCGCGCCGAGCGAGCCGCGGCGCACGCAGACGCCCTCGGGATCAAACTGCCCCTCAAAGTTGCACAGCAGGTCAGCTTGGCAGCGATTCTCACCGAAGTCGCACGCCTCACCGTTGGTGCGCCCTGGCTGGCACTGCGGCCCCTCGGGGCTGTTGACGCAGACCTCGCCCTGGGCGCAGTCCACCTCGCCACACGCCGCGGGTGATTCGCAGACGCCATAGCAGGTGGCGCCCCCGCGCTGACAGAGCAGCTCACCCGAGCAGTCTTCGGGCAGGGCGCAGCCGCCCCCACGCGCGACGAGACCCGTGAAGACCTCATCGCAGACGGGCGGCCCGTTATCCAGCGCGCGCAGCCCCGCGCCCGTGCACTTGGCCTGGGTGAGGATCGGGCGCAAGGCGTCGAAGCAGGCCCTGGACTGCTCGACGTCAAAGGCGATGCGCCCGGCGTTGACTGAGGCGGGCAGCTCAATGCTGTTGCCCAGCTGAGCGCCTAAGCGCATGAAGCAGTCTTGCTGGGAGGCGTAGCGCGTGGCGAGGCTGAGCAGCTCGGGGTTGCGCTCGGGGCACTCCCACGCCGCGCTGCAGATGAAGTTGACGTAGATCTGTTGAAGCTCAATCACGACCTGCTCAGGCGTCTCGACAGGCCCCGGCTCGGGCGGCGTGGTGTCGGGCGGCAGGGTGGTGTGGGGCGTCGTGTTGTTCGGGGTGGTGTCGCCCGGCATGGTCGCTGGGGGGGGCATGCGCGGGGGGCGTGAGCGCGGTGGCTCATCGTCACCACAGGCGACGGCGGTGAGGATCAGCGCGCCACAGAGCGCGCTCATGAGGGGGCGCGTGATGCGCCCAGGCTGTTGATGATGCATGCGCTGATGCTCCGCTGCGAAGATCGTCCTAGCTGACCTGCTGATATGAAGGTGCTGCCGCTTGAGAGTGTGGCGCGCTTTAGGTTGCGAGACAAGCGCCGCGCGCGCGCCTTGGCCTCGCCACTGCCTCATCATCATGGGCGATAAGACGCGCTCAGCGCGGCGCCGCGCCGAGCGCGAGCGGGCTGCCAGCCGCAGGCGCGCTAATCCTCATCTGCGGGTTGCGCGCGCTCAGGTGCTCGCGCAGGGCGTCCTTGGCGTCGTCCTCGCCATGCACCAGCAGCACCTGGGAGGCGCCGCTGGCCTCGGCCCAGCGCGTGAGCGTGGTCTGGCCCGCGTGGCCTGAGAAGCCATTGATGGTGTGGATCTGAGCGCGCACGCGGGCGAGCGATCCGTCGAGGCGGACCTCCTGTGCGCCGCTGACGATCTCGCGACCCAGCGTCCCGACGCTCTGATAGCCGCAGAACACCACCGCGCTCTCAGGGCGATGCAGGTGCTGGCGCAGGTGATGGATCACGCGCCCGCCCGTACACATGCCGCTGCCCGCCAAGATCACCGCGCCTTGGCGGATTTGATTGATGCGCATGGAGTCGACCGTGTGGCGCGTGTAGTTGAGGGCGGGGAAATGAAAGGGGCTGATGCCTTGGCGCAGCAGCGCCAGCGCGTCCTCATCATAGAAGCCCTTGGATGCTTCGAACACGCGCGTGGCGTCGATGGCCATGGGGCTGTCCAAGAAGATCTGGGTAT
>CAYXWB010000608.1:0-1664 GCA_964468515.1 uncultured Bradymonadales bacterium | reverse complement strand
ACGGGCTACACCGACAGCCGAGGCAAGCCCGACGCGAACTTGAAGCTGTCACAAGAGCGCGCAGACGCGGTGCGCCAAGCGCTGATCCAGCGCGGCGTGGCCGCATCACTCTTGCGCGTCGAGGGCAAGGGCCCTGAGTCGCCCGTCGCGGACAACCGCACCGCCGCAGGCCGAGAGCTGAACCGCCGCGTGGAGGTCAACCTCACGCTGCGCGCCCAGGAGCAGAACTGATGGACACCACCACGATCCCACAGCGCGCGTGCGGCCTCACCATCGCCGCGCTGCTGCTCATCGGCGTCGCGACGCCTCACGCGCTCGCGCAGCAGCCGCCTAACCCCTTCGATGATTACACCATGCGCCGCGATGAGGCCGAGCGCACCGCGGCGACGCCCGTGGGCGCCTCACAAGCGGCCCCTGCCACGGCGCCAGAGCGCGTCAGCGCGCAGGCCGCCGAGCCGCTCGGCGGTCCCCACATCCTCCCCACCCAGCGCGGCCAGCTCGCGCTGCACCTCTCCGGCGCGTTCCAATTCGCCAGCAGCAGCAGCGGCGTGCCCGGCGGCGATGTCTCCGACTCCAACCTGTTCGCGCGGCTGACCCCAGGCCTTGGCTACTTCTTGCGCGATAACCTGGAGCTTGGCGGCAACCTCGGCGTCATGAGCCGACGCGTCGCCCGTGACAGTGACAGCGGCGCCACCAGCACCGACCTCGTGCTCGAAGCCTTCGTGCGCTACCACCAACCCTTGGGGCAGCGCTTCATGGTGATCCCGTCCGCGTCGCTCGGCGGCTTCATCGGCAGCAGCGCGCGCGAGCTCTCGATCATCACCAATCAGAACATGGTGCAGCGCGTCAACGAGGAGACGAGCACCAGCGGCATGATCCTCTCCGGCGCGCTCCAGATCGGCTACGCCTTTCGCCCCGATCTGATGCTTGAGGCAGGCATCACCATGACCGGGCTGCTAGCGTCTGAGCGCTTTGAGAGCGACGACGCCCGCTTCTGGGGCTGGCACTTCAACTCAGGCCTTGGCCTGCAGGCCAGCTACTTCTTCTGAGCGCGGCGCGCGCTTGTCGATGACCTCATTGACAGCGCGCCCCATCACGGCGCCTCAAAGTGGCCTCCTCTTGAGCCTCCGCTCAGGCCGCTGGCGCGTCTGCGCGATCGCGCAGACGCCGCGCTTGCTTCGCCGCAACGTGCGACTATGCTGTGAGGGCGCGCCGCTGATGGCGCCCCCACCCCCAGGATCGCCCCCATGAGAGCCTATCGTATGAGCTGGCCCAAGCTCAGCCGCCACGTGATCGCCGTCGCCTCGACGCTGCTGATCCTGCGCCTGTCGCTGGTGGCCTTTGAGGGGTGGCAGCGCTTCGCCGGCGCGCACTTGGCGCTCTCTGCCAAGACCTTGGATCAGCTCCAGCTGTGGACCCTGCTGACGCACGCGCTCATCCCACAAGACTTCGGCGCGCTGTTCTTCAACCTGTTCGCGCTCTATCTGTTCGGGGAGATCGTGCTGGTTCGCATGCGCGCGCGCCAGTGGTACGCCACGCTCGCCACAGGCGCGCTGATGGGCGGCTTGGTGACGGCGCTCGCCCTCTGGTTGAGCGACAGCCCCACCCACTTTGGCGGCTTCGCCGCCCCCACCATGGCCATCATCGCCGCCTACTGCTGGAGC
>CAYXWB010000607.1:0-1675 GCA_964468515.1 uncultured Bradymonadales bacterium | reverse complement strand
CAATCCTTCCACTTATGCCGCTCGCCCAAAATATCCGCGCCCACGATGAGCGAGAGGTCGGCGTCTGGGTGGCGCGCGCGCAGCGCGCGCACGGTGTCGATGGTGCGGCTCTCACCGCCAAGCTCGCGCTCGATCGCGCAGACCTCGACGTGGTGCAGCGGGCGCACCGCCAGCTCGCACATCGCGACGCGATCCTCGAACGACGCCAGCGACTTACCGAAGGCGTGCTGATGCGTGGGCACCCACCACACCGCGTCAAGCGCGCGCGCTTGCAGCGCCCACAACGAGACCTGCGCATGACAGACATGCGGCGGGTTGAACGATCCTCCAAAGAGCCCAATCTGCGGTCTGGACACCTCACCTCCGCCAGCGCGTCACGCCGGATACAGCAGACACTCGGCGCGGCGCGCCTCAAACTCAGCGCGCGTGTGCGCCATCTGCGCGACCACATCACGAGGATCAGCGCCCGACTCAAGGGCCTGGCGCGTCTCCAAATCGCCTAACAACAGATCGATCGCGGGCACCTCATCGACGAACTCATAGGCTTGCTCGCGCCAGCCAAAGCGCTCGGGGCAGACCTTGAGCGCAGCCGCGATGAGCGCCACGCTCGTGAGCACGCTGCGCATGGCGTCGCGATCAGTGATGTGCCACTGCAAGCCCTGACACAGCGCGCCGCCGTGCTTCTGGAACATCGGCTTAAACGACACCTCGCGCCACGCGACGCCGGGCAGCTTATAATCATCCATCGCGCGCTTGAGCGCGACGGCGTCAACGCCAGGGGCGCCAAACAGCTCAAAGGGGCGCGTGGTCCCGCGCCCCTCGCTCCAGGTGGTGCCCTCAAGCAGGCACTGGCCAGGATAGATGGTGGCGGTGTCGAGCGTGGGCATGTTGGGGCTGGGCATGATCCAAGGCAAGCCCGTCTCATCAAACCACTGGCCGCGCCGCCAGCCCGCGAGCTTGACGATCTCCAGCTCGCAGCCCCAGCCGCCGAAGCGCTGATAGAACAGCGCGAGCTCCGCCATGGTCATGGCGTGGCGCGTGGCCAGCGGCTGCAAGCCCACGAACGAGCGGCACGCGGGTGTGACGACGTTGCCCTCGATGACCTGACCGCCGAGCGGGTTGGGCCGATCGAGCACCCAGCAGGCGACGCCCGCGCGCCCGCACGCCTGCATCATCAGGCCAATGGTATAAGTATAAGTGTAATAGCGCGCGCCGACATCTTGGATGTCACACAGCACGACGTCCAGCCCCTCCAGATGCTCAGGCTGGGGGCGCAAGCTGTCAAAGGTGTGGCCGTAGAGGCTGATGGCGGGCAGACCGGAGATGGGATCATGGCCGACGGTGACTGCCTCCATGTCTTGGGCTTCAGCGCGCACGCCGTGCTCAGGACCAAACAGGCGCACGATGTTCAAGCCTGCGGCGCGCAGCGCCTCAATGGCGTGCTCAAGCGAGGCGGTGACGCTGGTGGGGTTGACCAAGAGCGCGACGCGAGCGCCGCGAAGCGCGCGCAGGCGGTGAGCTTGGTCAGGGTGCAGCAGCTCATCGAGCCCAGATCGTGCGCGCATGGGACCTCCTGGTGTGAGCGCATAAGCGCGCGCCTCATGGCGCGCGTGAGGGGAAGATCACTCTTTCTTGTCGCCAGGGCGCGCGCCCATGAGGCTGGCCATGTCCACGC
>CAYXWB010000606.1:0-1683 GCA_964468515.1 uncultured Bradymonadales bacterium | reverse complement strand
GGCGCAACAGTCTGAACACGCGGAAGATACGGAACGAGCGAAACAGGGGGATGACAGCGAGGATGTCGACCCAGTATTTTTTTAAGAAGCGCAGCTTGCGCTGCTCGACCAGATAATGGAGCGTCAGCTCACCGATGAACAGGTAGGTGAGCAGATCGTTGATGAGCTCAATCTTGGCGTGCATGGGGTGAGAGGGCACCATGGAGAGCTCAACCAACACCAAGACGACCGACAAGACGATCATGATGGCGATGAAGATCTCAGTGTGCTTGTGGTTGAGCCCCTCACGGATGCGCTTGCGCCACTGGCGCTTGAGCCGACCTGCCATCGTCACATCACTCCTGCGCTTGGGTTGTGGCGGCCCACAGGATGAACGGCAACGGGCGTGGGCGCAACCTCGTGACAGCGCTTCTGCACACAAGCTATGATAAGGCAGCCCCGCTCTCGTCACTCAGTCGCCAAGGATACGCCATGAAAGACTCGAACGCCCCCGCTGAAGCGCAGCGCTCACCGCGCGACCTCGTGATCGCCGTCGCGCTGACAGGGGCGCTGTTCGCGCTGCTGGTGCCAGTATTGACGGGGCGCGGCGGGTCACCTGAGCAGGCTCAGGAGGCCCTAGAGGCGCCCGCGCTGAGTGGGGCGCTGGCGTGGCCTGAGCTGCGCGCCGACGCGGGCGCCCTGGCGAGCGCGCGTCAGCGCTTTCATGGCAGCGCCAAGGCGCCGCCGCAGGCGGTGATCGACGCGATGTTCAGCGCGGCGCGCGCGATCAATGATCATGACTTTGAGACCCACCCGCCCCCGGCGCTGACCGAGCGTGAGCTCGGTCAGCGGCTTGAGGGGGCGCTGCAAGAGGTGGCCACGCGCTCCACCGTGGAGGGGTTCGCGCAGGTGGGCGAGCCGCTGTTTCGTGAGTGTTTGAGCGCGCTGGAGGGGCTGCTTGGTGATGTGCGAGGTGGCCGCATCACGCTCGAACAGGCGTCGCGTGATCCTGACATTGGGCGCTATGCGTCCTATCGCCAGAGCTGCGGCAACGCGCTGAGGGTGCTGCGCCAGCACCAGCTCATCGACGATGCGGGGCGCTGGACGCGTGAGGATGGTCCCGTGCTCGCGCACATCATGATGCGCTACCGATGGGTGCAGCCGGTGTCGCACCTGAGGGCGCCTAACCAGCTCATGCCAGCGCCGGAGCTGCTGGTGATGCATCGGCTGCTGATCGAGTCACCGCACGCCTTCCCGCCGGAGCAGCGGCTGCGCCTGCTGAACGCGACGCGCGCGAGCTTGCCGTATCCTTATCAGTTTGGGGCAGCGCTCATCAGCCTCGACGCGGGCCAGACCGATGAGGCGCTGCGCCAGCTGGAGGTGCTACGCCGCGCGCAGCCGGATCATCCTCACGTGGCGGCGTGGATCGCGCAGGCGTCGCAGCGCGCCTCAAAAAATACTCCTTGACAGCGGCGCCCGCTTCACCTAAAACGACTCTCCCACGCGGGGGAGTCATCGCGAGGTATGTGGGGAAGTAGCTCAGCTGGGAGAGCACTTGACTGGCAGTCAAGAGGTCGTGGGTTCGATCCCCATCTTCTCCACCTTGCACACAAGATCATGAGGCGCCCCATCGCCATCATGTACGATTCGGGGAAGTAGCTCAGCTGGGAGAGCACTTGACTGGCAGTCAAGAGGTCGTGGGTT
>CAYXWB010000605.1:0-1699 GCA_964468515.1 uncultured Bradymonadales bacterium | reverse complement strand
CGCGCGCGGTCGCGGCGAGCAAGATCAGGCCCGAGGAGGCGCTCAAGCTGCTCAACCGCATTGACTACAGTGTCCCCTCGAACAACCCGCAAGATGCTGCGGTCTTCGCGGCGATCCGGCGCGCGCTCAACGGCGCGACGGCGTTCGCGCGCCCTGAGGCCATCCCCGCGCTGCGCGGGCGCAGCGCCGGGGCAGCCGCCCAGCGCAGCGCGCCGCAGCCGATGCCAGCCAGCCACGCGTCGCAGCCTCAACAGCAGCGCGTGGCGAGCGTGCCCCAGCCCCAGCGTCAGCAGCAGCCCTCACAGCGCGTCTCGCTCGGCGGCGCGCCCGTAGGCGCGCTCGCCACGCCGCAACCAGAGGCACAACATCACATGCGCGCCCAGCTGCCGCTCGTTGATCAGCGGCCCATGATGACCAACATCTCGGACAACAAGTCTGGCCGCGAGTCGCTCCAGCTCATCATGGAGGAGCGACGCCTCAACGCCGCCTTATTAGAGAGTATTGAGGTCACGGAGCCGACCACTTGGCCCAGCGAGCGCGAGGTGATGCTCGACAACATCGTGCTGCCTCAGTCCCCCAGCGTCGACATGCGCGCGGGGCTGCTCAACCAGAACTTCACCGTCGCGCAGGGCAGCATCTTCAGCCAGATCTACATGAAGCGTTGCTTGGAGGCGATGCTTGAGTCGCTGCCGACGAGCATCGCGGGCACGCTCGCTGTCCACCCCGATGAGGTGGTCCAGCTTCAGCTCAACGTGATGGACGGCTTCCTCGAACAGATGACCCCCGTGCTCACAGACGAGCTGGATGAGCAAGATGGTGGCGAGCCCAAGCTCATCGCCTTGGGCACCTTCTTAGGCGACGCGCTGGTCAACGCGCTCAACGCCTCATGGTCCTATCATCGCGATCCATCCAAGAGCCGCATCCGCATCGGCAAGCAGGAGCTCAACCCATTCGAGCTCGCCGCGCAGTGGCTCGCGAGCAAAGACCCCGATGACGTGCCGATCCAGAGGTTCTTGTCTCAAGCACGCGCAGCGCGGCCTGAGGAGCTGTTCATCCCCGTGGTCTATGAGTACATCGACATGACGCGCGGCTTGGTCGGCCCCGCGCTTGTGGCGCGCGTCGCTGAGCTGTGGTCCTTCTATCGCTTCGCGCTCGCCTCTGTGCCCGCGCATGAGGTCCAGCAAGAGACCGAGCTGGTGATGGAGGATGAGGAGCTGGTGATCTTCCACATCAGCGAGCGCTTCTGCCCGAAGATGCCAGCGGCGTGGCGCCAGCGCGGGCGCACGCAGAAGGGGGGTTATCTGCTGGCGCACCTGCGCCGCACGGGTGAGTTCGTCTTCTTGGCCAGCCGCAGCGGGCTGTGTCAGGCGCTGGAGCGCCGGTTTGGGGCGATGACTCAGGGCAACGTGCAGGAGGTGATGAAGCTGCTGCGCGACTACCATGCCCCCGCGCACACGCTCGTGCTCAGCGCGCAAGATGGGCCGCGTCTGGGCGCCCCCACCGCGCCGCAGCCCGCGCTGCGTCAGCACGGCGAGGTGGCGCAGCTGGTCTACGCGGAGGTGCTCGATCAGCGCGTCACGATGTGGGCGCTGACCTATGATCCGGCGCAGCCGCTGACTTGGAGCATCGGGCTGTTGGGCTGAGCTGGTGCTAAGCAGCTGCTCTCGCGAGCGCCCAGCGCGGCGAGGGGCATGCACCT
>CAYXWB010000604.1:0-1728 GCA_964468515.1 uncultured Bradymonadales bacterium | reverse complement strand
AGGGCGCTTGCTGTAGGCCGCGTTCGGTTATACAACGGCCATCAATGCGTGTGGCACAAGTCCCGCGCGTGGCCCTCGCGAGCAGGTGTGATGAGCGAGAACCTCCCTAGCAGGCGCGCCCGACAGCGGCGCGCCCCCCAGACAGGCGCCTTGCCCGCATGGACGCTCACGCTGTGGGCGCAGCTGATGCGCGCGCCCGCCGCAGGCGGCGCGCTCGTCATCGCGGGCGCGCTCATCGGCCTGGCCCCGTGGGCGCAGCGCACCGCTCTGTTATCAGGCACGTGGTGGAGCGCGCCGACCTCGCACCCGAGCTGGCTGCGCTTGGCGCTGGTCGCCATCGCTGTCAGCGCGCCGATGCTCATCGGCGCCCTGTGGCGCCGTCGCGCAGGCGATGGGGTGAGCCCCGATCTGCGCGCTGTGGCGAGCGTCGACGCCGACGCGCCGATCAAGGGCGCCTCGTCCTGGCTCGCTTGGGCTGGCTTGGCGCTGATGTTGTCGGGCGCGCTCTTGGGCGTTGGCCTGTGGGCGCAGGTGCAGCGCGGCGTGCCGCCGACGCTGGCTCAGGTCAGCGTCGGCCCCACCGTGGAGTTTGTCGAGGGGCGCGTGGACGGCGAGCCGATGCAGCTGATGTTGCCGCGCCGCTTGACGGTGAAGGATTTGAAGATGACGCGCCCCGCGCAGCTCACCCTCGCCATGTCGCGCCCCAAAGAGGATCCTATGCCGGATCAGGTCTTGGGCGAGGGCGAGAGCGTCGAGGTGGACGGCGTGCGGATGACGTTCGTGGGGATTGGCGAGGATCCGCAGCGGCTGAGGGCCATCTTGCGCGGTCGCGACGAGGCCTCCATTGAGGTCGCCGCGCGCGAGGGTGACACCATCCGCGTCACGCTTGATGGGCCTGAGTACACGGTGAAGCAGATCACCGCGCATTTTGCGGGCAACATGGGGCCAGCGGTGCAGCTGGAGGCCGAGGCCACGGGCGCGTTCTGGCTGTTTGGACGCCAGCCCACGCGAGCAGACGCCATCGCGCTCAACACCCATGGCCTGCGCCTGGAGCGCTTGGAGACGCTGCCCACCGCCGCGCTCACCATCGCGCCCGCGCAGCCGCTTGAGGCGCTGATCGCGGCGTGTGTGTTGTTCTTGCTCGGCGTGGCCGCTTGCTTTGTGGTGCCGCACGTTGAGCGGGTTGGCCCACGAGGGATGTCCAGCCTCACGGAGGCTGGCGCGCTGGCTGAGATGCACAGGGCGAAGACGCCCGTCGCGCCCGCCATTCATGCGCCTGATCCCGATGTCGATGAGGAGGCGCTGACATGAGCGTGATGATCGCGATCGCTGTCGCGGCGCTGCTCAGCGCGTTGGCGCTGCTCGGGGTAGGATTAGCGCGCCCCCAGCGCGCGACATGGGTGTGCGCTGCGGGCTGCGTGGGGCTGGTGGGCGTGATGGTGGGCATCTTCACCGACGCGCTGCCTGGGGTGGTCGCGCCGCTGTGCGCGGCCGTGTTCGCGGCTGTGGCCGCAGCGCCTGTGGCCATTCAGCGCCCGGCGCTGAATGGCCCCGCGCTGAGCTTGTCTGGCGCGTTCGCGAGCGCCTTGGGTTTAGGCGCGCTGGTGCTCGCGAGCGTGCCACAAGGCGCGATGCCTGCGCAGGCCTACGACTCGCTCATCCCGATCGCGGGCCAGTGGTGCGCGTGGAGCGCGGCGCTGTCTTGCTTGGCCAGCGCCTGCGGCGCCG
>CAYXWB010000603.1:0-1728 GCA_964468515.1 uncultured Bradymonadales bacterium | reverse complement strand
CCGGGACGCCGCCGCGCGCTTCGCGCGCGGCGGCGTCTTCGGACAAGCTCAAGGCCGGCACAAGCTCAAGGCAGGCGCCGCGTGGTGCACAGCCCCAGCCCGTTGAGGTGCGCTTGTGAGGCCATCGAGAACCTCACGAACGCTTGCAAGTGCGTGGCCTCAAGCTGCGCGCTGCCGCCATCATAGCTTAAGCGCGCGCCAGCCTCATCGCGCAGCGGCGCATCATCAAGGCCGCGCAGGTTGAACAGATCTTGGGTGGTGAGGTCGGCCCAGGTCACGACCTGGCCGTCTTGTGACGCCGCCGCGATCGCCTCAAAGCGCAGCTTCGCGATCTCGCTGCCCAGCGAGCTGAAGAAGGCGTGCTCGACGTGGATCGTCAGCTCCGCTTCAGTCACCGTGTTGGCCCGCACCACCACGCCCTGCGTGTCATCGACGCCATTGGTGCAGTCCTCCAAGCGCACAGGCGCCGCGACCTCCCACGACAGCCGCACCGTCTGCGCCCCCTTGGTCGCCTCGCCCTCGATCAGATAAGACAGCTGCCCATCACGCATGCGCGCAATGTCAGCCTGCGCGACCTCATTGACGTTGACCACCTCATCTTGAGGTCCGGGGGCGCGGATCGCATAGGCGATCCGCTCCCAGCGGCGCGCGGCCAGCCCCTGGCGCTCAAGCAAGGTGGGGGCGCCGCGCGTGAGGTCGGCGATAAACACGCGGCCATCTTCGAGGGCGGTGGCGCCATCTGCGCCGCGCAGTGAGACATCACCCACCGCGACGATGTAGCGATCAAAGCGCAGCGACCAGCCATCCGCAAACGCGACGGTCTGACCATCGACCGTGAACGGGAAGCCCTCGCGCGCTCCCTCCTCGCCGTTGAGGGTGATCCTCAGCGTCCCCTCGCCAGCGGCGTCATCACCACAGCTCATCACGAGCAGCGATGCGCTCACGAGCAGCGCGACGCGCCACATCAAACCCAAGCGACGCATCGTCTCACTCCTCAAGCTTCAGCGTGAAGGCTTGCGCGCGACGCGCGCTCAAGCCCCAGGCCAGATAAGGCTGCGTGTCAGGGGCGATCTGGCGCGGGCCATCAGCCTCAAGAAGATCGTCAAAGGCCATCTGATCGAGCCACTGCGCGACGTGGATCTGCAAGCTCAAGCGCGCGCCATCGCGCAGCACCACCTCGGCGGGGATGCCGTCAATGCGCGTGCGCAGCGCGTCGCCTCCCAGTCGCAGCGCGCCCTCAAAGGGGATCACCTCGTCGGCGCGCGTGGCCACGCCGCGCAGCCTCGCCACACCCCCCATCTGCGCGTCCTCACGCAGCGCCAAGCTCACCGAGCGCGACTGGCCCTCAATCGCGTCCGCGCGCCCGAGCATCACCGGGGCGTTGTCCACAGATAATAAGGTGGGCTCCAGCAGCTCCGTCATGACGCGGCCGCCGCTGAAGTGATCATCACCCGGGTGCGCATAGGCTGGCGCGATGAGCAGCGCGAGCGCGCGCTCGGTGACCGTGGGCGCGCGTGACGCCAGCGGCGGCGCGTTCTCATAGAGGTAGATCCCCTCGACCAAGAGCTGCGCCTCGAACAGCTCGACCTGCCAGCCGTGCGCGTTGACCCAGCCCGCAGGCGGCGCCACGAGGCTCGCTTGTGCCTCGATCTCGATCAGCGCGCCGCCCGTGCCGCTGGACTGCTCACAGCCGCTCAGGCTCATCGTCAGCAGGGCCGCCAAGGCGCA
>CAYXWB010000602.1:0-1731 GCA_964468515.1 uncultured Bradymonadales bacterium | reverse complement strand
GGTCGACTGACTGAGGCGCATCGAAGCGCCGAAGCGCGCGTGAAGCGCCACAGGCTCGCTTGGCAGCATGGGCGTGTTGGCCTATGATGGTGCTCAACGAGCCGCTGGCCACCTTGCGCCTGTTCTTGCACCGCTCGCAGCGACGCCTCGTCGAGCAGCGCAGCAGCGGCCCCGTGCGCGTCTTGGGCGGCGCGGGCACGGGCAAGACCGTCGTCGCCATGCACCGCGCGCGCTACTTGGCCGAGCACGTCTTCAAAGGCCCGGATGAGCGCATCCTGTTCACGACCTTTACGCAGAACCTCGCGATGGACATCGAGGAGAACCTGCGCCAGCTCTGCCCCACCGCGCTGATGCGTCGCATCGAGGTCGTCCACCTCGACAAGTGGGTCAACGACTTCCTCAAGCGCCAAGGCTTCCCCCGCCAGATCAAATACTTCGACCTCGCCAAAGAGACGACCCGCGACTCAACGCTCGCCGACATGTGGACCGAGTCTGTAGACTCCTATGGCGATCTGGAGCGCTACTCACACGCCTTCTATCGCGAGGAGTGGGAGCAGGTCATCCAGGCGCAAGGCGTCACCAGCGAGCGCGAGTACTTGCGAGCCTCACGCCAGGGGCGCGGCGTGGGCCTGACACGCAAGGAGCGTCAGACGATCTGGCCCGTCTTCGAGGAGTACCGCAGCCAGATGTCCGAGCGCGGCGTCTGCGAGCGCGAGGACGCATTGCGCGCCGCACGCCACATCCTGGAGCAGCGCGGCGACATCCTGCCTTATCAGGCGGTGCTCGTGGATGAGGCCCAGGATATGACCAATGAGGCCTTCAAGCTCATCCGCCAGATCGTGCCCAAGCAGCCCAATGACATCTTCATCGTGGGCGATGGCCACCAGCGCATCTATAACCACAAGGTCGTCTTGAGCCACTGCGGCGTCCACATCGTCGGGCGCGCCCACCGCCTCAAGATCAACTACCGCACGAGCGCGCAGATCCAGCGCTTCGCGATGGCCGTCCTCGAAGGACAGCGCGTGGATGACCTCGACGGCGAGCGAGACTCGCTAGAGGGCTACCGCTCCCTGGTGCAAGGCGACCCACCCCGCATCCAGACGCACGACAGCCTCGACGCCGAGCTTGAGACGATCCAGGCGTTCATCCAGCGACCAGGCTTCGCCGCCACCACCTGCTTGGTGGTGCGCACCAACAAGCAGCTCGACCTGTACGAGCGCGCCCTCAACGATCGCGACATCCCCACCTACAAGCTCAGCCGAGGCCGCATCGAGGACGCGCGCCGCCCCGAGCTGCGCTTGGCGACGATGCACCGCGTCAAGGGGCTAGAGTTCGAGCGCGTCATCTTGGCCGGCATCAACGATGGCGAGGTGCCCTTAGCCACGGCGCTCAACCGGAGCGACGATGCGCTGGTACGCGAGAGCGCCGAGCTACAAGAGCGCGCGCTCTTCTACGTCGCCTGCTCGCGCGCCAAGCGCGAGGTCCTCGTGACCACCAGCGGCACGCCCAGCCCCTTCTTGAAGACCCTGAACCCCTGAACCCCTGAGCCTTGCCCCCTGCAACTGACCACCTAGCTTGGACGATCCCCGCATGGGATGAGGGGTTGCGGGGTGTTGATAGGGAGGTTGCGTGTGAACGGGCGCCTCATAAGGGGCGCCGCATCGCTTGAAAGTGCGTGAGGTTTAAGCAGTCATCTATCCTGACTGGCGCCAATCGAAGCGCCAAAGCGAA
>CAYXWB010000601.1:0-1743 GCA_964468515.1 uncultured Bradymonadales bacterium | reverse complement strand
TTCAAGTCCCGTCCGCTCCGCCAACACCCACGAGGGCCTCGTCATCAGCTGATGACGAGGCCCTCGTCGCGTTAGGCATGGTGCATTAGTCAGGGTGAAACCGTTTCACCCTGACGCCCCTCTTACGTGGAGCAGCTCGTGTGCTTGAGGGTGGAGCTTGCCAAGGCGTCTGCTCTTGGGCCAGACTGCGCGCTCAACCCTTCTCCTTGAAAGCGCTTTGCCATCCACACCTGCACTAAGGGCCATGCTGTGAGCGCTCTAGACTACCTGCTGAACCTCGCCGTGAAGCCCAGGGCCACCTTCAATCAGGTCGAAGTGGACGCGTTCATCGCGCGCTGGCGAGGCTTGCCAGGGGGCAATGAGGACGCCAACAGCAAGACCTTCTTCACCGAGCTGTTCGGCCTGCTCGGGCTCAAGCCTGCCTACAACATGCCTGGCGCCATCAGCTTCGAGCGAAACGTCCAGGTGCACGGCGAGCCAGGCCTCAAGCGCATCGATGTCTATAAGCAAGGCTGCTTCGTCATCGAGGCCAAGCAAGGCAGCGATGCTGGCGACGCGAAGATAGGGCATGGCAAGCGCGGCACACCCTCTTATGAGCGCAACATGGAGCAGGCCTTCTATCAGGGCCTTCGCTATGCACAGCATCTGCCCGAAGGCCTGCCGCCTGTGCTGATGGTCGTGGATGTGGGCCACTGCTTCCACATCTGGACCTCGTTCCAGGGCAACTTTCGAGGCTGGGAGGCGCGCGGCACCTTCAGCTTGGAGCAGCTCGGTGACGAGAGGATCTTCCAGCTCTTGTATGACCTGGTGACAGAGCCTGCGCGTCGTGATCCGCAGCGCGTGGCCGCGCGTGTCACCAAGGAGGTCGCAGGCAAGCTCGGCGTCCTCGCGCAAGATTTGGAGCGCGCCGGCCACGACCCAAACCTCGTGGCGCGCTTTCTGATGCGCTGCTTGTTCACCATGTTCGCCGAGGACATGGGCATCCTCAAAGACAAGCCCTTTGAGCGCATGCTGCACGAGCGCTGGATCAAGCAGCCTGAGAGCTTCGCCCCCGATCTTGAGCAGCTCTGGTTGATGATGGACCGGGGCGGCCAAATGTTCGGCATGGGGCGCATCCCACATGTCAACGGCGCGCTGTTCGCTTCAGCTAAGGCGCTCGCGCTCACGCGGGCACAGCTGGAGCAGCTGCTTGATGCCGCGCGCGCCGACTGGACGCAGGTGGAGCCCTCGATCTTTGGCACGCTGCTTGAGCACGCGCTGACCTCCAAGGAGCGCCACGCGCTGGGCGCCCACTACACGCCGCGCGCCTACATCGAGCGGCTGGTCTGGCAGACGATGATCAAGCCGCTGCGCGAGCAGTGGCAAGAGGTGCGCGCCCAGATCAACAAGCTCACCAAAGACGCTGAGGATGAAGCGGCAAAGCCCCCGAAGAAGCGAGGTAAGAAGCGTGGGCCGCTGGATGAGGCGCGCGTGCTCGCCCAAGAATTTCGCACAAAGCTGTCAAAGGTGCGCGTGCTCGACCCGGCCTGCGGCTCGGGCAACTTCTTGTATGTGACCTTCGATTTGATGAAGCAGCTGGAGCAGGAGGTTCTCGTCCAGCTCGTCGCGCTCGGCGTCGAGCAGCAGACGCTCGGGCTGCATGAGTTTACAGTTACGCCAGCCCAGTTTTACGGCCTTGAGATCAAGCCTTGGGCGCGCGACTTGGCGGAGCTGACCTTGTGGATTGGCGCCATCCAGTGGTGG
>CAYXWB010000600.1:0-1749 GCA_964468515.1 uncultured Bradymonadales bacterium | reverse complement strand
CACTTGCAGATGGGGCGGCGGCCACCCGCTTCGGGTGTGGCCGCGTCTAGACCGAGCCGGACGCGGCCACCCGCGAAGCGTGTGGCCGCGCCCTGATGACGCGCCAAGCGCGCGTGGTCAGGTCAGGCGCTCATAATCAATGCGCCAGGTCGTGCCCTCGGGCGCGTCCATGATCTCCACGCGCAGCGCCAGCAGCTCATCGCGCAGCGCGTCAGCGCGCGCCCAGTCGCGCGCGTCGCGCGCGTCGGCGCGCGCCTTGATCAGCGCCTCGACCTGGGCGACATCAAGCTGGATGGCCGCCGCGGTGAGATCGCGCAGCGACTCCAAGGCCTCGCGCGCGGGCTGCTGCAGCAGCCCCAGCAGCGCGCCGCCTCGGCGCAGGTTCTGATGTAGCCCCAGCAGCGTGCGCACGACCTCAGGCTTGGGGCGCTTCTTGGACTGCGTCAGCTCGTTGAGGTGGCGCGCCTGCTCATGCAGCAGTGACAGCGACAGCGCGGTGTTGAAATCATCCGAGAGCGCGTCCTCAAGCGCGCCCATGAACCCCTCGACTACGGGGCCACGCTCGCCCTCCCAGCCAGCCTTGGGCGGCGCGTCATCGACGCCCACCTCGGCGCGCGCCAGCGCGTCCTCAGCGCGGGCCATCGCCTCATAGAGGTAGACCACGCGGCGCGTGGCGTCCTTGAGCGCGTCGGTGGAGTAGTTGATGGGGTTGCGATAGTAGGTGCTGAACATGAACAGGCGGATCGCCTCGGGGTGCTGCTGCTGGAGCACGTCGCGCGTGGTCCAGAAGTTGCCGAGCGACTTGCTCATCTTCTCGCCATCGATGTTGAGCATGGCGACGTGCATCCACTGGCGCGCATAGGGCGAGCAGCCGGTGCAAGCCTCGCTCTGAGCGATCTCATTCTCATGGTGCGGGAAGGTCAAATCCGCGCCGCCGCCATGAATGTCAAACTGCTCGCCCAAGTGATGCAGGCTCATGGCCGAGCACTCAATGTGCCAGCCCGGTCGTCCCTGCCCCCAGGGCGACTCCCACGACAGCTCGCCGGGCTTGGCGGCCTTCCACAGCGCGAAGTCAAAGGGGTGCTCCTTGAGGGAGGCGTCGGCGTCATCGACGCGGCCCGAGCGGCCCGCCTCCATGTCTTCGAGCTTGCGGCCTGAGAGCTTGCCGTAGCCCTCAAAGCGGTTCACGCGATAGTAGACGTCGCCTTGTGAGGCGTAAGCGAAGTCGCGCGCGATGAGCGAGCGCACCATGTCGATGATGTCGTCGATGTGATCCGAGACTTTGGGCTCGATGTCCGCGCGCTGCACCCCGAGCGCGCTCATGTCTTGCTCCAGCGCCTCAATGAAGCGGCGCGACAGCGCCAGCGGATCCTCACCCTGCTCAGCGGCGCGCGCGATGATCTTGTCATCGACGTCGGTGTGATTGCGCACGAAGCGCACGGTGTAGCCCAGGTGGCGAAGGAAGCGCTGGACGACGTCAAAGAACACGAAGGTGCGCGCGTGGCCGATGTGCGTGAGGTCGTAGACGGTGACCCCGCAGACGTACATGGAGATCTCACAGGGCTTGATCGGCTCAAGCGGTCGCTTCTGCCGGCTCAACGTGTCATAGACCCTGATCGTCCTCGGCGTCTCGTGCTGCGCTGTCATGGTGCTCCTCATGGTGGTGCGATGGCGACGCGCGCTGTGCGCGCCGCGTCGGGCGCAACCTAGCGCACAGTGCGCGTCGCTGGCAAGAACGCGCGCGGCGCG
>CAYXWB010000599.1:0-1759 GCA_964468515.1 uncultured Bradymonadales bacterium | reverse complement strand
CGCTGGCACCGCTGGCGCACCCTTGCGTCCTCACGGGCAAGCAGCGCCCAAACTCACAGCTCTGGCCGCTGGCGCATGAGTCATCGCCCGTCACACACTCCACGCACTCGCCACGGGGCTGATCGCAGAACAGCCCGCCCGCGCAGTCTTCATTGGCTTGGCACTCGATCGGCGCGACAGCGAGCACATAGTCAAGCTCCACCTGGCAGCTCGCCTCGTCGTCGCAGAGCATGTTCAGCGTGACCTCACGCACGCGCCCTAGCTCATCGGGCACGAACCTGTCGGTGATCGAGGCGCCCGGGTCGAGCGCGCCGTGCTCACGCGCCGCATAGAAGTCAAAGTATGAGCGCGCGGGCTCATCAGGATCGCTGGGCGCGGGGTTGGTGATGTCTGAGAAGACCTCGCGAGGGCCTGCCTCGACCGTCACCAGCGCCGCGCGCGCTTGGCTGAGGTTGCTCAAGCGATAATCAATGGCGTTGCGCCCGAGCACGGTGGCGCGCGACAGCGTGACGGTGCGCGGGCAGCTCACCGCGCCTGCATCATTCATGCGCTCTGGTAAGCACAGCGTGCCGAGCGCCACAGGGTCCTCGATCGCGGAGCACGCGCTCAGCGTGATGCCGAGCAGCAGCGAGCCCATCACCTGCAGCCTCATCGCGTGGCCTCCATCAGACGCCACACCGCGCCGAGCTGGTCCATCAGCCGCGTCGGCGTCACGCCGCGCTCGCCATAGGCTGCGCGCGCTCGATCGCCCGCCGCGCCGTGCGCGTAGACGCCAGCGCAGCTGGCGTCGAAGGCGTCATCCATGACCATGAGCTGAGCGGCGATGATCCCGGCGAGCGCGTCGCCCATGCCGCCAGTGGCCATGCCGGGGTTGCCTGCGGCGCTGATCGCCAAGCGCCCCTCAGGCGCGGCGATGATCGTGGTCGAGAGCTTGAGCACCACCACGCACCCAGTGTCATGGGCGAGGATGCGCGCGTGTGTCAGCGGATCATCGAGCACTCGCGCGGTGGTCGTGTCACACAGCGCGGCCATCTCCCCTGGATGTGGGGTCAGCACGATGCGCTGCGTCTGGCTCGCCAGGCGAAGCCTCTCGGCCATGTCCGCCAAGGACGCCGACGCGCGCAGCGCGTCGGCGTCCAGGACCAGCGCGCGCGCTGCGCGCGCGCCTGATGGGTTGGCGTTGGCGTCGAGCGCCAGCGCGCGCTCAAGCCATGCCAGCGCGCGCGACGCGTCGCCTAGCCCAGGTCCGATCAGCACCGCGTCGGCCCGCGCAAGCAGCGCGTCGCGCTCATCGTCCTCTTCGGGGATGAGCGCGGTCATCACCTCAGGCAGCGCGCCGAAGCGACCGAGCATCGCCTCCTGGCACGCCAGCGTGATCAGGCCCGCGCCGCCCTCCAGCGCGCCGCGCGCTGACAGCAGCGCGGCGCCTGTCATGGTGTGACTGCCCGCCACGATCAGCGCGCGCCCGCTGGTGCCCTTGTGCGCGTCAGGCGCGCGCGCGGGCAAGCGGCCGCGCGCCCAAGCAGCGTCCAGCCACTCGGCCTCGGTCCCCACTTGGTCGATGATCGCCGCCGGGATGCCGATCTCGACCACCACCACCTCACCCGCCAACGCGCGCCCAGGCTCAAGCGCCAAGCCCAGCTTGGGCAGCGCGAAGGTCGCGGTCACGGACGCGCGCGCGGCCAAGCCGCGCGCGCGTCCGCGGTCGCCCGCCACGCCGCGTGGCAGATCGAGCGCCCGCCCGCGCGGCTGTCTGGTG
>CAYXWB010000598.1:0-1763 GCA_964468515.1 uncultured Bradymonadales bacterium | reverse complement strand
GTCGCTGGCGCCTTGCGCGCGCGTCGTCGCCTGGAGCGACGACGCGCGCTCAAGGCGCGCTGGCGCGCCAGCGCGCGCGTCAACCCGCGCGCGTGGGCGCAGCGCGTCGGCTAAGCTGTCAGCCAGCTCGCTGGCCGACGCGCCGCGCGCGCTCGGCTCAAGGCTCATCCCCTGCCCGATCGCCTCACTCAAGGCTACATCAACGCCTAGCTCATGCAGCGGTCGCGCCTGCTCGCGCGCGGCGCGCGCGATCCCTGCCTCAGGATCGGCCCCCTGCTGGAAGAACGGGTGGACCCCGACCAAGCACATATACGCCAACGCTGCCAGCGCGTAGAGGTCCCCCTCGACCGAGAAGCTCGCCTGCTCAGCGCGCAGCAGCTCCGGTGCCAGCGCGCGCAGCGCGGCCTCATCCAGCGCGGGCTCCGCGCTCTCAAGCAGCTCATCAAGCGTCAGGCTCAGCCCCGCGTGGCTCAAGATGGCCTTGGCCGGATCGCCCTCAGGCAGCAAGATCCAGTCAGGTTGGACGCCGCCATGGGCGACGCCGCGCGCGTGCAACACCTCAAGCGCGCTCGCCAGTCGGCTGATCAACGTGACGACCTGCGCTGGCGCGAGCGTGCCGTGACGGGCGAGGTGCTCCTCTAAGGTGGGCGCGTCGAGCCCCTCGCAGATGATGAACGGGACGCCTGGCTCAAGCTCGCCGTGGTCGAGCGGGCGCAGCAGCGCCTCATGGCGCACATCGCTCGTGCGCCACGCCACCTCAAAGAGGCGATCGCGCAGCGCGTCGCTGACGCCGCCAGCGAGCGCATACACGCGCAGCGTGATCGGCATCTCGAACGGATCGCGGCTGCCCTCATAGAGCGTGATGTGCGCCACGCGCCCACGCGCGCGCTGGATGTCGTAGCGATGCTCTAAGGCGACCGAGCCGCCTAGTAATGCCTCCATGGCTCCTCCGACGTGGCCGCGCGTGATGCAACAGACCTCTAGGGCGCGGCGGGGCGCCCTGACTTGCGCGGGTCCGAGACAGCGTGCCACATCCCTGTGGCGCTCCGGACCAGGATCTGGACGCTGTTATAAGACGACCCCGACCTGATGTCATGCCCCAACTTCCCCAGCGCAGCAGCCAGCGCCTCGTCGCCCTCCTCTAAGAACAGGCGGTTGGGCTGCCACTGATGATGCAGCCTCGTGCCCAAGACCACGTCGGTGGGCGACTGCTTGAAGTCGATCGCGCGCAGCAGCGCCATGAGCGTGCCCGAGATGATCGTGGGGCCGCCGCTTGCACCCGCGATCATGTACGGCGCTCCCTCGGGTGAGAGCACCAGCGTGGGGCTCATCGAGCTTAACGGCCGCTTATTCGCCGCCACCGCGTTAGGCGCGCTGCCCACCAAGCCGAACGCGTTGGCCGCGCCGGGCTCCACGCTGAAGTCATCCATCTGGTTGTTCAGCACCAGCCCGAACTTAGGCACATACACCATCGAGCCGAAGATCGTGTTCACGGTCGAGGTGCACGCCAGCATGTTCTGCGCCGCGTCCACCACGCTGATGTGTGTGGTGCCCGCGTCATCGCGCGTCTGCACGCCTGTGCCATAGTGCTCCGGGGGGAAGGTCTTGCTCGGATCGATGCGCGCGCGTCGTGCGTCGGCGCGCGCCTGTGACAGCAGCCGCTCCGTGGGCACCTTCACGAAGTCGCCGTCGCCCATCCAGGCCGCCCGATCCGCGAACGCGAACTTCATCGCCTCAATGATCAGGTGCGCGCTGGCCGCGCC
>CAYXWB010000597.1:0-1766 GCA_964468515.1 uncultured Bradymonadales bacterium | reverse complement strand
TGAGCAGCGCGTGCATCTCTTGTTCAGTCTTCACAGATGACCGTCAGCGTCATGGGTGGATTGTGCAGCGCGCAGCGCTTAGGGGCGTTGGGGTCAAGCTCCCCGTAAGAGTAGCGCCCGATCGGCGCGCCGCCACTGGCCGCGAGCGGTTTAATCACGTCCTGTTCATCTTCGGGGCGAGGACCTCTGATGAGGCCTCTCCCCCTGGCAGCGCGCTTGGCGCCGCCAAGCGCGTGAGCGCGCCTGGCGCCGCCATCGGCCTCTGGCGAGCGGTCCTCCTCGCTTGAGCTTGCAAGGTGCAGCTCACACTCGCGCCCGTGCGTTTGACCTGATGAGCCCCATGAGACGAACCATCGCGTCAGACACGGCGCGGGTGTGGTGCGAATAACATTGACTTTAACACATGCTGAAGCGCTTGAGGAGAGTTTGTGTCAACGTATGACCTCAACCGCGCACGTGCAGGTGCCTCATGTTCAAGCTCGCCTGGCTGACGGATCCTCACCTCAACTTCGCGGGCGTCCAGAAAGCCCACGCGCTCGCCGAGCGCGCCCGAGCTTGGCGCGCGGGCGCGCTCGTCATCAGCGGTGATATCGGTGAGTCGCACGACGTCGAGGGCTGGCTCACGCTGCTGGCGCAGCGCGCCGGCTGCCCCATCTACTTCGTGCTCGGTAATCACGACTATTACGGCGCGCCCATCTCAGAGACCCGCGAGGCCATCGCCGCGCTGTGTGTGCGCGTGCCTGGGCTTGTGTGGTTGCACGGCGCGAGGCCCATCACGCTGACCTCGCAGGTGGCGCTCGTGGGCGTCGATGGTTGGGGTGACGCGCGCGTGGGTGACGCGCTCGGCTCCCCCGTGCGGCTGGCAGACTTCTCCCAGATCGAGGATCTGGCTGGCCTGCCTCAACCCCAGCTCGCCGCGCGCTTGCGCGCGCTCGGCGATGAGTCGGCGCGGGCGCTTCGCGCACCGCTAGAGGAGGCGCTGTCAAGCCATGATGTCATCGTGGTCACGCATGTGCCCCCGTGGCGCGAGGCCGCCTGGCATGAGGGCAACATCAGCGATGACGCCTGGGCGCCGTTCTTCGTGTGTCAGGCAGTGGGGCAGGTCTTGGATGAGGCGGCCGCCGCGCACCCTCACCGCCAGATCACGGTCCTGTGCGGCCACACCCACGGCGGCGGTGAGCTGTGGCGCGCGCCCAACCTGCGCGCCTGCACGGGGGCTGCGGTGTATCGTCACCCGGCGCTGCAAGCGCCGCGCTTGTTGCCCGGTGAGTGGATGCAGTGGAGCTGGCAGGAGGGCTGAGACCGCGCCCCCGTCACCACCTAATCCAAGCGATGCAGCGGCTCGTCTCAGCGCGCCTCGCTCACACACAACCTCCCGAGCGGTGCGTCGCAGGCTTAGCTTTTATGCGGGGATCGTCCAAGTAAGCGAGGCGCTTGCGCCGGACAGCGCGCTCGCCTAGGCGAGCGCGCGAGGGGTGGTCAGCTCATCGCGCTGCGCGCGATGCGAATGAGCGCCGCGATCAGCAGCACCAGCCACACGGTCACGCGAAACGCGCGCTGCGGCAAGAGCTTGTGCGCGCGCTCACCGACCACGATCCCCAACCCAAGCATCGGCAACATCATCGCGCTCGTCGTGAGCGTCAGCGCGCTCAGCTCGCCGCTGAGCAGGTAGCTCACCAGCAGCACCGAGTTGAGGATGAGCCACAGCGCCGCCAAGGTGGCGCGAAAGCGCCCCTTGTCGTGAAGCTGGCGCCCGGCGACGTACA
>CAYXWB010000596.1:0-1788 GCA_964468515.1 uncultured Bradymonadales bacterium | reverse complement strand
TGATAGGGCGCGTGGTTGGGGATCGACAAGGTGCCAGCGACGCTGCCCATCAGCACGATGCGCCCGCTGCGCTTGCGCAGCTGGGGCAGCGCGTAGCGCACCGTCTGCGTCAGGCCCACGACGTTGACGTCGAATTGGCGACGCCAGTCGTCGGCGGTGAGCCTCTCAAAGGGGCCAGCGACGCCGAAGCCCGCGTTGGCCACGACCACATCCAGGCGGCCCCAGGTGGCGACGATCTTGGCGACGGCCTCCTCGACCTGCGCCTCATCGGCCACATCGCACGTCACGGCCAAGCCGCACGCGCCTTGTGCTTCGAGCAGGTCCACGACCTCCAAGAGCTTGTCCTCGCGCCGCCCCGAGACGGCGACCTGCGCCCCC
The DNA here is from genome assembly GCA_964468515.1 of uncultured Bradymonadales bacterium. GTDB lineage: Bacteria > Myxococcota_A > Bradymonadia > Bradymonadales > Bradymonadaceae > CAYXWB01. The sequence goes on along the minus strand of CAYXWB010000596.1, from coordinate 1,410 downwards.
AGCGCGCCAAAGCGCATGGCGAGCGCTTGGCCTATGCCAGATCCGCCGCCCGTGATCCAGACCACCTGACCTTGAAAAGACCGCTCCATGGTTGCCTCCGGCGCAAAGCGCGATGAATTGAACGCGGCGATGATGTACCATACGCCGCCACGACAGAGCACCCGTGATACGCGCGCGTGCCCAAGCTCAGACCCAGGCGACACATGCCAGCTTCAGACAGTCAGCGCGCGGGCATCAGTGAGGAGCTGAAGCGCCAGGCGGCGCTCGCCAAAGGGGCGATGCGCCTGTCGATCGCGCACGCGCGCAGCGCGCCGCAGCTGGTGAGCTGGCGCATCGGCGCATCACTGCTCAGCGGCGCCGTGCAGTGGGCGGCGATCGGCGCCATCGTCGGCGCGCTGGCGCTGTCCGCGCTCAGCGCCCAAGGCCTCATCGGCGCGATCAACGCGCTGCTCCAGACGCTCACTGACGCGCGCTTTGTCTTGGGCGCCACCGGCGCTTTGGCAGCGGCGACGGCCATCGGCTGGCTGGTGATGGCCTGGAGCGATGCGCAGATCTGGGCCAGCTATCAGCGCGCCTGCGCCTCGCCCGAGGCGCCCGGTGATGCCCCCGTGGCGGCGTGGCCTTGGCTTGGACGCGCGCTGGCGTGGCGCGCCATGCGCGATGTGATGCGGCTGGGGCTTGGGCTCTTGGGGGCGATGGTCTACGTCGCCCTCATCAAGCACAGCGCGCTGGATCAAGGCGCGCTCGGCGCGCTCGTGCTGGCGACCATCTACGCGGCGATGATCGTCTTCACCATCTGGGTCAGCGCCGCCCTGGAGATCGCGCCTGCGCTGATGGCGAGCGAAGACCTCAGCCTGGGCGAGGCGCTGCTGGAGAGCGCCAATGTAGCGCCAGCGCAGGGTTTGGGGTTATATCGGCTGCTGATCTTTAGCGCGCTCATGCTCACGCCCGCGCTGCTCATCCAAGGCGCGAGCGTGGCGCTCGGCGCCGTCGCGCCCGATGGCGGCGCAGGCCTCACGCTCTCTCAGCTCGGCGCTGCCATCATCTGGCTCGTCTCGATGACCATCGCCGGGGTGCTGTGTCGCGGCGCCTCCTTCTATTACGTGGCGATGGCGCACGATCACGCGCCCAAGCTTCGCCACCTCGCGCTCAGCCAGCTTGGCGAGGGCGCGCCAAGCCGCTTCGCCCAGCTCGGCACCCCCGATGGGCAGGGCGGCGTCATCGTCTCACTGCGCGACCTGTTGCCGGAGCATCCGCCTGAGCCGCTGGCCATCAGCGCCCTCTTGAGCCACGCCCCCGCCACCAGCCCGCTGGTAGCGCTTAAGACGCAAGAGGATGGGCTCCCTGCACAGGAGCAGGAGCAGGAGCAGGAGCAGGAGCAGGAGCAGGAGCAGGAGCAGGAGCAGGAGC
>CAYXWB010000595.1:0-1790 GCA_964468515.1 uncultured Bradymonadales bacterium | reverse complement strand
TGTTCAAGAGCCACACCACGCGCGGCAAGTGGATCTTGGAGCCGATCGGCTTCCTTCACCACCTGATCCCCGGTGTCTATCACCACCATGAGCGCTGGGATGGGCGCGGCTATCCCCAAGGCTTGAGCGGGGAGGCTATCCCGCTGGTGGCGAGGATCTTGGCGATCGCGGACACCTACGACGCGATGACCTCGCATCGCGCCTACCGACGTGCGCTGCCGCACGACGTGGCGATCCGTGAGATCCAGGCGTTCGCGGGGCGTCAGTTTGATCCGGCGCTGGTGGCGGTGTTCGTGCGTGAGATCACGCAGGATAAGGCGGGGTATCACTCGAAGGCGCAGCGCTGGAACGCGCTGCGCGACGCGGCGCCGCAGCCCACGGAGGGGCGCGACGCCGCTGGCGAGTGAGTCAGCTGGCGACCTTCTCGGGGACCTCTTGCTCGTCTTGGTCTTGGCGTCGATGCAGCTCTTGGAGCTTCTGCTGACGCACGGAGCGACGGGTGCGATTGGTCTCCTCGTTGAGGAAGGGCTCGCGGTTGCGGATGATGCCGCGCTCGTAGGCGACCTCGACCAGGTGACGTCGCATCATCTTGCGGCCACGGAACAGGCGGCTCATGACCGTGCCGACAGGGACGTCGAGGATGTGAGCGATCTCCTTGTAGGAGAAGTCGTTCAAGTCCGCGAGGATGACGACCGTGCGGAACTCCTCAGGCAGCGCCTCAAGCGCGAGCTTGATATCTTGGCTGAAGGTCTTGAAGATGATGCCCTTCTCGGGGTTCTGATAGAACTCGGCCTTCTCGCGGTTGAAGAAGTTCTGCTCGATCGGGCGCATATCTTCGGCGTTGAGGATCTCACGCTCCTTCTTCTTGCGCCTGAAGCGGTTGATGAAGGTGTTGGTGAGGATGGTGAACAGCCACGCGCGGCAGTTGGTGCCCTGCTCGTAGCGATGGAAGTTAAGGAAGGCTTTGAGGAAGGTCTCTTGGACCAGATCCTCGGCGTCCTTCTCGTTCTTGGTGTAACGCAAGGCGGTCGCGTAGAGCTCATCAAGGTGAACGATGGCGACCTGTTCGAACTGAGCGAGCGCTTGATCGTCTTGACCGGCGCGATTGTAATCGTTGAGACGTAGCATGGGCCAGCTCCTCCTCGTCGGGCATGAGGGGCGGAGAGCGGTGTGGCCTCTCTCCTTTCAGCTAATTTAGACGAATTCTAGGTCAAAAGGATTCAAAAGTCTCGCGATAGCGCGAGCGCGAGGCGCGCTCAGGGTGTCACGAGGTGAGCGTATGCGACATACGCTCACGACCGCTTAATCAGATCGTGATACGATTGTTAAGGGGTTGAGGGGTGAACCCCTGACAGGTAAAATGATGGTCACAAGGCGGCCCAAAGCAAGCGTCTCACGCTTGAGCTTGAGGGCGAGCCCGTGTAAAATCTCGCACCCTCGCGCGGCGCGCGAGCGCGCGGTGCGCTACCCCCTTCATACGGCGGTGGTGAGCCAGCGCGCTGGGCAGCGCCTCAGTTCATGGAGCGAGCAAAGCAACCAGGCAAAGCGATGACATCGACCGCGAATATTATCCCGATCAACATCGAAGACGAGATCCGGCACTCGTATATGGATTACGCGATGAGCGTGATCATCGGTCGCGCGCTGCCGGACGTCCGAGACGGGCTCAAGCCGGTGCATCGGCGCATCTTGTACGCGCAGCACGAGCTGGGCAACCGCTACAACGCGGCCTACAAGAAGTCGGCGCGTATCGTGGGCGACGTGATCGGTAAGTATCACCCGCACGGCGA
>CAYXWB010000594.1:0-1791 GCA_964468515.1 uncultured Bradymonadales bacterium | reverse complement strand
ACGTGGCCGCCGAGTATTTCTACAATCAGGCGGGCTACGACGACGCGTCGCTGTATTTGTGGTTGCTGGTGCAGGGGGGCTTTCAGCCGCTGTATCTGGGGCGCCACTATGCGGCGCTGGCGGTGATCTTACCTGCGCTGGCCAGGGGATTGACGCTGCCCGCGCCGGACTGGACGGTGGGGCTGGCGTTGCAGCTTGGCCTATAGCGCGCGATCAGGCGCGCTTGCGACGGCGCACGAGGCCGAGCATCGAGAGCATGGCGAGCGCGAGGCTTGGCGCGCGCGGGGTGGCGCCCGCCTGAGCGCAGCCGCCATCGTCATCGTCGTCGGTGTTGTTGGCCGGAGGCGGGTTGGAGGTGCCAGGGCCCATGTCTGGGATTGGCCCACCATCGCCTGGACCCGGCATATCCACAGTGCTGGGCATGTCAGCGGGCATGTCCGTATTAACGGGCATGTCTGTCTCGACAGGCATATCAGTCATGTCAGCGGGCATATCGGTGTCAGGGGGCATAGGCGGGACGCAGGTCACGGTGCAATCACTGGCGCAGCGCGGCGTCTCACCGGCGTTCGGGCAGGTGGCGCCGGTGAGGTCGTCGCCGTCGCAAGCCTCCATGCCGTTGATGATGTCATCGCCGCACAGCGTGCTCTGCGCGCTGCCGGGCAATGAGATGAGCGCCGCATCGGGGTTAGCAGCCCCTGGTCGCCAGGTGCCAGCAGGATCACCAAGCTCCTCGCCGTTGGTGTGGCCGTCGCCATCGGAGTCGAGCCCTGCGAGCTCAGCGCTCCAGTTTGCCTCGTCCTCAACGAGGCGCGCGCCGACGTCGCGCCCGAAGGCGTTGCGCGGCCCGCCGCCGCCTGGGTTGACGTGGCAGTTGGCGCACTCAGAGAGGGCGCCGTTAGGGATGAGGTTAACAAAGGGACGACGCGCAAACGCCGGGGTGGTGCTGGCGATGAGGAGCGCCGAGGTGAGCAAGGTGGTGCGTAATGAAGCGGTGAGCATAGGCAGAGATCTCCCGACAGGTGAGGTGGTCGTCAGCTGAGCTAGGGCGATCTGGAGTAGATAGGAAGTCAGGTTTAAGCTCAAATAGAACTTACCTCTACCTCGCATAAGGAGCGCTTAGATGGTGACGTCTGAGATCGTGTCGCTGCATGTCTACCCGATCAAGTCGCTCGGCGGCATCGCGCTGCAGCAGGCAGAGGTGGGTGAGCTGGGGCTGGCGCAAGATCGGCGCTGGATGTTGTGTGATGGACGCGGGAGGTTCCTCTCCCAGCGGACGCACCCAGCGATGGCGCTGTTGCAGCCAGCGTTTGCTGGCGATGTATTGGAGGTGTGGGCGCCGGGTGAGGACGCGCCGCTGCGCATGGCACAGGCGGACGCGCCGCAGGGGGAGCGCGTCGAGGTGGAGGTGTGGGGGGAGCGGATCGAGGCGCGCGCGGTCAGCGAGGTGGCGGATCGGTGGTTTGCGGCGCGCCTGGGGGTGGCGTGTCGGCTGGTGTGGGTGCCTGAGTCCGAGGTGCGCGTGCGCGCGCTTAAGGGAGAGGCGGCGCAGATCGAGGGCTTGAGGGGGCAGACGCGGGTGGGGTTTGCGGATGGTTATCCGCTGCTGCTGGCGAGCGACGCGTCGCTTGAGGCGGTGTCACGGCGCGTGGGGCAGCCGCTGACGATGGCGCGGTTTCGGCCCAACGTGGTGGTGAGCGCGCGCGAGGCGTTTGAGGAGGAGGGGTGGGCGAGCTTGGCGGGGGAGGGCTTGACGCTGTGGTGCGTCAAGCCGTGCGCGCGCTGCGTGATGGT
>CAYXWB010000593.1:0-1801 GCA_964468515.1 uncultured Bradymonadales bacterium | reverse complement strand
GCACACGGGGCCCGGCGGGTCACCCCCGGGCCCCAGGGGGTGGCCCGGGGCGGGCCTGGCCTCGCGGGTGTCGCATGGGGGGTGCTCGCCAAGCAGCCGCATGACCGCTTCCCTAACGCTGGCGCGCTAGGCCAAGCTCTGCGCGAGCTGCAATCCGAGCTTGAGGGCCAGAGCGCGCTGCGGCGCTCTCAGGCCATGGGCGCTGCCCACAGCATCGCGCTCGCGGGCACCGCCGAGATGGCCACTCTGACCCCGCCGCCTGCTCGCGCGGCGACCACCGCGCCAAGCCTCGCGTCTGCACAGCCGCCACAGCGCCAGCCCACCTTAGACACCCTGGATGACAGCGACGCTCTCCCCGCCGCGCCGCGCCGCGCGCCGCTCATCATCGGCGCCCTCGCGCTGCTGCTGCTGATCGGCTCGGGGAGCGCCTTCGCCCTCTACAAGCTCGTCAACCTTGAGGCTGAGGCGACGCCCCCACCGCCGATCGAGGCGGCTGTGGTCGCGCCCCCAACACCAGCACCTGCCGAGGCGATGCCCTCAAGCCCTGCTCCTGAGCCGGTGATCGACCCCCCAGCCGCGCCGATGCAGCCGCCGACCGCGCCCACACCGCCCGAGCCTCAGCCTGTCGCGACCGCGCCTGCTCAGGTCAAGCCCGAGCCTGTGAAGCGCGCCGTCAAGAAGCCCGAGCCTAAACCTGAGCCTGCGAAGCAGCCCGAGCGCGTGAGACAGCCCGAGCCCAAGCCTGAGCCTGTGAAGCAGCCCGAGCCTGTGAAGCAGCCTGAGCCTAAGCCCGATAAGAAGCCTGTGGTAGACACCAAGAGCATCCTTGATGACCTCGACCTCTAGACAGCGCGCTAAAAGCGCCACATCACGCTGAGGCCGATGGGACGCGCCTGCTCAGCGCCTTCGGCGCGCCAGCCGCGCGCGCTGGGCAGGTGCGCGCCCCAATCCCTCACGAACAAGATGTAGACGCCGCCGCCCGTGAGCGCCAAGCCCACGACACCCATGGAGATAAGCTCCGGCGAGGTGCGCAAGTAAGGGTCGAGCGCGAAGATAAGCGTCGCCAAGATCAGCGCTGACGTCCCCACCCCGACCGCAGACCAGCCCACGATGCGCAGCCCAAGCGGGGGCGCGATGCTCACCTCCGTGACAGGCCGCATGCGCCGAGGCGGCGCCTCATCGGGCTCTGGCTCAATCACCGGATCAGGCGCAGGCGCGGGCTCGGGGGTGGGCTCAGGCTCAGGCTGCTCCAACACATAGCTGCGATCTAAGCGCTCGCCAGGGCCAACCTCGATCACCTCGCGTTGGGGTACATAGCCCTCACGACGCACGATGATCGTGTGCGCGCCAGGCGTCAGCGCCACGCTGAGCGGGCGCTCCGCGCTCTGCACCACGCCATCAAGCTCGATCTGCGCATCCAGGGGCTGCGTCGTGACGGTGATCGCGCTCTGGGCGCCGCCCTCACGCGCGCGCAAGTCCTCCACATGCGCCTTGATCCGAGCCGCGTAGCTGGACTGGGGGTTGACGCTCAGGTACTGCTCATAGCTCTGACGCGCGGCCTCCCAATGCTCACTGGCCTCATGCGCTTGGCCGATGCGATAGAGCAGCGCAGGGTCAGGGTGTAGCTCATAAGCGCGCTTGTAGAGCGGGATCGCGGCCGCGTGCTCGCCACGCGCGTAGGCGTCATTGGCCTGCGTGATCCAGGCGCGCCGTGCGGCGCGCTGCTGCGGCGTCAGCGGCTCGCTCTGCGCGGGCGCCGCCCCCAGCAGCAGCGTCGCCGCGAGCGCGATCATCATCGCAC
>CAYXWB010000592.1:0-1825 GCA_964468515.1 uncultured Bradymonadales bacterium | reverse complement strand
GGGGGCGCGCCGCGCCGGGGGGGCTCGTGGTGGGCGGCGGGGGCGCCGACGCGGGGCGAGCCGCCCGCCCAGATCGCGCGCTGGCGCGCGCACCTGTCACAAGATCAGCACGTCGCGTTCGGCTTCGGCGCGCTGGAGCTTGTGCTGATGGCACGCCACGCGTGGCGCGGGCGATGGGGCTGGCCCTCCAGCGCCGAGCGCGCGCAAGCGCTCGACGCGATGGCCCAATTGGAGGTCGAGCATCTGGCGGCGCGACCTGTCACCGCGCTGTCAGGCGGCGAGCTGCGGCGCGTGCTGCTGGCGCGTGTGATCGCCAGCGGCGCGCCCTGGTGGATGCTGGATGAGCCGACCGCAGGCCTCGACCTCAAGCATCAGGCGCGCGCGCTGGCGCGCGCGCGTCAGCACTGCGACGCGGGGGGTGCTGTGATCGCGGTGATGCATGATCTTGGCCTCGTCGAGCGCTACTTCGATCAGGTGGCGATGCTGCGCGACGGTCAGCTCATCGCCCATGGCCCCGTGGCCGAGGTGATGACGCGCGCGCGCCTTGAGGCGCTGTTTGAGGTCCCGCTCACTGAGGCGCACGCGAGCGATGGGGCGAGGTTATGGGGCGCGGCGCGAGACAAGACCTTGCCAAGCTGGACGTCGTAGCCTATCTGTGTTGGAGTCTGACGCACCTATCACCGGGCGCCTAAGCGCTGCCCCGCTCAAGGATGAGATGATCGTGACAAGTCAGCAAGCACGGCGAGACGCCAAGCGCGTCGCGAGCGCGAGCGCGCTCGGCGCCCTCCTTATAAGCATGAGCGCGCCTGCACAAGCGCAAGAGTTCTTTGAGGGCACACGCCCCATCGGTATGGGGGGTACCGCGAACGCGCTCTCAGAGGGCACCTCCGGCCTCTATCAGAACCCCGCAGGCATCGCCAGCGCGATGCTCTATACCATTGAAGGCGCCTACACTTACACCGATCAAGGCAACATCTTGAGCGCGGCGGTCGTAGACAGCAAGACCAACCCCTCGGTCTCGGCGGGCTTTGGCTTGGGCTACTACTTCACCCACGGCGATGAGAACATCACCGCGCTGGATCTGCGCATCCCGCTGGCGTTCCCGATCGTGCCTCAGCGCGCCTCCATTGGCGTCGCGGCGCGCTACCTCAAGGTGGCGAATGATGGCATTGAGAGCTTGAGCGGCTTCACCTTTGACGCGGGCATCCTGTTTCGCATCAGCGATCAGGTGCAGCTGGGCGTGGCGGCCAAGAACCTCATCGACCAGTGTGATAACCCGCTGCAATGTCGCGGGCTGGCGCCGCGCACGGTCGGCGCAGGCGTCGCCTTCACGGGCGTGCAAGACTTGGCCATCGCGGGCGATCTAGACTTTGATCTGAACTCGCTTGACAGCCCCACCCTGGGGTTCTCCTTGGGCGCTGAGTACCTGTTGCAGCAGATGTTGCCGATCCGGGTAGGCTTCGCGCGCCATGGCGTGGCGAAGGAGAACGTGCTGACCGCAGGCACCGGCTGGCGCTCGACCAGCGCCGGGGTGGACCTGTCGTATCAGCACGTCTTGTCGTCGGCTGCTGACGATCGAGCGGGCTTTGGCCTGCTCTCGCTCGGGATCTCAGTCTACCTGCAATGAGCGCGCTTGAAGCTGTGGCCAACGCGCCTGCGCTGTCTCGACCCCCATAAAAGAGCCGCGACGCGCCCCAGCGCGTCGCGGCTCTTTTATGGGGTGCGCTGCGCGTCGATCAGCCCATGGCCTCCAAGAAGTCCAGCTCGACCCCCTCGCCCATCTGCTCAAACAAGAACTTCTTGAAGTCCTTGCGGATCTGCACCT
>CAYXWB010000591.1:0-1845 GCA_964468515.1 uncultured Bradymonadales bacterium | reverse complement strand
GTGCAAGACTACCAGGGCAGCTATGAGGAGTTCTTGGCGTGGAGCCAGGAGCGCGCGGACAAGGACTATGGGATGCGCGGGCGCTGAGCGTGCATCATCATCGACGCGCGACGAGGCCACATCCTGGAGGATGTGGCCTCGTCGCCTCTGCGCAGCGAGGCTTGGGCGCAGCGCGTGCGTCAGAGCGTACAGCTGTGAGGGGCGCTCATGGTGGGCGCGATCCTGGTGAGCACGAGAGGAGATCTGGCACGTCTTCGCCCTCAAAGCAGAACGAGTGAAGATCGAGAGACAGACGTTTAACGCTCTGCGCCCAGGTCTCCTGCATCTGAAATTTGACATGAGAGGTAGACTGGGGCGTCTCATATGAGGGGATCATCACGATGCTAGCGATTCGTGAGCTGATGCGACCAAGGCCGAGATCGGCGTAATGTTTGGCGAGCACAAACTCGATGTCAGCGTTACACTCACAAGCGAACCACCCTCTTGGCACTTTCGGCGCAAGGTCACGCGCCCTAGCTGAAATAAAGGCTGACTGACTAAACCAAGCCTTCATGTCAGCGCGCTCGTACCATGCCAGCGTGGGACACCACCGGGTCGCGCGCTTGGTTTGCTCTTCAAGGTATCCGTTCCAAAACCAGAAGATGTTCAGTTCGCTCAGATGAGGCGGAGGGGCATAGTCTGCGGCGAGCCGAGCCACCAGGGCTTCGGGGATAGGCTCAAGCCCTTGAGGTAAGGGGGGCTCCAAGAGAAAGTAGAGGCGGATAGCGATCGCTTCTTGCGTGATGAGCGCGGAGATCAGCTGTGCGACGCGATGCATCGGTACGTTCGGTTCAATCGCTAAGGCGACGATGAGATAGGACGGTGCGTTTGGACGCAGCAGCTCATAGATTTCGAGCTTTTTTGTCCAAGCGGTGGCGAGCTGCGCATTGAGGAGAGGGCGCGCTCGCTCAAGGTCGAGGTCCAGCGGAGAGTGCTGGAGGCGAAGCTCGTCCGGGCTGATCTCCACGATGACATCGGGAGTGTCAGACGGACCTGCGGTGGTTTTGGCATCCCAAGGGCTTGGAGCGAGCGGGACGATAGGGTGTGTCCCAGATTCTGCACGGGCGGCGTAAGGGGCCGAAAATGATGTTGAAAGGGGGCAGAGCCATCGGGTAGGTAGGAACTACCACAGGACCTCCAAACCCGATGGATACCCCATGAACACTCTCGATCAGCTCACTTTCGATCTCAAGCAAAATCCCGACCGCCTCGACTCCTTGGTTTCTCCTGACCTGCTGGCCTGTCTGCTTCGCCATGGCCAGCAGGCTGCTTCTTTTCGCCGCGACGAAGATGCGCAGCTTCGCTTTGTGCGCGCATTCTCTTGCGCGATGCTCTCCAAACTCCTGCAAGCCTATGATGAGCCTGCGCCTAAGGTGTTGATTCACAATAACTTACGGTTTGAGCGCGAGCGCCGCTGTCCCAAGACTTACCTTGGGGTGGATGGCCCGCTGACGGTCATGCGCTGGCTCTATCGCAACCCGGAAACCGGCCAGACCCTCTGCCCACTTGAGCTTCGCGCGGGCATCGTCGAGTCCACGCTCACACCCGCCGCCGCCAAGCTTGAGCTCAGCCATGCGGCCAATACTGACTATCGCGGCGCTGAGAAGATGCTCCAAGAGGCCTACGTCTTGCCTCGCAGCAAGAGCTGCATTCAGCGCGATATGGCCGCACTCTGTGGGCGATTTGACGAGCAACTACAAGCGCTTGAGGAGGTACGCAATCAGTCGCTTGAGCCAGTGGCGGGCGTGGCAAGCATCAGCGTCAGCATCGATCGCACAGGCTTACCTTTTGAGGAGCCGCTGCCTG
>CAYXWB010000590.1:0-1889 GCA_964468515.1 uncultured Bradymonadales bacterium | reverse complement strand
ACATCGACGCGCTGCCCGCCGTCATCAGCTACGATCTGGCCACCACGCCCGAGGTCCACACGCACCGCATCGGGCGCACGGGCCGCGCGGGGCGCGAGGGGGAGGCCATCTCGCTCATTGAGCTGCCGCGTCAGCGCCGCCTGTGGCGCGCGCTGGAGCCCGCGCTCGGGGAGCTTGAGCCCGCGCTCGCGAGCTCTCTGCCTGAGCCTGGCGCGCCACCCGCGCCTGCGGCGTGGGTGACGCTCATGATCCAAGGCGGCAAGCGCGACAAGCTGCGCCCTGGCGACATCGTCGGCGCGCTCACCCAAGAAGTCGGCCTGAGCGCTGATCAGATCGGCCCCATCTCGGTCCTGCATCAGACCTCGTTTGTGGCCATCGCGCGCGATCAAGCGCGACGCGCGCTGCGAGGCGTCAACCAAGGTCAGATCAAGAATCGGCGCTTTCGCGCCTCACTCGCGGACTGAGCGCGGTTGGCGCGCGGCTCCTGGTGATCACCTTGAAGGGGTGGCGACGCATCGGCGTCGCCACCCCTTCATGCGCTGCCATAGCGCCCAACATGCGAGGATCCGATGCAAGTTCAGCTGAACACAGACAGTCATGTCCAGGGCGACACCAACCTTGAGGCCCATGTGCAAGAGGTGGTGACGCGCACCTTGGGTCGCTTCAAGGAGCACATCACCCGCGTAGAGGTTCACCTCAATGATGAGAACAGCACCAAAGGCGGCGAAGATGACAAGCGCTGCATGATCGAGGCGCGCTTGAAGGGCTTGGAGCCTGCGGCGGTCACGCACCACGCGGGCACTGTGCATGAGGCGCTCGTCGGCGCCACCGACAAGCTGGAGCGTGTCCTCGACAAGATCCAGGGGCGACGCAACGGCCACTGAGGAGCGCCAACGCCAGCGCCCCTCACCGTCGCCTGCTTGTGCGTCGCGCTTGTGATCGCGCGCCACGCGATTAGCTTCTGCTCCAGCTTATTTATCGCGCTTGGCGCGCCTCCTTTAGCTTGAGAGTGGAGCAGATGGGACTGTTAGTTGATGGCGAGTGGACCAAGAAAGATCACCTGAGCGGCGACGAGGACGGCAACTTCAAGCGCAAAGACAGCGTCTTTCGCAGCTGGGTCACCGCCGATGGCTCAGCTGGGCCGACCGGGGAGGGGGGCTTCAAGGCCGAGCCTGGGCGCTATCACCTCTACATCGCGCGCGCCTGCCCGTGGGCGCACCGCGCCACGATCTTCCGCTCCCTCAAGGGGCTGGAGTCGATGATCGGGCTGTCAGTGACGCATTGGTATATGGGTGAGGAGGGCTGGACGTTTGAGCGCGCGCAGGGGGTGGTGCCTGATCCTGTGATGGACGCGTCGCACATGCACAAGCTCTACACGCGCGCGGACGATGATTATACCGGCTCTGTCACCGTGCCCGTGCTCTGGGATCTGAAGCGCGACACCATCGTGAGCAATGAGTCAGCGGACATCATCCGCATGTTCAACAGCGCCTTTGACGACGTGGGCGCGCGCGAGGGTGATTATTACCCTGAGCCGCTGCGCGCGCAGATCGATGAGATCAACGAGCGCGTCTATCACACGCTCAACAACGGCGTGTACAAGTCAGGCTTCGCCACCTCGCAGGAGGCCCATGAGGAGGCCGTCAAGCCGCTGTTCGAGACGATGGATTGGCTGGAGTCGACCTTAAGCCAGCAGCGCTACCTGTGCGGTGATCGGCTCACTGAGGCGGACTGGCGCCTGTTCACCACGCTGCTGCGCTTTGACCCGGTCTACTTTGGCCACTTCAAGTGCAACCTGCGCCGCCTGGTGGACTACCCGAGCCTGTGGTCTTACACGCGCGAGCTGTATCAACATCCCGGCGTGCGCGAGACGGTGAACATGGAGCACA
>CAYXWB010000589.1:0-1897 GCA_964468515.1 uncultured Bradymonadales bacterium | reverse complement strand
TGCAGCTCGCTCAGCTCCACCTCTTTAGGCTCCAGGCGGCCACCGTAGCGCACGGTGCCATCGGCCTGCGCCTCCACCACGTAGCCCACCACCTGCGCCTTGGTGGACTGGATGATGAGGCCTACGATGCATAGCGCGGTGAGCGCGAAGCTCGCGAACGCGGCCAAACGCCAGCTCATCGCCTGCGCGCGAGCCGTGCCGATCCTCTCGTCCCACACGGCGCCCGCCTGCGCGTAGCGCGACTGCAAGGGCGTCGCCGCGCTATAGGTTTTGCTTCCCTTAGGTGGTTCCATCGCTCACCACTCCTGTGATTTGTTGTTCTGGTTGCCACTTGGCTGCCAGCCCAAGGCTCGGCCGCCGTAGGTCTTGTCGCCGTGGCGATCACCGCTGATGGGGTTTGACTGCACAGGCTCGCTCGCCTCGCGCTCGCTCGGCATGCGAAAGCTCTCCCCATCAAAGCGCATCTGGAAGTCAGGCGGCAGACCCGCGCTGCTTGCGTGCGGCTCATCCACTGCCGCGTCGCGCCACTGACCCGAGTCAAAGACCTGCCCGCCCCAGGAATCGCCCTCATTGGCGGCGTGAGGTCGAGGGCTCTGCGCGCTATGCACGCTTGGCGCGCTTGCGGGGGAGCTTGTAGCCGATGCGCCTCCAGCACCGGCTGATTGTGGGCTTTGGCTTGAGGAGGCGCCCACGTTAGGGTTTGCGTTGCCAGCTCCAGCGCTGACGCTGCTCGCACCCGCCCCGCCTGCCCCTGAGCCCGAGGAAGGGCCAGAGGAGGAGGACAGCGCGCTAGAGGCCATGCCCGTGCTCGCACCGGCAGCAACGCTGCCCACGGGACCCGCGAGCGCGCCGCCTACGGCGCTTGCGCCAGCTTGAAGGCCTGCTGCACCACCGCCGCCGCCACCGCCGCTCTCTGCCTTACGCATGGCGAGGTATTCGCCGCCAAGCTGCGCGCCTGCCACACCCGCGCTCACCGCGCTTGAGAGCATGCCCACAGCGTCTGTTGCGCCCAGGCCGCCACCACCGCCAAAAAGCGCCGCTGCGGTCGCAGGCGCCTTGGTGATCACCAGCGCGAAGGTGAAGCACACGCAGAACAGGACAGACAGCTGGTAGATGCTTAAGAGATCTGAGGGCGCAGCGGCGTCGAGCAGCGGGCCGCTGGCAGCGACCAGCGCGATCATGACCGCGAGCTTTACCGACTGGGACACCAGCGCCCCGAAGGCGCGGTCCGCGTAGCCCTTGGTGTGCTCGTTGATGCCAAGCGGCACAAACAGCACGGCCACTGCGGCGATGAGGTAGTACTCGACGGTGCACAAGTACACCTGACACGCGATCCACGTGTGCGTGATGATGATCAACATCGCTAAGGACACCAACAACAGCCCTGTCACGAGCGTCTTTCCAAGCTCCTTGGTGCCTTCGGTCATCGTCTCCAACGGCGAGGCGAGCCCCTCAGCGAAGCTGCGCTTTTTGGCGAAGCCGTCCTCATCTGTCTCGGGCAAGTAGCCGCCATCGAACAAGAATCTCACCTTTTGAAAGCCTGACTCTGTGATCTCAGCGGGGCTCACGCGCGCCATATCCGCGCCGCCGAGGCCACCGATGATCGTGTCCTTGATCAGCTCGGCGACAAACGGGAACGAGCCGACGAGGAAGATGAAGACGCTGATGTGCAGGCACTTCTTAAAAAGCGCGTGGATGATGCCGCCCGGATCAGGCTTGAACAGCGAGGCGATCCCGAGCAGCGCGAGTTCAATGACGGCGAGCCCCATGAGGATGGCCCAAGCCACCGATTGCGCCCCTTCCATGAGCCCTGAGAAGGTCTGGATGTTGGCCTGGAGCGCAGCGTCGATGACGATCGTGTCCGCGATAACGAGCAGCGTGGCGCTCATGAGCCCCC
>CAYXWB010000588.1:0-1898 GCA_964468515.1 uncultured Bradymonadales bacterium | reverse complement strand
CGTCGGGGGCGCAGACGCCGCCGTAGCAGCAGCCCGCGCCGAGGCAGCCCAGGCGGCCGATGGCGATGCCTAAGGGGATGCCGTAGCCGCCCACGTCCATCATGCGCGCGATGCCCATGGCGTGCTTGCGCATGTAGTACCAGCCGAACAGCACGCAGGCGATGAGCGAACCGTAGACGGTGAGGCCGCCCGCCCAGAACTTGGCAGCGCGCAGGCAGTCGCGCTGCGGGTAGCACAGCCCCGTGGGAGGATCGCACACGGCGCCGATGTCCGCGCCGCGCGCCTGCTCCGCGACGCACTGCGCGTTGGCGACGCAGGGCTCCAGTGATTCGAGCGCGCGCCCTGGCAGCGCCATCGGCTCGACGCACAGGTGGACGTAGTCCATCAAGAAGCCGTCCGCGAGGACGTGCATCACGCGTGAGCCCAGGACGCCCATGATGAGCATCCAGAGGGCGAAGTCGACGTAGCGCTGGCGCGCGATGCCCCACCGATCCACGTCGCGCCAGCCTAAGTAAGCGGCGGCGATGAAGCCGATGAGGATGGCCGCGAAGTAGCTTGAGATGGTGAAGTGGAGCGCGCCATCAAGGCCGATCCAGCGGCTGTCAAAGAGCCTGGGGAACATGGCGGGCCCTTCTGTGGCGCGGATCAGGCGCGCGCGGCGTCATCCTCTTCAGCGCGCGTGGCGACAAGCTCAGGGGCCTTGCGCGCTTTGCGCGCGCGGAGCTCCTCGCGCAGCGTCTCAATCACGAGCAGGCCCACGCCCACGCAGATGAACGCGTCGGCGACGTTGAACGTCGGCCAGCGGTGGGCGTCGGTGTACTTCCAGACGATGAAGTCGATCACGTAGCCAAAGCGCAGCCGATCGATGAAGTTGCCCACCGCGCCAGCGGCGATGAACGACAGACCCCAGATCATGAGCTGCTGTGACAGCGCGACGCCCTTGAGGATGTAGAGGATCACCAGCAGCGCGATGATGCTGACGACGATGAAGAAGGGGGTGCGCAGGGCGCTGTCAGTGTCAGCCAAGAAGCTGAACGCGGCGCCGGGGTTACGCGCATACTGATAATCCCAATAACCCTCAATGACGACGATCTCGCGGCGCGTGACGTGGATCGTCTGGCCGGCCGTGACCTCGCTGTTAGCGTTGAGGTAGGCGCCCTCAGGGGTACGCGTGTAACCTTGCGCGATGCGGTCGATCTGCTCGGGGGTGTTGGAGGTGAACTCGCGGGTGAGCACGTCTTTGACGGTCTTGCCCGCATCGCTGGCGGGCACCTGCAAGATCACTGGGTGCTCGAAGCTGCCGGGGCGGCTGATGGCGAGCCGATCGCTGGCGATCTGCTTGGTCCACTGATCCGCCGCCACGCCCACAAAGGCGATGAAGAAGAACAGGGCGAACTTGATGATCGTGTCACGCTTGGTCATGTCTCACCGTCGAGGCCGCAGGGGGTCGGCGCATAGCACGATAAGCGCCGCGCATGCAGGCAGACACGTTGCCCGCTGCGAGCGCAGGCGTCAACTGGAGGTGGCCTCAACCGATGGTACGCGCAGACGCTCGCGCACGCGACGCTCTTGCCATAGCTCGCGCGCCAGCATGATAGCGAGCAGCCCCACACCCACGCAGATCCAGACATCGGCGAGGTTGAACGTCGGCCAGCGGTGGGCGTCGGTGTACTTCCAGACGATGAAGTCGATCACATAACCTAAGCGAGGTCGATCGAGGAGGTTATTACCGATCGCGCCAGCGGCGATGAGTGACAGGCCCCAGATCATGAGCTGCTGTGACAGCGCGGCACCATGGAGCATGTAGAGGATGCCTAACAGCGCGATGATGCTGACGATAATAAAGAAGGGGGTGCGCAGGGCGCTGTCAGTGTCAGCCAAGAAGCTGAACGCGGCGC
>CAYXWB010000587.1:0-1930 GCA_964468515.1 uncultured Bradymonadales bacterium | reverse complement strand
CGCAGGATCTGCTTGAGCTGCTCGTTGGCGGAGACCTCTCCCATGACCGCTCATCCTCTTGAGGCAGGCGCGCCCGCTGAGGGACACGACGAAGGTTCGGCCGGTGGAGCGCGCGCCTTACCAAGTGCGGGCGCGCAGACAGCGGCGAGCCCGTGCTATCATAATCGTTGATGGCGACGCATGCTCACGTCGCCCGAAATGTAACACCACGCACAGATAAGCCGCAATGACCATCGCCCACCACGAGCCCTGCCATGTGGCCTCCTAACTTCGCCCTGCTCGGCGCGCTGCTCGGCGCTTGCGCCGGGATCATCGCGTGGCGGCGCGCCGCACGCGCGACGATGCGCTCCGGCCCCGTGCCAGGCTACAACTTCATTGATGGCCAGCAGCTCACGCTGCCCATCACCTCGCTTGAGGCCGCGCTCCCTTCCCAGTGGCGCATCGACAGCTTGGAGACGCTCGACGCGCCCGAGCGCGCCCGCGCCCTCTTCACCCTCTCTCACGCTGGCCCCCCGCCCGAGCTTGACGCGCTGGAGGGGCCGCTGCGCGCCTGGATGACTGAATGCGCCGAGCGCATTCAAGCACCGCTCATCCGCTGCGAGCTGCGCTCGCGCGATGATGACCAGCTCGCCCACACGCACGCCCTGCTCGCCGCAGATGGCCGGGGCTGGAGCGGGCTGGAGGCGCTGACCTGGACCCTCAACCGCGCTGGCCAGTCGCGCGCCTCGGATTAACGCGCGCTGCAAGTGAGCTTGAGGGCCACACTGAAGCCCATCGCAGGCGCGCAGACGCGGCGAGGGCCGCGACATCTGACGATGTCGCGGCCCTCGCTTGGATGAGGCGCCCCCCGCGCGCTAGCGCGCGGGGGTGGCTGGTGATGACTCACCAGCTCACATCATGCCGCCCATGCCGCCCATGCCGCCCATGCCGCCGCCGCCGCCATGACCGTGGTTGTCCTCCTTCTGAGGCTTCTCAGCGATCATCGCCTCGGTGGTGAGCATGAGGCTCGCCACGCCTGCGGCGTTCTGAAGCGCGGTGCGGGTGACCTTGACCGGGTCGATGACGCCAGCCTGGATCAGGTCCTCATACACGTCAGTGCGGGCGTTGTAGCCGAAGTTGCCCTGACCATTGAGGACGCGCTGGACGACGATGGAGGCGTCCACGCCAGCGTTGCTGGCGATGAGGCGCAGGGGCTCACGGATCGCCTTGCGGATGATCTCAACGCCGATCTGCTCCTCGCGCTCAAGCTGCAGGCTGTCCAGGGCGAGGCTCGCGCGAAGCAGGGCGACGCCGCCGCCAGGCACGATGCCCTCCTCCACCGCCGCGCGGGTCGCGTGAAGCGCGTCCTCAACGCGGGCCTTCTTCTCCTTCATCTCGATCTCAGTGCCAGCGCCGACCTTGATGACGCCGACGCCGCCCGTGAGCTTGGCCAGACGCTCTTGGAGCTTCTCACGATCGTAGTCGCTGGTGGTCTGGTCCATCTGCGCGCGGATCTGGCTGATGCGGCCAAGCTTCAGCTCCTCTTGCCCCTTACCGCCGACGATCGTGGTCTTGTCCTTGTTGATCGTGATGGTCGTGGCTTGGCCGAGGTGCTGGAGGGTGGCGCCCTCAAGCTTCATGCCGCGCTCCTCGCTGATGACCTGGCCGCCGGTGAGGACGGCGATGTCCTCCAGCATGGCCTTGCGACGGTCGCCGAAGCCGGGGGCCTTGACCGCCGACACGTTGAGCACGTTGCGCAGCTTGTTGAGCACGAGGGTCGCGAGCGCCTCGCCCTCGACATCCTCAGCGATGATGAGCAGCGGGCGGTTGCCCTGTCCGTGGACCTGCTCAAGCAGGGGCACGAGGTCCTTCATCGAGCTGATCTTCTTGTCGTACAGGAGGATCAGCGCGCCCTCGAGGCGAGTCTCCATGCGCTCGGCGTCGGTCACGA
>CAYXWB010000586.1:0-1955 GCA_964468515.1 uncultured Bradymonadales bacterium | reverse complement strand
GTATCGCTACCTGGGCGGCCCGATGGCGCGGGTGCTGCCGGTGCCGATGATGAACATCATCAACGGCGGCGCGCACGCGGACAACAGCGTGGACATCCAAGAGTTCATGGTGATGCCGGTGGGCGCGGAGTCCATCACTGAGGCGGTGCGCATGGGCGCGGAGATCTTCCACGCGCTCAAGGCGGTGCTCAAGAAGCAGGGTCACAGCACGTCGGTGGGCGATGAGGGCGGCTTCGCGCCGAACCTCAAGAGCAACCGCGAGGCGCTGGATGTGATCATGCAGGCCATTGAGTCTGCAGGCTACAAGCCAGGCTCGGAGATCCTGCTCGCGCTCGACTGCGCGGCCAGTGAGTTCTACGACCGCGACGCGAAGGTCTATGATCTGGCTGGCGAGGGGCGCAAGCTGTCGCCTGCGGCGCTGGTGGACTTCTACGAGGAGCTGTCGCGCGATTATCCGATCGCGAGCATTGAGGATGGGCTCTTTGAGGATGACTGGGAGACGTGGGCCGCGCTCACGGATCGTCTGGGCGCCAAGATCCAGCTCGTGGGCGACGATCTGTTCGTGACCAACACGGAGCGCCTGTCGCGCGGCATTGAGGAGGGTGTGGGCAACTCGATCCTCATCAAGCTCAACCAGATCGGGACCGTGACGGAGACGCTGCGCACCATTGATATGGCGCATCGCAACGGCTACACGACGGTTATCAGCCACCGCTCTGGCGAGACCTCGGACACGACCATCGCGCACTTGGCGGTGGCGGTGGGATCGGGCCAGATTAAGACGGGCAGCTTGTCGCGCTCGGACCGTGTGGCGAAGTACAATGAGCTGATCCGTATTGAGGAGGCGCTGGGCAACCAGGCGCTGTATCCGGGCCTGAGCGCGCTGCGCGCGTACAAGCGCTGAGAGCGCGCGTCTAGCTTGATGGCGCGCGCGAAGCGCGCGTCTAGCTTGATGGCGCGCGCGAAGCGCGCGTCTAGAGCGGAGCGCGTTTGTGAGGTGTTTGGGATGAGCGGGGGGGCTTGGGCAGGTTCAACGCGTCAGCGCATGGTGCGCGGATTAGGGCTTGATGGGTTGCGGCTTGGCCGCCGTGATTGACAGGGGCTAGCCGCCGCCTATGATAGCCGCCGCGCGCACCATGCGCGCGATAGGATGAGCGAAGATGAGCGCCCCGCGCGGGCGACAGGAGGTTCGTGATGGCGTCAGAGGCAGAGCTGCAGGGTAAGCTGAGCGAGATGAAGGGTCGAGTCGCTGAACTACGGAGGCATCTTTGACCTCGCTCAAAAACGAGCGCGGGTTGATGAGCTTGACGCGCTGAGCCAAGCGCCGGGGTTTTGGGATGAGGCCGACAAGGCGCAGGCGCTGATGCGCGAGCGCGGCGAGCTGGCTGAGATGCTGGAGATGTTCGGCTTGCTGGAGGAGCGCTTGGAGGAGTCCGAGCTGTACATCCAGATGGCGAGCGAGGACGGCCCCGAGGCGCTGGGCGAGGCGGAGCGTCACTTGGCGTCGATCTTGAGCGACGTGGAGCGCTTGGAGATCGAGCGCATGTTCAGTGGCGAGAATGATGGGCTCAACGCCTACATCTCGATCAACGCGGGCGCGGGCGGCACGGACAGCCAGGACTGGGCTGAGATGTTGCTGCGCATGTACTCGCGCTATGGGCAGATCAAGAGCTGGCAGGTGTCGCTCAATGACCGGCAAGATGGTCAAGAGGCGGGCATCAAGAGCGCGGAGCTGCACATCGTGGGGCGAAACGCCTATGGCCACCTCAAGGCGGAGACGGGCGTGCATCGCTTGGTGCGCATCAGCCCGTTTGGCAAGGGGACGCGCGAGACGAGCTTCGCGTCGGTGAAGGTGGTGCCTGAGATCGATGACTCGATCGAGATCGAGATCGCGGACAAGGACATCCGCATTGACAAGATGCGCTCAAGCGGCGCGGGCGGCCAGCACGTCAACA
>CAYXWB010000585.1:0-1958 GCA_964468515.1 uncultured Bradymonadales bacterium | reverse complement strand
AACCCGAAGGTCACAGGTTCGAATCCTGTCTCCGCAACTCAATCAAGACGCCCGCTCCTTACATATAAGGAGCGGGCGTCTTGGCGTTATCGCCCACCCCACCTCCTGCCACGCCGCATCGCTCAAGCTAGGCTGTGACCCCAAGCGCGCGTCAGCGCCGGGGGCGAAGCCCTGATGTGACGCGCCCTCATCGACCTCGGGCAGCGCACCTGCAAGTGACCCGCTCGCTTGGACGATCCGCGCATCACACCTCAGCCTGCGAAGCGCCGCGCGCGAGGTCGTGTGAGCGAACCTCTGCTCAGCTGCGCCGCATCGCTAGAATTAGGCTGTGGCCTGAAAAACCGGACCGAGCGCAGGCGAGTGCCACGGCAGCGAGGGCAAGGAGCGCGAGGGAGGCGTGGTGTAGCCACGTCGACCGATGCGCGACGCTGCCATCGCTGTCGGGGCGCCGACTGTCGAGGGGAGGTTTTTCAGACACAGCCTTAACCTCCCCCGGCAGGCTTGGTCGAACCACGAGCCACATCGACCACGCGCGCTACGACGCGCGGCGCGTCCAGCGCTCACCTTCAACCTCGCCAAGCTGCGATCGCGCAAGCCTTGGGGCCACTGTCAAATTGACAAGACGAGCCCCTGATTGCTAGCGTGGGGTGAGAGCCCGTGCAGCCCTCATCAAGCGACCTCCAGCAGCGCCCGCGCGCGTCGCGTTCGTCAGGTGCATCGCGCGCGCGTCGTGACACAGCTGACGAGGAGATCGAGGGATGAGGCCGCCGCGCACATGGCCCTCCCCATGTGCGTCTACGCCCCCTTTCGACAGCGCGAGAAGACACCACCATGACATCCCAAGATCGGTTCGGAGATTTGCTCGTCCGCGAGAAGATGATCTCGCCGCAGCAGCTACGCCAAGCACAACAGACCTCCAAGCAGAAGGGCAGCCGCCTCGGTCATGAGCTGGTCAAGTCTGGGCTGATCAAAGAGACGGACATGACGTCCTTCCTCAGCCGGATGCATGGCGTGCCCTCGATCAACCTCAACGACATCAAGATCGCCCCCGAGGTCATCGAGCGCATCCCCAAGCAGGTGGCCATGCGCCACATGTGCGTGCCCATCAACCGCGCGGGCTCCACCCTCGTCGTCGCCATGGCCGATCCGTCGAACATCTACGCGATCGACGACCTCAAGTTCATGACCGGCTACAACATCGAGGTCGTCGTCGCCAGCGAGTCGGCCATTGATGACGCCATTCGCAAGTATTACGGCGGTGATGGCGGCGCTAACATCAACTACGACGAGGTCATGCAGGACCTCGATCTGGATGATGTCGGCTTCGAGGAGGCCGAGGGCGACGCCGACGTCAACAGCCTCATGGCAGGCGCCGAGGACGCCCCCGTCATCCGGCTCGTGAACCTCATCTTGGTCGACGCCATCAAGCGCGGCGCGTCGGATATTCACATTGAGCCCTATGAGAAAGAGTTCCGCGTGCGCTTTCGCATCGACGGCGTGCTCTCCGAGGTCATGCGCCCCCCGACCAAGCTCAAGAACGCCATCTCCTCTCGCCTCAAGATCATGTCCAACCTCGACATCGCTGAGCGACGCCTGCCCCAAGACGGTCGCATCAAGCTCAAGATGGGCCGTGGCAAGGAGATGGACTTCCGCGTGAGCGTGCTGCCGACGCTGTTCGGTGAGAAGATCGTCATGCGCTTGTTGGACAAGTCCAACCTTCAGCTCGACATGACCAAGCTCGGCTTTGATGACAAGCCGCTTGAGGTCTTCTTGGAGTGCATCCACCGCCCCTACGGCATGTGCCTTGTGACCGGCCCCACGGGCTCCGGCAAGACCACGACGCTCTACTCCGCGCTGTCTGATCTGAACCAGGTCGGCACCAACATCTCCACCGCTGAAGATCCCGTCGAGTTCAACCTGCCGGGCATCAATCAGGTGCAGATGCACGAGTCCATCGG
>CAYXWB010000584.1:0-1976 GCA_964468515.1 uncultured Bradymonadales bacterium | reverse complement strand
CGCGCCGTGGGGGGGGGTTTGTGCGCGCTCAAAAGACCGCGCCCGCCCCCGCCCTCCCCCCCGCAGGTCGGCGCCTCTCGCGCTCAGCTCATCACGCGAGCGTGTCGCGTGATGCCTCAGTCAGCGACGGCCGCCGCCGCGAAAGCGACGGTTGCCACCGCCACCGCCGCCGTTGGGGCGACGACCGCCGCCGCCACCGCCGCCGCGCGAGTTATTGCGCGGGGTGGGGACAGCTGCGGGGTTGTGGAAGGGCTGCTCCAGCGTGACGGGGATCGAGGCGCCGATGGTGCGCTCGATGTCACGCAGGAACTCCCACTCGTCTGCGCTGCAGAACGAGACGGCGGCGCCCTCACGACCGGCGCGCGCGGTGCGGCCGATGCGGTGGACGTAGCTGTCAGGCTCATTGGGCAGATCGTAGTTGAACACGTGGCTGACCTCATCCACGTCGATGCCGCGCGAGGCGACGTCGGTGGCGACGAGGACGTTGAAGGCGCCATCACGGAAGCCATCGAGCGCGCGCGAGCGGGCGTTCTGCGACTTGTTGCCGTGGATGGCGGTGGCCTTGAAGCCGCGGGTGGCGAGGCGCTTGGTGAGGCGATCCGCGCCGTGCTTGGTGCGGGTGAACACGATGGCGCGCTCGACGGTGGACTGGTCCAAGAGGCTGATGAGCAGGTCAGCCTTGTCGCCCTGCGAGACGAACATGAGCTGCTGCTCGATGCGCTCGACGGTGGGCTGCTGCGGCGTGATGGACACGCGCACGGGATCACGCAGCAGCGTGGTGGACAGCTCCTGAATGCCGCGCGGCATGGTCGCGGAGAACAGCAGCGTCTGGCGATTGAGCGGGATGGTGGTGCTGATGCGGCGGATGTCGTGGATGAAGCCCATGTCGAGCATGCGGTCGGCCTCATCCAGCACGAAGCACTCGATCTGGGACAGGTCCACGAAGCCGCGGTTGAGCAGGTCGAGCAGACGACCGGGGGTGGCGACGATGACATCGACGCCCTGGCCCAAACGCTGGATCTGGGGGCGCTCGCCGACGCCGCCGTAGATCACGACGAGCTTGAGGCGCAAGAAGCGCCCATAGGTGCGCAGGCTCTCCTCGATCTGGGCGACCAGCTCGCGGGTGGGAGCGAGGATGAGGGCGCGCGGAGCGCGACGGCCACGGGCGGGGGGGCCATTGGCGAGGCGCTGCAGCAGGGGCAGCGCGAACGCTGCGGTCTTGCCCGTGCCGGTCTGCGCGCTGGCCAGCAGGTCATGACCTGCGAGCACGGGCGGGATGGCCTGGGCTTGGATGGGGGTGGGTTGGGTGTAGGACTCGGCCTCAAGGGCGCGACACAAGGGCTCGATCAGGTTCAGCTCAGCGAAGGTATTCAAGACGTCTTCCAGGGAGAAGGGGGCGCGCGTGGCTTCACGCGCCTGCGGTGGCGTGCCTCCTCAAAGAAGAGGCGCCACCTGAGGGTGTCCAACGCGCGGCGCGACATGCTCCGCTGTGGGGAGGGGGGTGAGCGCTTCGGCACCCATAGCCGGGATGCCGAAGCTTTTGTGCTGTCATCATCACAGGTCACGCGGTGTCGTTTAAGCGACGCTCGTGAGCTTAAAACCCCGAAGCCTTACCACTAGGCGACCAGTGCAAAGGGAGCGCACCGGGCCGGATTCGAACCAGCGTTTCGTGGGTGGTGTGAGCGCGCGATCGATCGTGACCAGACAGCGAATGCTCGAGATTGGAGTGAGAGGTTAAGCCTGAAGTTCACCGAGCTGCCCCGCGCCTCACCGCTGGGCTACCCGACCACAAGGTGGCCGGGGCAGGATTCGAACCTGCGTCAACGAGGGTCAGCTGCTTGAGTTTGAGCTTGAGCTTGCCACTCCAGCTCTTGCTATAGCGCGCATCGCGCATAGAAGTCAAGCGTCACGCTCACGCCGTCAGGACCGCTTCACGAAGGACCAGTCGCACTGAGGCAAAGCGAGGCGGGAGTAAA
>CAYXWB010000583.1:0-1989 GCA_964468515.1 uncultured Bradymonadales bacterium | reverse complement strand
CTTGAGGGCGCTGGTGAGCGCGCAGCGCTGCTCCTGGGGCGCGAGGGCGAGGGCCCGCGTCACAGGTGACGACGCGTGATGAGGCGGTGGTGACGCTCGCGCGCCGCGCGTGCGGCTTGGGGATGACGCGCGCTTGCGCGCTCGCTGACTTGAGCGCGCGAGCGCGATGAGTGAGGTGATGCGCGCAAGCCTCCAGGGTTGAGCCTCCTGCGTCATGACGCGATGCGTCAAATATTGCTTGACTTTGCTTCCTGAATGAATACTCATTCAAAGCGCTTGAATGTTGGCTTTGTCGCCCTTGCTTGGAGGACCTACGACCATGACGACTCACACGACGCCCGAAGGGGTTGAGGTGCGAGGCGCGCTTGAACCCCCTCAGGTCGCGCTCCTATCTCCCGACGCGCTCGCCTTTGTCGCCGCGCTCCATCGCCAGTTTAACCCGCAGCGCGTCGCGCTGCTGCAAGCGCGCCAAGCGCGCCAAGCGCGCTTGGACGCTGGCGAGCGCCCCACGCAGCCCGAGGCCACCGGCGAGCTGCGCGAGTCAGACTGGCAGGTCGCGCCTATCCCCGAGCCGCTGCAGCGTCGTCACGTCGAGATCACCGGCCCGGTCGATCGCAAGATGGTGATCAACGCCCTCAACAGCGGCGCCGACGTGTTCATGGCCGACTTCGAGGACGCCAGCTCCCCCACCTGGGCGAACATGATCGACGGGCAGGTCAACCTGCGCGACGCCGCGCGTCGTACGCTCACCTATGAGCACCCCAAGCGCGGCACCTACACGCTCAATGAGAGCACCGCCGTGCTGCTCGTGCGCCCGCGCGGCTGGCATTTGGAGGAGCGCCACCTGCTGATTGACGGTCAGCCCGCGTCGGCCTCGCTGGTGGACTTCGGCCTGTACTTCTTTCACAACGCGCGCGCCTTGGTTGAGCGTGGCCTGGGGCCTTACTTCTATCTGCCCAAGCTGGAGAGCCACCACGAGGCCAAGCTGTGGGATGACGTGTTTCGCGCCGCTCAAGACGCGCTGTCGCTGCCCGTGGGCACCATCAAGGCGACCGTGCTGCTGGAGAACATCCTGCTGTCGTTCGAGGTCGATGAGGTCCTGTGGGCGCTGCGCGAGCATATGGCTGGCATCAACGCCGGGCGCTGGGATTACATCTTCAGCGCGATCAAGAAGTTCCGCCAGCACGCGCCGCTGTTCCCCGATCGCGGTCAGATCACGATGGGCGCGCCGTTCATGCGCGCGTACACGACCCGCTTGGTGCAGCGCTGCCACGCGCGCGGCGCCCACGCCATAGGCGGCATGGCCGCGTTCATCCCAAGCCGCGACCCTGAGATCAACCGCGCCGCCTTCGACAAGGTGCGCGCCGACAAGGAGCGCGAGGCGCGCGACGGCTTCGACGGCACCTGGGTCGCGCACCCCGGCCTCGTGGAGGTCGCGCGCGAGGCGTTCGACGCCGTGCTCAAGGGCCGCCCTCACCAAAAAGAGGTCCTGCGCGAGGATGAGCCGGTGAGCGATGAGGACCTGCTCAACTTCGCCATTGAAGCTGGCAAGATCACCGAGCAGGGCCTGCGCCAGAACATCCACGTCGGCGTGCGCTACATCGCGTCCTGGCTCGGCGGCGTCGGCGCCGCCGCCATTCACAACCTCATGGAGGACGCCGCCACCGCCGAGATCTCGCGCTCGCAGGTCTGGCAGTGGCTGCATCGCGGCGCCAAGCTCGACGATGGTCGCCCCATCAACCGCGCCCTCATCGACGCCATCACCGCCCAGGAGTGCGACGCCCTCAGCCGCACCCTAGGCAGTGAGACCCCCGAGGGGCCTCACCTCGACGCCGCGCGCGCGCTGTTCATTGAGGTCGCCACTTCCCCTGACTTCACCGACTTCTTGACTCTGGCTGCTTACCCGCGCCTCTGAGCGCGCGTGCGCGTCAGCTTCGCCCCGGCCCGGCTCCACCGGCGCTCACCCCAATGCAAGCCCCATGCGAAGAG
>CAYXWB010000582.1:0-2003 GCA_964468515.1 uncultured Bradymonadales bacterium | reverse complement strand
GCCCGGCGATTATATCGTCACGCTCGTCGTCAATGATGGCAAGGTCAACAGCCCCGCCGCCAGCACCCGCGTCACCGCCTTGGCTGACCAGGGTGATAACACCCCTCCCACAGCCGACGCGGGGCTCAACCGCGAGGTCGTCGTCGGCGACCTCGTCACGCTTGATGGCACCCGCAGCAGCGATCCTGACGGCGACGACATCTCCTACGCGTGGGCCTTCGCCATGCTGCCCGCGGGCAGCGCCGTCATGCTCGCCAACCCCTCCAGCGCGCGCCCCACCTTCACGCCCGATGTCGCCGGTCAGTACGTGATCCGCCTCACCGTGCGCGATGACGCCACCGCCAGCGCCCCCGCGACCGTCACCATCACCGCCTCTGCGCAGCAGGTCGCCAATCAGCCCCCCAGCGCCATCATCACCGCGCCGCCGACCACCATGGTCGGCCAGACCGTCATGCTCAGCGGCGCCAACAGCGGCGATCCCGACGGTGATCCGATCACCTACTTGTGGACCTTGCAGCGCCCCGCGTCCTCCAACGCCCAGCTCTCCAACCCCACCACCGTCAACCCAAGCTTCGTCGCCGATCGCCCCGGCCCCTACGCCGTCACGCTCGTCGTCAATGATGGCCAAGTGAACAGCCAGCAGGCGGCCGCCGCGATCAACGCGCTGCAGAACAACCAGCCCCCCATCGCCCGCGCAGGCGCCAACCGCACCGTCGATGTCGGCGAGCTCGTCACGCTTGATGGCGCAGCCAGCAGCGACCCCGACAACAATCAGCTCACCTACCGCTGGACCTTGCAGCCCCCCGTCGGCTCCAACGCCACCCTCAATGACGCCACCCGCGTCCAGCCCACCTTCACCGTCGATGTCGCTGGCGAGTATTATGCCACGCTCATCGTGAACGATGGCCAAGCTGACAGCGCGGCGTCTGTGGTCACGATCACCGCCGCCACGCAGTGCCTCTTGATCTCCGAGTATTACGAGGGCGCCAGCAACAACAAGGCCATCGAGGTCTTCAACTGCGGCAGCGGCAGCGTGGACCTCACCCGCGTGGGCTTGTGCAACGTCAACAACGCCAGCACCACCTGCACCTATGAGAGCCTGCTGAGCGGTCAGCTCGCCCCCGGCACTGTCGCCGTCTTCTGCCACCCCAACACCTCAGCCGCCGTCATCCCAGCAGCGACCTGCACCATCATCCCAGCCAGCACCAGCCTCATGGGCTTCAACGGCAACGATCGGCTCATGATCTACTCCGAGCGCAGCGGTGACGTGGGCAAGTTCGACGCGACTGATAAGATCCTCGACACCTTCGGTGAGTTGGCCTCAGAGCCCGCTCAGTCGCCTTGGGCCGATAAGAACTATCGTCGCTGTAACGCCACCCCCTACCTCGGCATGGGCGCCTTCACCCTGACCACCTACTTCACCGAGCTGCCCATCAGCGACGCCAACGCCGCCAACCACCTCGGCGTCGCCCCCACCCTCACGGGCTGCCCCTGAGGGGGCGCTTGTGCGGCTGCATCCCAAGCGCGCGCCTGCATGAGCCCCGCATAAGCTCCCATAACGCTCGGGGTCGCCCGCGAGGTCCATCATCGCCAGCCCCTCACCTGTGAGGGGCTGGCGATGATCGTTTCAGCTCAGCCTAAGCGCTCAGCGCCCCGGCGAGCGAGGCCGCGCCGAGCATCGCGGCGTGCTCAAGGCGCGCGTCGCGCACCTGCAAGTCCTCGCGCGCCACCGCCAACACAAGCTCTGGCAAGCGCATCAGCAACCCATCGCGCAGCGTCGGGCAACGCGTCAGCACGCCGCCGCCTAACAGCAGCACCTGCGGGTTGAGCAGCGTGCAGGCGTTGGCGATCACCAGCGCGAGCTGCCCCGCGGTCTGCTCCCACAGCGCGGTCAGCTCGGGACGCGGGGCCGCGCGCGCGGCGGCGCGCGCCAGATCCCCCCCCAGAGGCCCCCCCCCCGCCCGCTCATCCCAGCCCGGCGCGCGCGCCCGCGCCGCGACGCG
>CAYXWB010000581.1:0-2017 GCA_964468515.1 uncultured Bradymonadales bacterium | reverse complement strand
CGTCAGCCCTTGTTCTGGTAGCTCTAGCGCCATCGCTCAGCCTCGCATCGCCTCGGTCAGGGCGCTTCGATGAGCAGGGCGGACGCCCTGTCATGCGTGGTTAACCCTGAAGGAGAGCGTCCTCTGCGGTTGATTTTACTGCCGCGCGCTCCCGCTGTCATGTTTTATCTCGTCTTAACGCGCAGCCCCCGATGCGCTAGGGTGGGCTCAATCACCTCACGCGCTGCGGAGTGTCGCCTGTGATGAGCTATAATCCCCTCGCGCGCGCGCTCGGCGCGCTCCTCGCCATCGCCGCGCTCATGAGCTGTGATCGTGGCCCAGCCCCCGCGCCTGCGCCGCCGCGTGAGGTGGCGACCACGCCACCCGCTGAGGCCGCGCCCGCGCCTGAGCGCACGCTGCCCCCCGCTGGCGAGCGCCCCCCGCTGCGTCACCCAGGCGGCCCAAGGATCGTGGCCGTGGGCGATGTGCATGGCGATCTCGACGCGCTGCGCCAGGCGCTTCGCGCCGCCTCGCTCATCAACGACCAAGATCGCTGGATCGGCGCAGAGTCGATCCTCGTGCAGACCGGCGACATCCTCGATCGCGGCGATGATGAGCAAGAGGCGCTGGATCTGCTCGACGCGTGGCGCGTGCAGGCGCGCGCCGCTGGCGGCGACGTGGTGGAGCTGTTGGGCAACCACGAGGTCATGAACGTGGCGGGCGATCTGCGCTATGTGACGCCTGGCGGCTTCGCGGACTTCACCGACGCGCCTGGCGTGCGCGCCGATGCGGCCGACCTGGTCAAGTATCCTGCGGCCATGCGCGCGCGCATGGCCGCGTTTCGCCCCGGCGGCGTCTACGCGACGCGCTTGGCCGCGCACAACGTGATCGGCGTCGTCGGTGACACCGCCTTTGTGCATGGTGGTCTGCTGCCCCCCCATGTCGACTACGGCCTGGCCAAGCTCAATGACGAGACGGCCGCATGGATGACGCGGCGAGGGCCGCTGCCTGAGCTCCTCAACGGCAAGGACAGCCCCTTGTGGACGCGCGCGCTCTCCACGACTGACGCGCCGCCTGACTGCGCCATGGTCGAGGCCACGCTTGAGGCGGCTAAGGTCAAGCGGATCGTGGTCGGGCACACGGTGCAGCCTCAGGGCATCACCTCGGCGTGTGAGGGCAAGGTCTGGCGCATTGACGTCGGCCTGGCGCGCAGACTTGCGCGCCTCGCCCAAGCGCGCTTGGGCGGTCTCACTTGAGCGATGCAGCGCGGCTTACTCGCCGCATCGCTCACACACAACCTCTCGCGCGATGCATCGCGAGGCCTGATTCTAAGCGAGGAGCGTTGAGGTGAGCTGGCCACTTGCGGGGCCCTGCGCATCGCTCAAACGCCTCACAAGCTCAGCTCACACGCTCAGGCCGCCGTCGATGTCGAGGTTCGCGCCAGTGATGTAGCGGGCTGCGGGGGTCGTCAGATAGACGATCAGCGCGGCGACCTCATCGGTGTGACCGTAGCGCCCCAGCGCGGTGAGGGGCGTGAGGAAGTGGGAGGAAGGACCTGTCGCGGGGTTCAGCTCGGTGTCGATGGGGCCTGGCTGGATCGTATTGACGGTGATCTGTCGCGATCCAAGATCGCGCGCCCATCCACGCGATAGCTGCGCGAGCGCGGCCTTGGAGGCGGCGTAGGCGGAGAAGCCAGGGCCAGGGATGGTGTGCGCGTTGACGCTGCCGATGTTGATGATGCGCGAGCCCGGCTCCATCACCGCAGCCGCCGCGCGCGCCAGCGTGAAGGGGGCGCGCACGTTGATCTCAAACAGCGCGTCGAAGTCGAGATCGCTCTGATCGCCGACCGCGCCTATACGCACGATCCCGGCGTTGTTGACCAAGATGTCGAGGCGACCATGCAGCGCGATGACCTGTGCGACGAGCCCGTCGAGCTGATCGCGATCGGCCGCGTCGGCGCGCAGCGCCGTCACGCGCGTCTGCTCCGTGCGCGCGCTCTGCACCACCTCGGCGGCGCGCGCCTCGCTCACCGACCAGG
>CAYXWB010000580.1:0-2055 GCA_964468515.1 uncultured Bradymonadales bacterium | reverse complement strand
GAGCTGCTGATGATGGCGGTGTGCCGCGACACGAGCATGCGCAAGTATACGGATGAGCACCTGCGCTTGCTCAACGCGCAGCTCAAGGAGGCGCGCGATCGCGCGCTTGATGCGAGCCGCGTCAAGAGCACGTTCTTGGCCAACATGTCGCACGAGCTGCGCACGCCGCTAAACGCTATCATCGGCTACGCCGAGCTGCTGCACGAGGACTTCGCTGAGGCTGAAGACGAGGACGCGGTGCGCGATCTAGGCCACATCCAACAAGCAGCGCATCACCTGTTGGGGTTGATCAATGATGTGCTGGATCTGTCGAAGATCGAGGCCGGGCGCATGGAGCTGGACATTGGGGAGTACAGCCTCGACGCGGTCTTAGAGGACTGTCAAGCGACGCTCACGCCGCTGGCGCAGCGCCACAATAACATGCTGTGCGTGGAGCGCGGTGAGCTGCCGACGCGACTTCGCGGCGACGCGATGCGGCTGCGTCAGGTGATCATCAACCTGCTCTCCAACGCCAACAAGTTCACCCAAGCGGGCACCATCACGCTGCGCGCCGAGGCCATCACGCGCCAGGCGCAGCCTTGGGTGCGGCTGCGCGTGCAAGACACAGGCATCGGGATCGCGCCTGAGCAGCTGGAGCAGCTCTTTGAGCCGTTTCGTCAAGCGGATCATGCGCTGGCGCGTCGTCAAGAGGGCACGGGCTTGGGGCTCACGATCAGCCGCGAGCTGTGTCGCATGATGGGCGGTGAGCTGCGCGCGAGCTCCGTAGTCGGCCAGGGGTCAGTCTTTGAGGTCTTGATCCCCGTGATGGTCGAGGCTCAAGGCGACTACAGCAGCGGGGGCTATCGCTCTGATGGCCCCACGCCTGCCCCAGTCAGCCCCGACGCCACCGTAGCGCTGATCATCGATCACGACGAGGCGTCAGCGCACGCGCTAGCGCGCGCGCTGACGCGCGAGGGGCTGCGCGCGGTACATACCGCGGATGCGCGCGAGGGCTTGGCGCGCCTGCGCGCGCTGCGCCCTGGCCTGCTCGTGCTAGCGGCGGATATGCCACACGAGGCGGGGCTCAACACGCTAGAGACCTTGCGCCATGATCCTACCGTGGCGCATCTGCCCGCGCTGGTCATCAGCGACAGCCCCGCGCTTGATGAGACCGCTCGCGCGCTCGGGGCGACGGCCCTCACCGCTCGCCCGGTCAGCCGCGACGCGCTGCGCGCGTTCTTGCGCGAGCATGGCGCCTTCCCTACAGCCTCAGTGCTGATCGTCGATGATGATCCTGTGTCGCGCGAGATCTTAGAGCGCACCTTGGCCGCGCTAGGCTGGACGCTGACCTCCGTGAGCGACGCGGAGGCGGCCTTAAAGGCGTTGGACGCCGCGAGCTACGATCTCATCGTGACCGACCTGATGATGCCAGGACTTGGCGGCTTTGGGCTGCTTGACATGCTCGCGCGACGCGCAAGCTCCCCCCCTGTCGCGGTCGTGACGGCGCTGCCGCTTGACGGTGGCCTCAAGCGACGCTTGGGCAAGGGTGGCGCACACGCCGTCTTTCAAAAGGGCGCGTATGCGGTGGGTTTGCTGTTGCGTGAGCTGACGCAGCTGGTTCGCGATCACCAGCGCGCGCGCGATACAGAGACCCCCTTAAGCGGCGCGCATCGCGCCACCTGACTTGGACAATCCCCGCATAAGAGCGAGCGCTGCGACGCATCGCGAGGCAGCGGACCTCTCGCGCGAGAGGTCCGCTGCCTCGCTCAAGTGAGGCTTGGCTCAGGTGGAGGGAGCGCTGAGATGAGGTGGCTAGGAGGTCGCGCGGTCCGGGGCATCTGCTGCGGTCACCGCGCGCATAGGGCGCGTGGGAGAGAGCGATTGCTCAGCCATCTGATCGTGCAACAGCACGAGGGAGCGGACCACGGGCGACATCTCGCGATAGCTGTCCGCGAGGAGCTGCTGGAGCTCGATGTCCTCCATGCGCATCATCGCATGATGCCAGCGCTGGCGCAGCGCGACCAGCTCCCCCAAGCAAGCGTCGATGAGCGCGATGGGGGCGTCGGCCACGAGCGT
>CAYXWB010000579.1:0-2078 GCA_964468515.1 uncultured Bradymonadales bacterium | reverse complement strand
GCGCCTCTCGCGCGTTCAGGAGGTCGCACAAGCGCGCGGAATCACGCGACCATCGAGGCGCGGGCATCACGCAGGAGCCGATCGAGCCAGTCGAGCTGATCGAGCCGACCCAGGCCATGCAACCGCAGCGAGCCGGGCAGCGCATCGCTCACCAACGCGAAGGTGTGATCCTGCATCCTGTGCGCCACCCCGGCGGGCACCAGCCAATGATCCAGCAGATCGGCGCTCAGATGCTCACACGCCCGCGCCCGCGCCTTGGGCCCTGTCATGATGAGCTGCTCCACCAGCAGCGGCACCGCGCCCTCGCAGGCGCGATGATCCCAGCGCTCGCGCATCAGCGCGCGCCCCATCGCGCAGGCCGCCTCGAACACCCCCGCGAAGCTGTCGATCGGGAAGCAGCGCGACGCGGGCAGCGCGCGCAGCGCCTCCAAGGTCGCGGCCAGCGCGCCAAACACCCCCTCGCGCGCGGCGTCGAGGCCCGCGCGTGGGAACCGAACCGGATCCTCCAGCGCGCTGACGCGACGCAGCGGCCCTTGCAGCTCCTCCACGTGCGCCTCATGCGCCAGACGCAGCCCCCACGCGGGGTGCAGCCCGATCATCATCATGAGGCCTGCGGCCGCTTGCGGTGGGATGAGCTGACGTGTCAGCGCCTCCAACATGCGCGTGCGCAGCGCGCCACCGCCCCACAGGAACAGATCCTGCGGTGAGCAGGCCGCGTACACGCCATCGTGCTCTACGCGCAGCACGCCCGCGCCCGCGAGCAGGCCGACCAGGCCCTCCCAGCCGCCAGGAGGCGCGTGACCCGTGCGCTGCTCCAGCGCGTGCGCCACGCGAGGGTGAATGCGCCATGGCGTCAGCGTGGCGAGCGGCCCTTGGGCCTGGATCAGCTCCACGATCGCCAAGGCGTCATGCGTCGTCTCGGGCGTCTGTAAAGGCTTGGGCAGGGGGCGCTGGCGCGCCAGCGTCTGCGTCAGCGCGTCAAGGGCGGCGGTGGCCTCATTCATCTTGGCACCTCATCATCTCTTATCACGCGCTCAAAGCGCGCGAGCGTGGGGAGGCGCCCGCGCGGCGAACGGGTCGCGACGGCGGCGGCTGACCCCCCAGCGTGGTCATCGTCAAGAGCGCGCCTGTCGCGCTCACTCTTGGCATTGTCGACGCGTCTGGGGGAGCGCGTGCGTCGTGACAGCGTTTTTGTTGATCTTTTGCCCGCGCGCTCCCCTCAGCGCGCGCGCATGATCTGGACGAACGCACCCGCGCGCGCATGTTATAAGCTTGCGATGTCGCATCAACGCGACACCCACAGCGAGAGAGGGAGCGATGTTTGGTCAGAAGCGATGGCGCCTGTTTCGACTCTTGGGGAACGACGTCTACATGACCCCCTCATTCTTAGTCGTGCTCGTGATCTTCGCCTTAATCGGCGTGAACAACTTACAACAGCTGCAGTCGGGCCTCTTGTGGATCCCGATCCTGTTCATCGGCGTGCTGCTGCATGAGCTAGGTCACGCGATCGCGTCACACCGCTTGGGCTATGGCAACAGCGAGATCGTGTTCTGGGGCTTGGGCGGCTTGGCCATCAACCGCTACGCGGGGCGGCGCGATCCGCGCAAGCAGATCGCGATCGCGCTGGCGGGGCCGCTGGTGAGCTTGCTGCTCGGCGTCGCCTCCGGCGGCGCGCTCTACGCGCTGGAGGGCGGCATCACCTACACCAGCTACTTTGGCCAGTTCCTCTACCTGATGATGTGGGTGAACTTGGTCTGGGCGGTCTTCAACATGTTGCCGATCCACCCCATGGATGGCGGACAAGCCACCCTCAACGCGCTGCGCCTGATGCTCAAGAAGGAGCGCCAAGCGATCCGCTGGACGGCGTACCTGTCACTGGGCGCGCTGGCATTATCACTGGTCGGCTACAGCGCTTACTTCAAGACCGCGCCCTCGCTGTTCCTGATCTTGCTGGCCGCTTACTTCGGCTACATGAACGTGCAGCTGCTGCGCGATGGCACGATCCGACCGATGATGGCTTGATCCGCCATCCTGAGCGAAGAAGCACCCCCGGCGGCGGTCGTGAGCGACGGCGAGTT
>CAYXWB010000578.1:0-2085 GCA_964468515.1 uncultured Bradymonadales bacterium | reverse complement strand
CTCGCTTACTTGGACGATCCCCGCTTAAAATCAAGCGCTGCGATGCACCGCTCGGTAGGCTGCGCGTGATCGAGCTTTTAGTAAAGCGCGCCCCATCGCTCAAATTAGGCTGGGCACAAGCGGCCGCTTTAGACTGACTGCGACACCTCGAAGCGCCAACGCGACCAGGAGGTCGCGTCTACATGGCGTTCCCGCGCCACCAAAGATCGCTTTGGCACCATCGCTCCAGTTTCAGTCAGACCCCATGCCTGCAACGGCCTGACTCGCTTGGACGATCCCCGCTTAAAATCAAGCGCTGCGACGCACCGCGGGGGAGGTTGTGCGTGAGCGGGCCTCGCACCATCCGCGCCGCATCGCTCAAGTGAGCAGCTGTCAGGTAGGGACACGGCGCAGCACAATGGCAGGATCATGGGCGCGCGCGGCGTGGGCGAGTCGGCACGCCTCACATCTCAACACCACCTCAAGCTCAGGACGCAGCGCGCGCTTGAAGGGTGAGCGGCGCCCTCGGCGCACCTCTGCGTCGATCGCCGCACACCACGAATCGCGCACCTCCTCTAAAGCCTCCTCTAAACGAGCCACCGGCACCAGTAGCGATGGGGTCGTAGGCTTCTTGAAATAGTAGGTATCACCACCAAAGCGCCGCGCCAGCCGCTCAGCCAGCGCCTCATCTTCGGGGCAGAGGATCAAGCCAAACAAGCCGCGATCAAGCCACGCCACGTAACGGCCCCCAACGGTCACATGAATGCGCGGCGAGCCGCTGGTGAGGAAGGCCAAGTGGAGCGGAGCATCGGCGCAGGTGAGGCCCGTCTGATAGAGCGCCTCGTATAAGGTCTGTAGCACGAGCACCGCCGAAGCCTCATCAGGGGTGCGCCGGCGTAACACCCAGCACAGCTCGTCGCAGCTCGCGTGCGAGCTGTGCTCATCATCAAGCGTATGCGGCACAGTTAGCATGTGAGGATCGTGAGGCGCGGACGTCATGACGCGTGGTGAGCTGCGTGTGCGTCGGACACGCTTGGCAGAGGTCAACCACCCTAAGCTGCGCTTGGGCTTCGACGCGCGAGGTTTTAGCAACGGACCAAGCGCTGGTGCAGGCTCTATGCGGGCGCGTGGCACCCGCGCGTGATGCATCGCCGTGTCGTTCAGGGCGTCTGGTGTGATCTCCTGGGCGACCTCCCATAAGGCCTCAAACCACGCATGCAGTGAGCGCACAAGCGCTCCCTCACGCACGACCATGCCCACCTCATCACGCGCGCTGAGCCCTTGCTTTGTCAGATTAGCGGAGCCAAATAAGGCCGCGCCATCGCTCAAGAATACCTTAGCATGGACGCTGGGGAGGTGACGCCACGAGCCCGGATGCTCGCTCAAGAACTGGCTCAGCTCACCAGGATGGCCCGCTTGGAGACAAGCATCCAGATCCGTGATGAAGCGAAAGACGCGACCTCGCACCAGCTCGCGCATCACCGACTCACCCCAATAAGGGCTCACCAGACATAGCGGCCCCTCGCTTGCATCAAGCACCTCACGCAGCGCCTCGGCGAAAGCCGCGCTCTCGGCGCCTTCAGCGTGAGGGGGATGGAAGATCAGCCTGTTGGATGCGCGCTCGATCATCACGAACCTCTGCGAAGATGCACAAACCAGCTCAGGCGGCGTGCTCGCTCAGGATCTGGGCGAAGCGCCAGATGTCCTCGAAGCTGTTGTAGAGCGGCGCGGGGGCGACGCGGATCACGTCCGGCTTGCGAAAGTCACAGATCACCCCAGCCGCGCTCAGCGCCCGAAACAGCCCCTCGCCGTCATGGCGCGCGCGGATCGACAGCTGGCAGCCGCGCTGCGCAGGATCGCGCGGGGTGATGACCTCGTAGCGCGCGCTGGTGAGCTGGTCGAGCAGCGACTCCAAGTAGCCGGTCAGGCGCAAGCTGCGCTCGCGCAGCGCCTCCATGCCGCCCGCCTCATCGAACAACGTGAGCGAGGCCTTCAGGGCAGCCATGGCGAGCACGGGCGCGTTGCTGAGCTGCCAGCCCGCAGCGCCGCGCTGTGGCTCAAAGCGTGGCCCCATCTCAAAGCGCGTGGCAGGGTCGTTGCCCCACC
>CAYXWB010000577.1:0-2102 GCA_964468515.1 uncultured Bradymonadales bacterium | reverse complement strand
GGCGCGCCTGAGCACGCGGGTGTGGGCGCTTGTGCCATGGGTGAGCAGCGCTGCACGGGCGAGTTCTATGGCCTGTGCTTAGGCTCCGTGCTGCCAGTGCCCGAGGTCTGCGGCGATGGCGTTGACAATGACTGCGACGGCGTCGTCGATAATGGTTGTGGCTGCGTCGAGGGCAGCACGCGACCCTGCGGCTCCAGCACGGGCGCCTGTGAGTATGGACAGCAGACCTGCGCTGCGGGCGTCTGGGGCGCCTGCATGGGCGGCGTGGGGCCGAGCGAGGAGGTCTGTGACGACCTCGACAATGACTGTGACGGCCTCACCAATGAGGGGCTGCTCAACGCCTGTGGCTTGTGCAATGAGCCTTGCTACACGCAGGTCTTCGATCCGACGCAAGTGGGCAATGTCGATAACAACGTGGACATCGTCCCGGCGAACGATCCTGAGAACCCGCGCGACAAGCCTGGGATCTCGCTGTCACGCAGCACCTCGACCCCGTCGACAGTGTGGGTCGCGAACTCCAACACGCAGACGGTGAGCAAGCTGAACTCAGACACCAACGTGGAGGAGGCGCGCTACTGGGTGGGCCTCAACCCGAGCCGTACGGCGGTAGATTTGGAGGGCAACATGTGGGTCATCGGCCGCGATGATGGCCGCGTGACCAAGGTGTGGGGCAACGAGCGCGACTGTCAGGATCGGGACATGAGCGGGACGATCGAGACGTCACGGCGCATGAACAACGCGGTCACGGTGCTCAACAACGCGGCCAACCCGCTGCTGGATGAGTGCGTGGCCTACAGCGAGGTGATCGATCCTGCGCGTCGCAGCGGGCGAGGTGTGGCGGTGACGCCCGATGGGATGGTGTGGTTTGGCTATTCGATCAGCGGTCAGCCTGCGGCGGTCAAGGGGATCGAGCCGAACACACTCCAGCTGACGGCGACCTATCTGTCGGAGAACATGCCGCGCTTTGATCGCAACGCGCAGGGCGGCTGGACGCCTAATGGGACGGCGACCGCGCGCCAAGTGTATGGGATCATCGCAGACTCACAGGGCATCATCTGGATGGTGGACTGGGACGCGCGCGAGCTGTCGAAGTTCAACCCGCAGACGCGCGCCTGGGAGGCCTACTACCATGTGGACGACTGCGACGGTTACGGCATCGCGCTGGACGGCCAGGATCGGCTGTGGCTGGGGTGCTGGAGCGGGGGCAAGGGCGGCGGCGTAGCGATGTTTGACACGCGCACGCTGGCCTACCATCGCTTCATGATCCCGCAGGCGTGGATCACACAGAACAGCACGCGCCCGCCGGCAGGGGCGCTGGCGCCAGTGACGATGGTGCAGAGCGAGGCGGCTGGTGGGTTTGCGGTGTCAGCGCTGTCGGTAGAGCCCGCGACGGGCGATGTGTGGGCGACGCTGCACAACACAGGCATGCTCGGGCGTCTGAAGGTGAACGACGCGAACTTGGCGGCGAGCCAGTGGGTGTTCTTGAGGCCGCTGTTGCAGGCCAACGGCAGCCGCATCCCAGAGGCCAGCGGGCTCGACATGCGCGGCTTGGGCTTTGATCGCAGCGGGTTCGCGTGGCACTTTGGGATGAAAGTGGAGCACGCTATCAAGATCAACCCCATGACCAACGCCAACGAGCTGCTGGTGGCGATGCCAGGCGCGGGCGGGCACTACATGTACTCGGACTTCACGGGCTCGACGCTGTTCTCCTTCACGGCGCCGCGCGCCAACTGGCGCCACACCTTCGACGCGGGCTTCAGCAACGCGCGGGTGGACACCGTGACGATCGAGGCGCATGTGCCTGCGGCCACCACGCTTGGGATGAGGATTCGGCCGCTCAACGTGGCGGGCGCGCCGATCGGCGACTGGATCCCCTCGGCGGCCAACGGCGGCTACGCGCCCTACCCCACCGGGATGATGCAGCACACCTTTGATCTGAGCGCGGTTGGCGGCCCCTTGGACGGCGATCAGTTCGAGATCGACCTGCTGTTCACGACCAATGATCGCGACCTGCGCCCGATCATCTATGACATCCAGCTGGGCTGGCAGCGCCCCTGAGCTGAGGTGACATCAACGCTGAGGAGGCGCGCCGCGTGAACGCG
>CAYXWB010000576.1:0-2124 GCA_964468515.1 uncultured Bradymonadales bacterium | reverse complement strand
ATCGACCTGAGATGCATCGCTTCTCACGCGCTTGCAAGATCGAGGGGTTGACAGGTCAGGAGCGTGACTGGTTCGGGCGCGTGGAGCGCCGAGCGCGCGCTTTCGCCCCAGCGCTCCTCGCACCGCGCGCCGCGCTTAAGCATCGCTGGGAGTCGACCTCAGTACAAAAGACCGAAGCGCGCGTGCGCGATATCATGCACCACTTTGGGATGAGCTACTCTGCGACTCGGGCGCACCTCCACAACATGGGCCTCTACAGCTTGCAACAGCAGCTTGAACCACCTCGCCAAGCGCCTGAGGGCTCGCCCTGGGATACGATTGAGCCGCTGCCACAACCTCCCGAAGAGGGCGACTGGCTGCGCGGACTCGCGCTAGGGCCACTCATTGAGCGCGCGCTTGAGCGCGACCTCGTCTCGCGCCGCTGGGCGCAGGAGTGTCTGCGCGGCCCGCTCGCTGAGCCTATCGCCTGGGTGCCCCATGAGCGTGATGGGGTTGGCTTTGAGACGACCTCTAACATGGCGCGTCGATGAGCAGCGAGGCGGCCCCTCACCTCCTCGCGCTCGACTGTTGCAGCCTCGTCCACGCCAAAGCGATGAGCGCCTTATCCTTCGCGCCGCTCATGCTCATCGGTCAGCTCGCTGAGCGAGGTTGGTCGCTGATGACGACCGCTAAGGTGCGCGGGGAGCTTGGCGCATCGTCGTTGGAGCAGACGCTCCAACACTGGGCGCGCAC
Organism: uncultured Bradymonadales bacterium; assembly: GCA_964468515.1. Classification (GTDB taxonomy): domain Bacteria; phylum Myxococcota_A; class Bradymonadia; order Bradymonadales; family Bradymonadaceae; genus CAYXWB01. The sequence goes on along the minus strand of CAYXWB010000576.1, from coordinate 1,392 downwards.
GGGTCATCTGGAGGTTGAGAATCCTACGCGTCAGGAGGTGAATGTGCTCAACAAACACACGAACCACTTGAGGAAGATCCCTGGCAAAAATGACACCGCGCTCGTCGCGCTCGCGCTCAAGCGCGGTGCAGCTTTGCTCACCCATGACGCAGCCGCCGCTGCGCTCGCGCTGCGCGCTGGCGTGATCGTGTTAGACCTCGCCGACCTCGCAGGGCTCGCGTGTGATGAGGGCTTGGCTAGTGTTGAAGCGCTAGACGCGGCGTGGGGGACGCTTGAGGGTTATCCTTGGCCGTGGCCAGACTATCCTTGGGGGGTGGGCTGCGCGCGACGCTTGAGGGGCGCAGCCCATCCTGACGCCCGATCACCTGGGCGTGATGAGGTGTCCATGATCCTCCAGCGCGCGTGGGCGCTGTGTCGCATCGTGACGACGCGCGCGGCTCGCGTCAACCTGGGCGCGAGGTTGTCTGAGCGTCGTCAGGCGCGCCTGGGCTTGGTGAGCTGCTGTCTCTCATCGAAGCCCTGCCATTTTGCATCAATCCTCGCAGGCTTCGCTGGCGCGCCACTGTTTATCCAGCCGCTGGCCCCAGCGGCGATCGTCGCGAGCGCGCTGCATGCCTGGGTGAGGCTGCGTCCGAACAATCTCCCGTTGGCAGGCGGCAGCGCGCCAGCGCTCGGTCCGTTTATGTGCGGACACATGCCTTGAAGGCGATGCATGATCAACCTGCGGTCCAAAGCAGCGTGATCATGGGGATGCCGTCGTGGGTGGTAAAGCGCTGATGCTCGCGAAAGGCATGTGCGGTGTAGAGCTGAAGCGCGGGCGCGTTGAGGGCGCCGGTGGACACGGTGATATTGTCTGGGAGGTGGGTGGCGATGATGTGCCGAATGAGCGCCGTGGCGAGACCTCGTCGGAAGTGCGACGGGAGGACGACGAGCGAGCCGATATGAACATGGGCAGGCGCGGGGTGTTCGATCTCCGCGACCGCAGCGAGCACGCTCGCCAAAGAGATGCCCAAGAAGAGGGCGTCGCTCTCAATGATGTCTGCTGTCGTGCGGTGAAGTGGCGCAAAGTCCTGAACGCCGAGGCGTGCGGCTTCTACACGATAGGCCTCGCACATGACGAGCCGAATGGCCTCAGCCATCGGCGCCATGGTGTGATCGAGCTGGGATATGTGCATGCTTTGCGATGAGGAGGAGCTGTGTGATTCAGAAGATGCATCTCTCACGATGCTGGAGGTTGATTGATACAGGAGGTCAGCGTTCAGCGGCATGACGAAGGGTGAAGGTTATCCCTGGCGATGGCCAGGCAATCCTTGGCGTGGTCTACCTTCGCACCGCAAGCAGGGCAATCGCACTCCTCAAAATCGATGAGAGAGCGTGAGGACTCTGGGGAGG
>CAYXWB010000575.1:0-2137 GCA_964468515.1 uncultured Bradymonadales bacterium | reverse complement strand
CCCAAGGCCTCGACGCCACAGGCGACGCTGAGACGCTCGGCTGCCAAGCCGCAGGCGCCGCTCCCTCGCTCGCGCCGCTGCTGCTCGTCACGCTTGGCGCCCTCATCGGGCGTCGCCGCCGCCGCCGCGCCTGACGCGGCGCCTCCCTGAGGGGGGCCCTCTCCTCACTGCAGTATGACACCCCAGCGCGCAAGGCGCGCTGGGGTGTCATTTTTATGTCGATTTAGGGGGTGTGGCTTTGACCTGATAGGCTTGGGGCTTAGGATGGAGGGGTCAAGGTTTATATGCGCAAGCGCGCTGTGATGGGCTCGACTGCTGGATGCGCGTCGAGCTAGGCGCCAAGCTGAAGGCTTGGCCTACGCCAAAGCATGGCGACTAGGGGACGTGGTCGACCGGCGCTTGATGCGTGAGCGGTGGTGTGATGCGCCTCGTCGGGCATCTGCTGGCCTCTCAAGGAGGTCACAGGGATGACAGGCTTGGCGTCGCTCGGGTGGCCGTCACAGCGCATTGAAGGCCGAGCACCGCTCGCAGCGCAGCTTGCTTGTGTTGTCGCCCTAGCACCCCCCGCGACGCCGCCCGTCTCTTGAGGAGTCCCCCATGTCTCACCGCCTGTGCCTGGCCTTGCTCACCTCGTGGACGCTGCTGTTCGTGAGCGCCAGCGCGTCGGCGCAGTCGCAGAGCCCCTATCAGTTCGACGCGTCGTGCGCGCCGCGCACCGAGCACCCCTGGCTCAAGCGCGCGCCTCATGTGCTCTTTATCCTCGACCGCAGCAAGTCTATGGAGGGCGGCAAGTGGAGCGCAGCGCGCAATGTGCTGCTCGATCTGGTCAACGCCAGCTCTCGCTTTGGCCCCTGCACCATGGCCGACGCCAGCGGCTGTGATGACATCCGCATCGGCTTTGGCCACTTCAGCAGCTCCTCCTCTGTCGTGCGCCATCCCGCCGAGGACACGCGCGATGCGATCTTGAGCTGGCTCAACAACAACTGGCCAGATGGTGGGACCAACACAGGCACCGCCGCCGCACAGATCAACCAGAGCCCCCCGCTGTCTCAGCCAGCGCGCCTGGGCGTCGGCGTGATCATCACGGATGGTGGGCCTAACGACTTCTCTACAGTAGCGCAGACCCGCGCCGAGCTATGCGACGCGCGCTCGCGCGGTATCCCCACCTATATGGTCGGCTTTGGCTCAAGCTCGAACCCGCGCATGAACTCCTACATGGCCGCGCTCGGCGGCACTGGCGAGTGCTGTAGCGGCGCAGGGTGTACCTATCAGCCCCAACAGCTTGTCGACCCATGCTCAGTCTCGACCTCAACGATTGTCCCTACCTCTTGGACGCCATTCACGACACACCTCAACAGCGGCTACTCCTGTCGTGGCAGCTTGGAGGCGGTCAGCGGCCAAGCGCTCAAGAACACGCTGTTGGGCATCGTGGGCCAAGCCTCTTGCACCTTCCGCTTGGAGGTCCCCGCGGACTATCCTGCTGGCGAGGGGGCTGACCCTGATCCTCGGGCGACCTATGTGGCGATGAACCACATCACGCTCGGCCCCGATCTGGAGATCCCGTTCGCGGACCCTGCGAACCCTGACGCCTTCCCCACCTACCTGACCCAAGCGCGCGGCGTCGCCCCCAACCTCGCGCAGATGTTCGCCGGGCAAGGCTGGATGTGGGCTGATCAGACCCGCACCAGCGTGCGCTTCACCGATGGCCTGTGCGCCGAGATCGCCGCCAACCGCGTCGCCCTCACGAAGACACAGCTCGCCTGCTTGTGCGCGAACGTTGGCGAGTCATGTGATGTGCCCTGTGAGAGCGGCTACGATGATGACAGCTACTGTGACAATGGCTTCAAGGTCGGGCGCTGCAAGCAGGGCGTGATCAGCTGCGACTATGGTCGTGAGTCCTGTCAGCAGCTCTATGGTCGCATGCCTGAGATCTGCAACGGCTTAGATGACAACTGCAACGGCATGGTCGATGACCTCGCAAGCGCCCACCCTCAGCTCGCCCCCAGCCTCAATCACACCCCCTGGAGAGGCCAGGCGCAGCAGCCCCTGCCGCTCAAGCCCAACGCATCTTCGCCCAATGACACGCTCGACCTGTTCTGCGGCTTCAAGAATGACACGTGCCGTTGCAGTGGCATCC
>CAYXWB010000574.1:0-2156 GCA_964468515.1 uncultured Bradymonadales bacterium | reverse complement strand
CAAGCTCGCGCGGATGCACCCGCAAGGTGGCGCTCAGCACGGGCACCCCTGAGTCGAGCTCCCACACATGCAGCGCCTCGATCGAGGCCACGCGCGGGTCAGCGCACAGCACCTCGCGCACGTCCCTGAGCGCCACGCCTCGCGGCACGCGCTGTAACAAGATGCGCAGCGTGTCGCGGATCAGCGGCGCGCTCGCCAGCAAGATGAGCAGCGCGATGATCACGCTGGCGATGGGATCAGCGAGCGTCGAGGACCACGCCCACATCGCCACCCCTGAGATGATCGCGGCCACGGAGCCGAGCGCGTCAGAGAGCAGATGCAGCATAGCGCCGCGCATGTTCACGGAGCGATCCGCGCTGCGCGCCAGAAACCAAGCGCTGGCGAGGTTCACCAGCAGCCCCGCCACGCCCACAGCCACGATCATGCGACCATCCAGCACGGGAGGCGCGCTCAAGCGCTCCCACGCCTCAACCACGATCATCACCACGATCACCACCAGCCCCAGCGCGTTGATCAGCCCGCCCAGCACAGGCGCGCGGCGCAGGCCGTAAGTGTAATGCTCATTCGCCGCGCGCTCCCCCAGCCGCATCGCGATGAGCGCCACGATCAGCGCGCCCACGTCGGAGACCATGTGGCCTGCGTCCGCCAGCAGCGCGAGCGAGCCGGTCCACCAGCCCACCGCCGCCTCAAGGATCAAGAAGGAGAGGTTGAGCGCGATGGCCACCTGCAACGCCCGCGCGGAGCTTGGGGCGTGGTGATGGTGGGCGTGATCGTGGCTGTGTGACATCGTGGCGGTCCTGGGTGACGCGTGTTCTGGGCGCGGTGCGTGTCGCGATTGGCGCGAGACGCCACATTGAAGACACCCCATGCGCGCATAACCTTACACACGCCGCATCAAAGCCTAGCGCGCGCCGCACGCGCCACCTCCCCACGGAGCCCCCAGGATGACGACTCAAGCCCACGGATTCGCCGCCACCGCCGCCGACGCACCGCTCGCACACCACCAGTTTGCGCGCCGTGAGCCGGGACCGCGCGATGTGACGATCCAGATCCTCTACTGCGGCGTCTGTCACTCCGACCTGCACACGGTGCGTGGGGAGTGGGGTGAGACAGCCTATCCGCTGGTGCCAGGTCACGAGATCGTGGGCCGCGTCAGCGCGGTGGGCGTTGACGTGCAAGGTTTCAAGGTCGGTGACTTGGCGGGTGTCGGCTGCATGGTCGACAGCTGCCGCACCTGCCCCTCCTGCAAAGAGAGCCAAGAGCAGTACTGCGAGCAGGGCATGACGGGCACTTATGGGAGCAAGGAGCGTCAGACGGGCGATGTGACCCAAGGCGGCTACTCGGATCACATCGTGGTGGATCAGCACTTCGCGCTGCATGTGAGCGACAAGCTCGACCTAGCCGCGACCGCGCCGCTCTTGTGCGCGGGCATCACGATGTGGTCGCCGCTGCGTCACTGGAAGATCGGCCCTGGCCACAAGGTCGGCATCGTCGGGTTAGGGGGCTTAGGCCACATGGGCGTGCAATTGGCGCACGCGCTCGGCGCCCACGTCGTGCTGTTCACCACCTCGCCCGACAAGGCCAAAGACGCGCTGGCGCTTGGCGCTGACGAGGTCGTCATCTCCAAAGATCCGGAGCAGATGAAGGCGCAGCGCGGTAAGCTCGACTTCATCGTGAACACGGTGGCCGCGCCCCACAGCCTCGACCCGTACCTGAACTCCCTCAAGCGCGACGGCGTGTTGATCCTCGTCGGCGCGCCCGCCTCCCCGCACCCCTCCCCTGGCGTCTTCAACCTCATCACCAAGCGCCGCGCCATCGCGGGCTCCCTGATCGGCGGCATTCAAGAGACGCAAGAACTGCTCGACTTCTGCGCCGAGCACGGCATCGCCTCGCACATTGAGGTGATCCCGATCCAGCAGATCAACGAGGCCTACGAGCGGATGCTCAAGGGCGATGTCACTTACAGGTTCGTGATCGACATGGCGTCGCTGCGCGACGCATCAGCCGCCACCTAGACCAACGTGAGTTCTGAGTTTGGAAGCGTCGAGCGCTGGAGGAGAAGTGAGCGGTTTGAAAGCGAGCTGTGCGTCAGGCGCGTGGAGACCTCACCCCCTAGCCCCCTCTCCATGAATGGCAGAGGGGGAACCGAACAGGAT
>CAYXWB010000573.1:0-2165 GCA_964468515.1 uncultured Bradymonadales bacterium | reverse complement strand
GCGCTCAGCGCGCGGGAGGATATTTTTGCAGCTTGCGTTGCAGCGAGCGGCGATGAATCCCGAGCAAGCGCGCCGCTTGGGAGATGTTGCCGCCGCAGTCTGACAGCACGCGGTTGATGTGCTCCCACTCGGCGCGCGCCAGCGATGGGGCCTCATCGTAGGTCGTCGGCGCGGGATCAAGCGCGGGCGCGGCCGCGCGCGAGAAGGCGTTGAGCAGGTCATCCACATCGGCGGGCTTGGCCAGATACGACACCGCCCCCAAGCGCATCGCGTCCACCGCCGTGGCGATGCTGCCATAGCCGGTGAGCATGACGACGCGGATGTGCGGCGAGTGCGCGACCAGCTCGCGCACAAGCTCCAAGCCGCTGCGCTCGCCAGTCATGCGCAGATCCACCACCGCGAGCTCCGGATCATGCGCGCGGGCGGTGGCCAAGCCCTGCGCCACATCGGCGGCCTGCCACACTTGCAAGCCGCGCGCCTCAAAGGCGCGGGCGAGGCGCGCGCGGAAGGTGTCATCATCATCGACCAGCAGCAGCGTCATCGCCAGCGCGTCAGGCGCTTGGGGGGTCATCATGGGCAAGCTCGCAGGGCAGAGTGATGCGCGCGACGGTGCCTTGTCCGGGCGTCGAGCGCAGTGAGAGGGCGCCGCCGAGGCGCTCGATGAGGTTGTGCGCGAGGAACAGCCCAAGGCCCATCCCCTGCCCCGTCGGGCGCGTGGTGAAGAACGGCTCCATCGCACGCGCGAGCAGCTCACGGTCCATGCCGTGGCCTGTGTCGCGGACCTCGACGATGAGGGTGGCAGGCGGCTCAAGCGACACGTCGAGCGTGATGGTCGTGGCGCTGGCCTGCGTGGCGTTACGCAGCAGGCCGCGCAGGACTTGGGCGAGGGCGCTGGGCGGCGCGACGATCGAGGCGGCGCTAGCCAGTGGCGCGAGCTGCACCTGCACGCGCGCCTCATGCTCAAACCCCGCCAGCGCCTCCTCCACCCACGCGACCACACGCCGCGACTGCGGCTGCTCGCCCATGAGGGCGCCCGCGTCAATGGAGAGCTGCTGCAACACGGCGCGACAGCGCGCGACCTCGGCGCTGACCAGGCGCGCGTCCTCGATGAGCGCCTCATCGGCGCCGCGCAAGGCGCGCTCCAGCTCCTTGGCGACGACCGCGATGGTGGACAGCGGCGTGGCGAGCTCATGGGCGGCGCCTGCGGCCAGAGTGGCCAGTGAGGCGAGGCGCTCTTGGCGCTGCTGACGCTGGCGGGAGAGGACCAGCTCGGCCTCGCGCTCGGCCAGCGCGCGGCGCAGCTGCACGGCGAAGCCGACCAACAGCAACGCCGTGATGGCGAGCGCCCACCACATGCCCTCTAAGTGCAAACGCAGCGCGCCGCCGTGGTGCATGTGATGCGCGTGCGGATCCCACAGCCAGGGGCTAAAGAGCAGGCCATAGGCGCCGAGCGCGAGGCCGAGCAGGCCCCACGCCAGGCGCGGGCGCAAGGTGAGCGCGGCCAAGGCGACGTGGACCAAGTAGAGGAAGCAGAAGGGGTTAAAGGGGCCGCCCGTGACCTGCAACAGCACGGTGAGCAGGCCGACATCGACGGCCATGACGGCGGCGATGAGCGCCTCAGGGGGCTCATCGCGTCGGCGCAGCCAAGCGCCCAGCGCGGCGTTTGAGCTGATCTCAAACAGCAGCAGCCCGACGACGAGCGCGGCGGGCATGGGGATCTGGAGCCACCATGTGGCCAAGGCCAGCACGATGACCTGAGCTGCGATCGCGGCCCAGCGCAGGCGCACGAGCCAGCGTGCGAGCGCGCCCAAGGAGCGAGGGGGTCGCAGGCTAGCGGCGCGCCACAGCGCGGCGCGAGGAGATGGCATCGGGCGCCTCCTGCAAGCGCGCACCTCACCGTGAGGTGTACGCCAGTCTCCATACAGGCAGAGGCATGTGCTCGCCAAGCGCGCATTTTATCTACAAATAAATATAAATAAATCGGTATTATTATTATATTAATATTAAAATGACAAAAATTGACACACACAGCGCCTCGACGCGCCACGCGCGCTGATCTAGACTGGCTGCGACGCGCGCCCCCGCAAAGTGGCGCGCGTCGCAGCCCCAGCGCGGGGAGAGGAGCGCCAAGACGATCGCAGATGAGCCAGATATCCAGGGCCGGC
>CAYXWB010000572.1:0-2188 GCA_964468515.1 uncultured Bradymonadales bacterium | reverse complement strand
CGCCACCACCCCGACCAGCGCGAGCAACGTCATCAGCGCAGAGCCTATCCCCGCTCCCCCAGGGCTGCCCTGCGTGAGATCGATCCCGGGACCTGCCTGCGCCACCATCACAGGCAACCAGGCCAAGCTAGCGTGTTCTCCGCTCATTCGCCTCATTTCACAGCTGAGCGCGCGCGACACACGCGAGGGGCGCCTTGGGCCGTCCACGCGCGCGTCGCTCACGCGTCGTCACGCGCTCAGAACTGACCGCTCAACCCGAGCCAGCCGCCGCCATCGGCGACGCCCCACTGCCATGTCACCCCAGCGCTTGGCCCGTCACCCTCCTCGGGTAGCCCGTTGGCGTAGAGCAGCAAGCCGACGCCCGCGGCCGCGATCACGCCGCCCGCGATGTAGGTCGTCAGCGCGGCGCGATGACGCGAGCTCGCCGTGTCTTTGAGGTCCTGCACCTCAGCGCGCATGGTCGCGGGGGCGCGGCCAGGCTGGCGCTTGTTGTAGCTGTTGACATCATCGGTCGCTTGGCTCTGCAAGAGCGAGAAGACGCCCCCCGTGATCAGCAGCGCGCCGCCCACACCGGTCAGCACCCAGCCGCCCGTGGTGAGCGTGCCCTTGCTCGCGAGACCGTCTTGGCCGCTTGAGGCCTTGTTAGCAGCCGCTGACGCCGCCTCACCCATAGGCGTCAACGTGACCTCCAGCGTGACCTCGCCAGCGGGCTCCAACACCACCTCGCGACGCGCGGGCGCATAGCCGTCACGACGCACCACGAACACCGTCGGCCCCGGCTCAAGCTCCGCCTCATAAGGGGTCGAGCCCACCGGCGCGCGATCCAGCCCGCCCACATAGATGTTCGCCCCCGAGGGGGTCGAGCTCACGCGCACCAGCGGCTTCACCTCGGCCTTGAGCGCGGGCAGCTGCGCCGCCACCGTGATCGCGTTGGCGTCATTGGCGGGCATCTTCGAGACAAACTCCTCGTAGCTGCGCACTGCCTCGCGCTTTCGCCCCAGCCGCTCATTGGTCTGTCCCATCCGGTACAACATCTTCGGATCAGGATACAGCCCGTAGGCCTGCTCATACCCTTGGAGCGCCTCCTCATAGCGCCCCGCGTCGTAGGAGGCGTTGGCCGCCTTCAGCAGCCCCAACACCTGCTGGATCGTCTCCTTGTCGGGGGCTGGCGGCGCTTGAGCCAGCGACACCGCGCTGAAACTCCACACGCCGCTCGCCAGCGCGAGCGCCAGCGTCGTCCTCACGCGCTCTCCACATCGCATCATGGCCTCACCGCTCCTCAAGAAGATCAACCACATCACTACACGCGGCGCCTCGCAGCGCCCTTCGCTCTGATTCTTGTCGCAGGATACCACCCGCTGTCGCGCCTCGAAAGCACAGATTGCCCGCACGCCCTGCCCGCTTCACGCAAGTCGCTTCCCCCTTGCCCACGCGCGTGAGGGTGCTACAATGATCAGCATTGACGAGATGGCCGCCCCTCCCAGGGCGCGGCCATCTCGCATTTTTTGCCCGCGCCATAAAAGCGCGGCTCAACCCCCTCGCATCGCCTCGCGCTGGATGATCCCTGCTCAGGGCTCATCTAGGCGGCTCGCTTTGCGCTCGCCACTCGTCGATCTTTTCCCAAGGGGAGGCCATGTCGACCAAGTTCCCAATGACCGTCGAAGGCTATCAGCGCCTCAAAGAGGAGCTGGACCAGCTCAAGAAGTTCGATCGCCCCCGCGTCTCTCACGAGATTGAGGTCGCGCGCGCTCACGGCGATCTGCGCGAGAACGCCGAATACCACGCCGCCAAAGAGAAGCAGGGCATGATGGAGGCGCGCATCCGCACCATCGAGGCTCGCCTCGCCCAGTGCGAGGTCATCAACCCCTCCATCTTCAGCGGCGATCGTGTCCTCTTTGGCGCCCATGTCACCATCCTGGAGCTGGAGTCCGATGAGGAGACCACCTACCAGATCGTCGGTGATGATGAGTCCGACACCAAGCTCAACAAGATCTCCTACGCTAGCCCCATGGCTAAGGCCCTCATCGGTAAAGAGGTCGGCGATGAGTGCGTCATCAAGGCACCCAAGGGCGACCGCAAGGTCGAGATCATCGCCGTTGAGTTCAAGTGAGCGCTGAGGTCTGCCCGCGCGCGCGAAGCGCGCGGGCAGACCTCACCTGCCCCAAAACAGGAGCGGCGCGGCGACGGC
>CAYXWB010000571.1:0-2188 GCA_964468515.1 uncultured Bradymonadales bacterium | reverse complement strand
AGGAGTCACACGATGCCTGAAGGACCCGAGATCCGCCGCCTCACCGACTACATGCGCCCTTATCTGGAGGGTCACACCGTGCGCGCGGCCAGCACCGGGGTGGCGGCACAGCGCGCGAAGGTGGAGGGGCTCGTGGGCCAGCGCATCACGCAGGTGACGTCGCGCGGCAAGGCGATCGTCTTCGAGCTGGATGGCGATCAGAGCATCTTCACCCACACCATGCTCTATGGGCGCTGGTATGTGGTGCCACGCGGGGAGGGGCCGCCGGGTGCGCGCAAGGTGGCGCTGACGCTTGAGACAGACACGCACACGGCGATGCTGTGCAGCGCCAATCGCGTCGAGGTGATGCAGCGCGCGGAGCTCAAGCGGCACAAGTTCTTGAGCGAGCTTGGCCCCGACGTGCTCGACCCCGACACAAATGAGCGCACGATCCTTGAGCTGTTACAGCGCCATGAGCGCACGGCCTTGGGCAAGCTGCTCATGGATCAGAGCGTGATGGCGGGGCTTGGCAACTACCTGCGCAGTGAGATCCTGTTCTTGGCGGGGCTTCGCCCCGAGCACACCAGCGCCAAGCTCTCCACCTCGCAGCGCGAGAAGCTTGCCGCGCTCATCTTGGAGGTCCCGCGCCGCTCCTACACGGCCCAGGGCGCCACCACCAGCGACGCGCACATTGAGCGCATCATGGCTCAAGGCAAGGATCGTCGCGCCGCGCGCCGCTACGTCTACGATCACGCTGGCGAGCCCTGCCCGCAGTGCGGCACGACCATTGAGGAGACGACCCACGAGGGCCGCCGCCTGTTCTTGTGCCCGCGCTGTCAGCCTAGCTGATCTATCACCTCACGCGGAGGTCTTCATCGCGGCGCGCCAGCTCGCGCTCGACCAGGGTGAGGATGTCGCGATAGGATCGCACATCCTCATAGGTCTCCCTCCTTTGCCCCATGATGATTAGCAGATAGCCTGGCGCTGTCCTGACGATGTTTCTTATGCCCAGGTGCATAGAATCGCTGCCATAAGAGATTAATCTGGTCTCGCTGGCGAAGCTCAAGGTCTTCCCATGCGCTGAGAACAGGTGCATGCCGAGCTGGCGCATCTGCTCGATGAATTGGGCGCGATGTGTCTTGTGTGACATGAGCGGGCCTGAGGAGGTGTGGCGTGTGCCAGCGGGGAGGCTTACTTCAAGCGCCAGCGCGTGCTCGCGCTTGTGCCTCGGTGTGGAGCGCTTGTTCGAGCTGCTCGGCGATCTGCTCAAGGCGGGCAAGTCGCTCATCAAGCAGGCTGCCCGCTTCTTGGGCGTTGCACCACTCGATGAGGGCGCGATTGAGCAGGGTTTGATAGGAGCCATCGGGGCCTGCGAGCTGCTGTAAACGCGCGATCACGTCTTGGTCAATGCGCACAGAGATGGCTTGTTTCTTGGTTGCCGCTTGCCTCGCGCGCTCGGCGCGCGCCTCAAGATGTTCGCGCCCTCGGCGCGTCTGCGGCCCTGGCTGCAAGCTCCTGCCCCGAGCCTCAGCTTGCGCTAGCTCCTGCTCAATCTTCTCGTCGCTCATAGGCTCTTCTCCAGCGTGGCGTGGCGTCAAAGGCTGTGATGATGCGCATCACAGGCAGCGCTTCATCGGAGACGATGACTTGGAGTACTCGCCCATGGCGAGTGCTCCCTACGATCATGAAGCGGCTCCAATCCCCTTGTGGATCTTCCTCATAGAGCTGAGCTTCATCGAGGAGCGCTTCCACGGCTTGGGCGAGGTCAACCCTATGGGCTGCCTCACCTTGGCCTCTTTGTGTTCGTCCCACAGCTGCCCTCAATCCCTAGGCGTCCCCCTGATTATTAAACTACGAATGTATATACGCTATGCCCAGCGATGCCCATTAAGGTGCGAGATAGGCGCAGGAGCGGGCGGGCGGCACAGGCCAGCGAGCGCGTCGCGTTAGCTTGGTCGCACCTGCGAAGATGTGCCGAGCGTGACTCAAGCTCACATAGCGACAAGAGCGCGCCTTTGGTCCTCTAGTTTCTCAGGCGAGACCTGGGGTGATACCCCAGGGTGATACCCAAACGAAAAACTGGTGGCGGGTGACACCTTGGGAGCACGCAAGAAACGCCGAAGGGCCGCACATGGTGCGGCCCTTCTTGGAGTGGAGCTGAGGGGGATCGAACCCCTGACCTCTAGAGTGCGATTCTAGCGCTCTCCCA
>CAYXWB010000570.1:0-2209 GCA_964468515.1 uncultured Bradymonadales bacterium | reverse complement strand
CGATGTCGGACAGCGTCATCCCGCGATCGATCAAGAAGGGGCGCAGCATCCCCGTCGCCAGTGACTCTCCGAGCTTGTAGCACACCAGCGCCACGACCCAGGCGCGCTGCCCCGGCACCGCGAGCCAGCCGCGCAGCGCCTGCCACGCGCTGTCCGTGGTGGGCGCTGACACGTCAGTCGCCTCACCCTCACGTGGCAACGTCCGGTAGCGCAGGAGGGGCGCCGTGGCCAGCGCCAGCAGCGCGGCCAAGCACAGGAACGTGCCTGACCAGCCGAGCCAGTCATACGCGATGAGCAGCGCGCCGCCGCCGATGATCATGCCCACACGATACGCCGCCACCTGCACCCCATTGCCTAAGCCGCGCTCTTGGGGGCTGAGTGATTCGACGGCCAAGCCGTCGGTGGCGACGTCTTGGGTGGCGGACAAGAAGTTGGTGAGCAAGATGCCGCCCAAGATCCAGGGCAGCGAGGTCGCAGGATCCAGCGGGGAGAGCGCGAGCAAGGTCAGCGCCGCACATAGCTGGAGCGGGATGATCCAGCGCGCGCGGTGATCGCGATGAGTGCTGCCGACGCGATCCATCGCGGGCGCCCACAAGAACTTCAGCGCCCATGGGGCGGCTAAGAGCGAGGTCAGCCCGATCGAGGTCAGCGACAGGCCTTGCTGGCGCAACATCGCGGGCAGCGCCTGCTGAAAGAAGCCGTAGGGCAAGCCCTGAGACAGATACAGCGCGCCGAGCAGCGCGAGCTTATGACCGGTCAACATAGCGCGCCTCGCGTCGGGTGGTCGCAGCTCAGCGGGGCAGGGGGCCGAGCAGCGCGTGGGCGAGCTGCATCAGCGAGGTTGAGGCGCTGCCGCGCGGGATGGCGTCAGGGCAGGTGAGGGCGAGCTGGTAGTGGCCCTGGATGGCGGCGTAGAGGGTGGCGGTCAGGGGCTGCGGTTGGGCGCCTTGGGCGCTGGCGCTCAGCTGCAGCCAGCGCGCGATGAGCTGGCGCAGCGCGTCCATGTCGCGCGCCACCGCCTGCGCGTAGCGCGCGCGCAGCGCCTCGTGGTGCAGCGCCTCAGCGCCCAGCGCCGCCCACGCCGCGATGAGCAGCGGATCGTGCGCGTCATCAAGCGCGACGTGCGCGTCGATGTAGGCGGCCAGCTCGCGCTGCACGTCGTGATGCCACCAAGGCGTGGCTTGATGCCGTGTCAGGTAGGTGGCCATGCGCGCGCGCAGTGTCTGGGCGATGGCGTCGAGCGTGGCCAGCAAGATCGCCTCCTTGCTGTCGAAGTGATAGTGCAGCACGCCGGGCGACAGCGCGGCCGCTTTGGCGATGTGCTGCATGGTGGCGCCCGCGTAGCCGTGGGCGACCAGCGCACGCATCATGCCGCGCACGATCTGCTCGCGGCGATCTTCGGTGTTGCGAGGGCGTCCCATCGAGGGCTCCTGGTGAGCGGGGTGGGGGGCGCGTGCGCGCCCATGAGGTGTTGAGGTCGCGACACACGCTGAGGTTGAGGCGCGGTTTGCGCGCTGCTCATGCTGCTGAGAGGAGGTTAGGGTTTTTATTTTGGTTGATCAACTTAAAAATAAATCACCCCCCCCTCTGCCCAGCTTTGCTACCCTCACGCGCGCTCATCGCCACGCGCAGTACGTCTCGCTATGCTGTTGATCCTGTGTTAGACTTTGACGTATTCTCTTTGTAAAAATCCTCTCACGACCTACCAGGGGCATGGTGATGGAGCGCACGATGCAGGCTGACAGCGCAGCGCGACCGCTGCTCCTCCTCAACGCTGAGGGGGTCATCTTGAGCGGCGGTGAGCCGCTCGGTGTGCCGAGCGGTGTGCCGCTGGCCTCCACCCTCGCCCCGGCACACCGCACCGAGCTCGCGCTCTGGTTGGCCTCCGTCGCCGATGGCCGCGAGGGCCACGCCTCTCAGTGGCGAGGCGCGCTCGCCAGCGGCGCTCAGGTCTGCTTTGACGCCATCGCCTCCGGTCCCACCCGCGCGGAGCGACGCATCGCCCTGGTCATGTGTGACCTCGACGACTCCCAAGCCCAACGTCAGCGCGCCGCCCATCAGCACGCCCTGCTCGATCACCTCCCCTTGGCTGTCATCTCCACCAACCTCGCCTTTGAGATCCTCAGCTGGAGCGAGGGCGCCTCGCGCCTGCTCGGCTACCCCGCAGACGCCGTCATCGGGCGCTCCCTCATGAGCGTCATGCCCATGT
>CAYXWB010000569.1:0-2217 GCA_964468515.1 uncultured Bradymonadales bacterium | reverse complement strand
ACTCGAAGCGCCAAAGCGAACAGGAGTTCGCTTCTACAGGGGCGTGTGAGCGCGCCACACTACCAGCGCGCCGCAACGCTTGAAAGTGGGGGAAGGCACAAGCGGCCATCCATCCTGACTGAAGCGAATCGAAGCGCGGGCCGCGACCTCTCACTGAGAGGTCGCGGCCCAGACGCTGAGGCTCAAAGCCTGGCGCGCAGCGCCTCAAAGCGCTCCGACGCCTCGCGCCGCGAGGCCAGATAGTCGGGGCTGGTCATGAGGCTGCGGTGATAATCACCGGCCTCACCAATCCAGCGCCCGGCGACCATCATCTGATGGATGGCCTGGGTGGTGTCGCCAAGCGCGAGCGTGCGCAGCGGGTGCAGGCCAGGCCAGAACGCCGGGTGCTCGCGCTCCCAGATGATGAGGTTCGCCAGCGCCCCGGGCGCGATCACGCCCGCGGTAAACGCGGGGTGAAGCTGCCCTGGCACCTCAAAGACCTTCGATAACAGCACGTTCGGATCAACGAGCGCCTCGCGCGCGTCGTGCAGCGCGCGGCGCGTGGCGCCCGCGCGCTCCGCGTCGGCCAGATCGCCGCCGCGCCAGAAGCGGCGCTGGTCCGCGTCAAACGCGATCTCCGCCGTGCGCAGCCCGCTCAACTGCCGCAGCTCCTTCTGCACGTTCATCGAGTCATTGCTCGCCGCACAATCGGTCGCCGCGATAAAGCGCAACCCCTTGGCCTGCCAGGTGATGGCGTCGGCCATGTGGCAGTAGATGAGCTGCGAGTAAGGGCAAAACCCGAGCGTGTGGCGGCGCGGATCGAGCAGATCAAGCTCGTCGTCTTGCAGGTAGAGGCCGTGTACCCAGAGGGCGTGTGGGATGTCCGCCTCCAGCAAGCCCAGCGATTGCAACCAGCGCAGCGGCGTCGTGTTGTGGCGCGCGACGCAGCGCTGAAGCTCCTCCAACGACTGCGACAGGTGCGCGTGCACGGGCAGCGTGTGGCGCGTGGCGAGGTCACGCACGGTGCCCCAGAGCGAGGCGCTGACGGTGTCGGAGGCGTGCGGCCCCACCGCAGACCAGATGCCGCGCTCGGCCCACGCGGGCGCGCTCAGGGCGACCGTGGCGTCGAGCTGACGATCCAAGTCTGCCACGCCAGGGCCGCTCAGATCGGCCAACGTCGGCGCCACCACGGCGGTCAGGCCTGTCGAGGCGATGGCGGCTGCCAAGGCCTGCGCGCCGTAATAATGATCCCACACCAAGCCCACGCCGTGCAGCAGCGACTCATAGGCGCCCTGACGCGCGAACGCGGCGATGTCGTCATCGGTGATGCGCTGCTCGACGTGGTAGAACAGATCCTCGACGACGTTCTTGGCGGTGGAGGCCTCCACCCGCAGGCCGCGAAAGCAGACCATCGCCAAGTGGGTGTGCGCGTTGATAAACGCTGGCGTGATGAGCTGCCCTGGCGCCTCACGCCACGGCTCGCCGCGCTCGCGCGCTGAAGCGCGGGCGGCGTCGAGGTCGAGGCGCACGGCCTCAATGGTGGCGCCCACGATCGCGATGGCCGCGGGCTGAAGGGCGGGGACGCCATAGGCGTCGGGGACGAGGACCGCGTCGGCGGCCAGCCATTGTCGAGAGGTCATCACACCGTCCTGGAGCGAGCGCAAAACATCAGGACGGTCGACTGTGCGCGCGGCGCGCGCGCACGTCAAGCGGCCGATTCAGCGCATCCGCGCGCGGATCTCCTCGACCACGGCGCTATAGGAGGTGTTCTCGACGACCTCCGCGACGATGGCCGTGTACTTCTGCACGAGCTCAGCGCGGTTCTCGCTGCGGTAGTGCTCAATGATCTCGTGCAAACGCACGAACGCGCGCTCGCTGTTGATGAAGTACTCGGCGCCAGCGAGGGTGGCGAGCACGCCCGCGTGGCTGATGGAGGGGGCGCGGCACTTGAAGATGAACTCGCGGCCCTCGCTGTTGAGGATGCCGACGGTGGCCTCGGCTTGAGCGCGCGTGGTGCCATCGGCGCCATCCTCAGCGGACAGCAGGCCTTGGATGGCGAACTGCGAGAACTGGATGGAGCGCAGCGAGGGGTGCTCCTGCGCGAAGCGGCTCTGGATGGCGCTGAACAAGGCGTCGATCATGCCGACGCCCGCGCCCTCGACGATCAGGCGCGTGTCGTCTTGGTCGTGCATGACGCACGAGATGCGGCAGCCGCCGCGCGCGAAGTCCTCTTGGACG
>CAYXWB010000568.1:0-2241 GCA_964468515.1 uncultured Bradymonadales bacterium | reverse complement strand
AGCGGGGATAGGCTCTGCGCTGATGACGTTGCTCGCGCTGGTCGGGGTGGTGGCGTTGGCGCTGGCCATCTTCTTCGCCGCGCGCTGGGCGAAGGCCAACCTCGGCGCCCCCTCCTCGCCGCTGCCCGCAGCCCACGCCGCCTTGAGCAAAGAGACGCGCCGTCGCATCAACGACGCGCTCGCTCGCAAGCAGTACGAGGAGGCGGGCGACCTCTTGAGCCGCGCACAGCTGCACAATGACGCCGCCGAGGCCTACGCCCGTGGCGGCCATCACCTGAAGGCGGCGCGCAGCTTCCAGGCCTCGCAGAACATGGCCCAGGCCATTCATCACTACAAGCAAGGTGGCGAGTACCGCCAAGCTGCGGTGCTGTATGCGCGTGATGGGCAACATCGCGCGGCGGCGGCTGAGTACATGCAGGCGGGGGACTTCGCCGCAGCCGCTGAGGCCTATGGTCAGTCAGGCGATGATCGCCGCGCGGCCGAGGCGTTTGAGCGCGTGGGTCAACACTTGAAGGCGGCGCAGTGCTATGAGCGCGCAGAGCAAGAGCTGCCGGCCGCGCAGAGCTACCTGCGTCACTTGGAGGGGCTGCTAGGCAAAGCGGGCGGCGACGTGCAGGCGCTGGGCGCTGAGCGCGAGCTTGCCATGCGCGCGGGGAAGCTGTTCCGCGATGCGGGTGAGCTGGAGCAGGCCAGCCGTGTGTTCCAGAGCGGCGGTTATTGGCGCGAGGCGGCGGACTGCTTGCGCACCTCAGGCGACTACACGCGCGCCGCTGAGATGCTCATTGAGCGCGATCAGCCGCTGCTGGCGGCGCAGATCTTGGAGGAGGCTGGCGAGGGTCAGCGCGCCGCGCTGATGCGCGCTCAGCAAGCTGAGCGCGCCGATGATCTGGCGACCGCCGCGCGCGAGTATCAGCGCGCGGGCAAGACCGAGCGCGCGGCCAAGCTCTATGATCAGCTCGGTGAGGCGGCCAACGCGGCGCGCTTGTATGAGGAGCTTGAGCAGTGGAACCGCGCCATGGAGCTGTTTATCGAGAGCGGCCTGCACGGCTCAGCGGCGCGCTGCGCTGAGCGCGCGCAGCTGCACGCGCGCGCCGTCGAGCTGTATGAGCGCGCGGGCGATGTGGATGGTCAGCTGCGCGCGATGCAGCAGCTTGGCGATTATTTTCGCGCGGGGCGGCTGTTGTTTGAGCATCGCCAGTATGATCAGGCCATCAAGATCCTCGATCTCATCGACTCGCGCGAGCCGCTGTATCCGCGCGCGCTGGAGCTACAAGGCGACGTGGTGCGCGCGCAGGGGCGCTTTGAGCGCGCGTTCAGCCGCTATCGCGCGGCGCTCGGCACGCGCAGCGCTGACACGGAGACGGCGCCCCTGTTCTACAAGATGGCGCGGGCGTTGGAGGAGATGAAGGATCTCAACGGCGCCATGCAGAACTACGCCATCTTGGTCGAGATCGACCCGCACTATGAGGACGCCGCGCTGCGGCTGAAGTCCATCCGCGATCGGCAGCGTCGCATGAAGACCACGGGCGGCGGCCTGTTCTCAACGCACGACTTAGGCGGTGAGGGGGGCAAGCGCTATGAGATCATTGATGAGATCGCGCGCGGTGGCATGGGCATCGTCTACAAGGCCAAGGACACGGTCCTTGGGCGTGTGGTGGCCTATAAGATCTTAGGCGAGAACCTGCGCGATAATGAGACCGCGGTGAAGTACTTCTTGCGTGAGGCGCGCGCCGCAGCGGCGCTCTCGCACCCCAACATCGTCACGATCTTTGACGCCGGAGAGCAAGACGGCGAGTTTTATATGGCGATGGAGTATGTGGAGGGGACGACGCTCAAGGAGCTGGTGCGGCGTCAGGGGGCGCTGCCCAATGGGCAGGTCGATTACATCATCGCGAACTGCTGTAAGGCGCTCCAGTATGCGCATGACAAGGGGATCATTCACCGCGATGTGAAGAGCGGTAATGTGATGATCACGCGCGATAAGACGCTCAAGGTGATGGACTTTGGCTTAGCGAAGTTCTTGACAGAGTTTCATGGTAATCACACCCAGCAGGTGGGGACACCATTTTACATGAGCCCTGAGCAGATCATCGGTAAGAGCGTTGACTTTCGCTCGGATCTTTACAGCTTAGGGTGCATGGCGTTCGAATGTGCGACGGGCGTGGTGCCCTTCTTTAAGGGTGATCTGAGCTACCATCACATCCACACCAAGCCGCCCGCGCCAAGCTCCATCAACCCCGC
>CAYXWB010000567.1:0-2267 GCA_964468515.1 uncultured Bradymonadales bacterium | reverse complement strand
GCCCATGCGTCGCAGCTTGGGCTGTCGATCTCACCGCGCGCGTTGAGCGCGGGGGCTGCGCTGCGCTTGGCGAGTGAGGAGTATGCGAGCGTCAGCGCGCGCGGCGCGCAGGCGCACGCGCTGCGCGCGTTGGCGCGGTGGGAGCTTGGGCGCGGTGAGCTGGGCTTGGCGGCGCGCGCGGCGTCGCAGGCGCTGGCGCTGCGCCCGGCGCAGGCGCTGCTTGATGAGGATGTGCTGCTCATCATGGACTTGGCGTATGCCCGAGGTGATGTGTCGAGCGCGAGCGCGCTCGACGCGTGGCTCACCACCCATCAGGCCGCGGTCATCCCGCTTGATCGCGGCTCAGAGGCCCTCACCGGGCTGCCTGAAGACGGCGCATCTCTGACGCGCGCGCTGCGCGCGCGCCCTCAACAGCGGGCGCTGCTGGCACAGCTGCGCGCGCTGCGCGCCGATCCGGCGCGCGCGATCATGCCGCCGCCTGGGCTCATCAGCGCGCTGCGTGATCCTGCGCAGCTTGACGCGCTGGCGCCGGGCGCCTGGGCGGTCGCGCATGAGCTGGGCTCGCTGCTCGCGGAGCATGGCTACTTGCAAGACGCGAGGCGCTATCTTCAGCGCGCGGTGGAGCAGGTGGAGCGGGTGAGGGCGAGCCTGCCTGATCCGGCGCGTCGCCAGCAGTTCTTCGCGGGGCGGCGCGATCTTTATATGGAGCTTGTCCACGCGCATGTGGGCATTGAGACGTCGCACCTGACCCAGCAGGACTACCATGAGGCGCTGCGCTATGGCAGCGCGCTCAAGGCGCGCGGGCTGCTGGATCTGCTTGAGGGTGGCGAGGCCAGCGCGTCGGCGCCGGAGGGATTGAGCGCGCCGCTGCCTGAGCAGCATGAGGCGCTGCGCGAGGTGTTGCGCGGCTACCTCGCTGCGGACCTGGGGCCAGCCTCCGGCCCCTCACCGCTGCGCGCGCTCAGCCTGCCTACGCTGCCTGAGGGGGTGGTGCTGGTGGAGTATCTGCTCGGCGAGCGCGCGAGCTATGTGTGGCTGTATGATGGGGCGACGGTGCACATGCGACGCATCGCGGGTGCGCGCGAGCTGCGCCCGCTGGTGGCGGCGTTTCGGCGCACGCTCGCGCGCCCTGTCTACAGCGCGTCCGACTTCGCGGCGCATCGCGCGCAAGCTGAGCGTCTGCATGTGGCCTTGCTCGGGCCTGTGCAGGATCTGCTGGTGCGGGCCAAGCGGGTGATCATCGCGCCCGATGATCTGCTCCACGAGCTGCCCTTTGAGGCGCTGGCGCGCCCGACGTTGGAGGCACGACCGCGCTATCTGATCCAAGACGTGGCGGTGTCGTATGTGCCCTCAGCGGCGACCTTAGCGACGCTGTCACGGCGCGGCGCGCCCGCCGCAGGGGCAGCCTTGCTGATCGGGGCGCCGCGCCTGAGACAGCCATCGGGCAGCCTGAGCGCGCTGACGCTTGGGCCGCTGGCGCGGCCCGAAGCGCCGCTTGAGGCGCTGTTCCCGACGCTGCCAGGGAGTCATCGCGAGCTGCGCAACGTGCGGGCGTTGTTGGGCGCGCGCCGGGTCGAGCTGCTGTCTGGCGCGGCGGCCAGTGAGCGAGCGCTGCGCGCGAGCGCGCTGACAAGCTATGAGCTGATTCATCTCGCGACGCACGGTCTGAGCGACGCGCCGGGCTGGCGCGCGGCCCCTGATCCGCTGCGCGTGAGCCAGCCCGCGCTGCTGCTCGCAGGCGATCCGCAGACGCCCTATGATGGCCTGTTGCGCTTGGAGGAGATCTTGTCATTTCGCACGCAAGCGCGGCTCGTGGTGTTGTCGGGGTGCACCACGGGGCGAGGCTGGAACGTGCTGGGGGATGGGGCGTATGGGCTGGCGGGGGCGTTCTTGTCGACGGGCAGCCGGGCGGTGATGGCGAGCATGTGGGCGATCTCCGATCGGGCGACGATGGCGCTGATGACGCTGTTTTATGATTATCTCACCGCAGGGCGCGCGCCCGATGAGGCGCTGCGCGCGGCGCAGCTTGAGCTGCTGCGTCATGGCGCGGCGCCTGATCGGCCATGGCTGCCTCCTTTTTATTGGGCCTCGTTTCGGATCATCGGTGACGCAGGCGCGCTCAGCGCGCCGAGCGATGCGCAAAAAAATCTTTGAATAACGCGACGCCTTACCCCGTCTGGTCAGCTAGAAGGTAACGCCCCTGTCGCTCCTTGAGGCGGCTCCCAGATGAAGACTCACTCAGCAGAGAGACAGCTCATGAAGAACAA
>CAYXWB010000566.1:0-2270 GCA_964468515.1 uncultured Bradymonadales bacterium | reverse complement strand
CAGCAGCTCCACGCCGTCGCGATACAGCGCGCGCGAGGCGCCGTTGCCGCCAGGGTGCGTGTCAAAGCACAAGAACCCGTCGCCGGGTCGCAGCACGTGGTCTGCGCCTGGGGTGGCCGCGTGGACCAGCAGCTCGACCTCCAGGCTGCTCGCGGCGCTGCGATACATGGACGGCAACACCGCGCGCATCGCGGCCGCGATCAAGCGCGCCTCATCCAGCGCGAGCTTGGGCGCCTCCTCCTCGCCGCCGGAGGCGACGTCAGGGTTAGGATAGATCACCAGCGCCTGCGTGCGCAGCGGGCGCTGATGGCGCTTGCGCGCGCCAGGATCAAACACGATGCGCTGGCGCACCTCGTGATGATCGGGCCCTAAGCGAAACGTCGCGATGTGCTCCGTCGTGCAGACGACCTCCGTGAGCGCCAGCCCCACCGGGGAGCGCCCAATCAGCACCGGCTCCACGGGCGGACGGTGCGACTCGTCCAGCTCGCGCAGCAGCTCCTCGACCGTGCGCGGCGCGCCTTGGCGCGTTGGCAGCAGGCTGCGGTTCACATAGCGCACGCGCGTGCGTCGGCGCGGGCTGGAGATGCCCTCGTTTAAGTAAGGCTCCACCAGCACATCTTGCCCCTGGTCGCGCGTCTCATCACGCCCGCGCGCGTCATCGGCCGCGCGCTCATCGCCCGCGCGACCCACCACCACGAAGCGCCCTTGCGCGTTCTCGAAGATGCGCCCCAGATAGAAGATGTGACTGGCGCTCTCCTCATCGGCCACGTCAATGGCGTTGAGGGTGGTGCGATCGCGCACAGAGACACGCCGCCCTGAGTGCAGCTCCACCTGCGTCACACGCCCCGGCAAGATCGGCGCCCTCGATCCGCGCGCCACACGCTCGCCGCCCACCGCCCGCGAGGTCGCGCGCAGATAAACGCGCGGCTCATAGGCCTGAATGTCATCGCGCAGATCCACGCGCTCCTCGCTCATCAGCACGCCCGCATCCGCCAAGCGCGTGAGCGTCGGCGCGATCGCGTTGCCGAAGATGTCCAGCGCGTCGCGCACCTCGATCCAGCTCGTCGTCAGCTCCGCCGCCAGATGCTCAAGCACCACGTCGCCCGTGGGCGGCCGCACGATGGGGCGCGGCAAGGTCCGCAGCGCGTCATAGAGCGAGGATTGCGGGTTCAGCTCCGTGAGCGCCATCTCCTCATCGCGATCGATCACCGTGATGATCGCGACCGGCACCGACGGCGCGTCTGCAGGCGGCGCGTCAGCGCCCTCGCCCGTGCGCTTGATGGGGTTAAACCTCACCCCCGCGCGCGACAGCCGACCAAGCTCGCGCTGCACCTCGGCGTAGCAGCCTTGCAGCACGATCACGCCAGCTTGGCCGGGATCATGGACCGCTTGACGCGGCTCATCGCGCAGGCGCAGCCTGGCGCGGCCCAGGTGGCGATGCTCATCGCCGCAGGGGCGATAGTGCCACGGCACCGCGCACCGCTCGCAGCTCTCGATCACATCGCGGATGGTGAGCACCTCATCGTCCGCGTTGCGCAGATCGCCCAAGCGCATGACGAGCTGAAAGCGCCCAGACATCGCGTCCGCTTGCCCTTGCATCGCCTGCTGGCCGCGCTGCGCCAGCAGCGCGGCCTCGCGCTCCGTGGCCTCACGGTTACTATAGTCAAAGAAGCTGGTCGCAGCGTCGCTGCCACACAGCGCCCGCGCCCACGCGGGCGTATCGTGCATCGTGTCCGCGCCGAACATCACAAGCAGCGGCGCGCTCTCCTCGCCCAGCTGTGAGACGCCCTGGAGCTGACAGGTGCGCAAGATCAGCCGCCGCAAGATGAGCTGCGCGTGGATCTCGACTGAGCCACACAGCGCCTCCACATCATCAATGAGGATCAACCCAAGGTTCTGCAACAACGGCGCATAGGTCTGCGGCTCATCGAGCAGGTTGACGGCCACCTGATGCAAGCTGCACACGACCACATCGGGCACGATGCCCTGTGACAGATCGTTGACCAGATCCGCGCCCACGCGCCGCTCGCGCACGTTCCAGCGCAGCGTGCTCGGCTCAATGGCGCCGCGCAGCTGCGCGAACAGCCCATCGGCGCTGGCCTGATCGCGCGTGATCATCAGCGCGCCGCGCGTGTGAATCAGCGCTTGATTGCACGCGGCGAGGATCGCCAGCGTGGTCTTGCCTGCGCCTTCGGGGGCGATGATGATCTGGTGGCGCTGCTTGCCCTCGCGCGCTTGGGTCGCCGCGCTGCCTGAGAGCGCCAGCTCTC
>CAYXWB010000565.1:0-2285 GCA_964468515.1 uncultured Bradymonadales bacterium | reverse complement strand
ACCATGGAGCTGCACCACACCAAGCACCATCAAGGCTACGTCGACAAGCTCAACGCCGCGCTCGCCAAGCACCCCGACGCCGCGAAGGAGCCCCTGCTTGAGCTGCTCTCCGATCTGGATGATGTCCCCGAGGAGATCCGCACCGACGTGCGCAATAACGGTGGCGGTCATCTCAACCACACCTTCTTCTGGACCATCTTAGGCCCCAACGCGGGCGGCGCGCCCTCCGGTGAGGTCGCCGCTGCCATCAACGAGACCTTCGGCTCATTCGAAGCGTTCAAGACGCAGTTCGATCAAGCCGCCCTCTCGCGCTTTGGATCTGGCTGGGCGTGGCTCATCGTTAACGAGGATGGCAAGCTCGTCATCACCTCCACACCCAATCAAGACTCGCCCATGATGGAGGATGATGACAATCATCCCATCCTCGCCCTCGACGTCTGGGAGCATGCGTATTACCTGAAGTACGAGAACAAGCGCCCCGAGTATGTCACCGCCTTCTGGAACGTCGTCAACTGGACCCAGGTCAACTCCCTGTATGTCGCCGCACGCAAGAAGGCCGACTGAGCAGCGCGCACTCGCCTCGCGATCCTCCTCACTTCGGGTTGACCTCCCCCCAGATACTATCCAAGGATGCGGTGAGCCCTCCCTCGCCGCGACTCCTCTAGGGATGAGCTGCTGCTGCCCGAGCTTGTTGATCCCGACGAAGACGCGCGCCGCGCGAGCGCGGCGCTGCTTGACGGTGAGCTGCGCCAGAGCGCGCGCCATTTGGCGCGCGCTCTGAGCCACGAGCCTTGCGCGGAGGGCTCGCTCCACCTCCTGCAGCTGCTGCTGGCCGCGCACGAGGAGCCCGTGTGCGCGCCTTCTGGGCAGCTGAGCATCCCCCAGGCGATGCTATGCATCTGGGAGCTGGCCGCTCAAGATAAGCTCGATGAGGCCACCGCGCTGCTCACCCAGCTCATCCACGTCAGCGATGGCCCCCTCTCTAGGGTCTGTCAGCTGCTGCGCTTGCCAAGCCTCGACGATGAGGCCATCAGCTGGCTCGCGCGCTGGCGCTTGCGCATCGAGGAGGCTCGCCCCTGAGCGCGCGCCTCTTGAGCTTTAGCGCGCGCTTAGCACATGTCTCACCCCCGCTCACACCCCTTGACGAACCCTAGCGCTGCGTTTATTATATTGTACCGCTCCTTCGCGCGTTTTGACCTCTCTTGGTGAACCGCGCGACAGCACGCGCTGCGCGCGCCAACCGCTCGCCACTTCCGGCGCTCAAGGTCAGCTCGACCGCAGCCAAGCCACCACCCCCTCCTCTCGCTCAACGCACCCCTTCGCGCGATCTGTCTTCTCCCGGTGACGTGCTCAGCGCCCTCGCGCCGCGCACGATCCCACCTGTTCGCCGGGCAGGCGCGCGCTCTCTCACCTACGCTAGGAGCCTCCACGATGAACCTCAAAGAGCTGAAGACCAAGAAGATCAGTGAGCTGACCGCCATGGCCAAAGACGCTGGCGTCGATGGCGCCAGCAATATGCGCAAGCAAGAACTGATCTTCGCCCTGCTCCAGACCGAGACCGAAAAAGAGGGCTCCATCTTCGGTGAGGGCGTCCTTGAGGTGCTGCCCGATGGCTTCGGCTTCTTGCGCGCGCCCGACTATAACTACCTGCCAGGCCCCGACGACATCTACGTCTCCCCCAGCCAGATCCGTCGCTTTAACCTGCGCACCGGTGACACCGTCAGCGGTCAGATCCGCCCCCCCAAAGAGAATGAGCGCTACTTCGCCTTGCTCAAGGTCGAGGAGGTCAACTACGAGTCGCCCGAGAAGGTCCGCGACAAGATCATGTTCGACAACCTCACCCCCCTCTATCCCATGAAGCGCCTGGACCTGGAGACCATCCAGAGCCAGCACAGCCTGCGCATCCTCGACCTGCTCACCCCCGTCGGTAAGGGCCAGCGCGCCCTCATCGTCGCACCTCCGCGCACCGGTAAGACCGTCCTGCTCCAAGACCTCGCCAACGCCATCGCCAAGAACCACCCCGAGGTCATCCTCATCGTGCTCCTCATTGATGAGCGCCCCGAGGAGGTCACCGACATGCAGCGCTCCGTCAAGGGTGAGGTCGTCTCCTCCACCTTCGATGAGCCCGCACAGCGCCACGTTCAGGTCGCTGAGATGGTCATCGAGAAGGCCAAACGCCTCGTCGAGCACAAGCGTGACGTCGTCATCCTGCTCGACTCCATCACTCGCCTCGCCCGCGCCTACAACACCGTCGTCCCACCCTCCGGCAAGATCCTCTCCGGTGG
>CAYXWB010000564.1:0-2299 GCA_964468515.1 uncultured Bradymonadales bacterium | reverse complement strand
GCGCCGCTCCAGATCGCGGCGCCAGCCAGCGACGAGCGCGCGATGAAGGTGCGGCGCGTCCAGACAGAGGGGAGCTTGGTCATCGGATTCTTGCTCTTTGGCGAGGGAGGTGGCTTGAGGATTCACGCGACTATCACACCAGATGCGCGCCCCTATGACAACGACGCATCTGACAACGGCGCCTCGCGCGCGCTCAGCTCACAAACCACCGCTCGGGATCAACGGCCAAGGGGCGAGGATCATCGGCGGCGATCAGGCGCGCGCCGCGCGCGGCGAAGATGCGGTCCATGTCCGGGGTGCACAGGCGCGGCGGCGCGAGCACCGCGCGCAGCGCGGGCAGCGTGTCGGCGCCCGCGATGTCCAGCAGCGCGCGCGCTGAGATCGGGTTCAAGTGCAACGCCAGCGTGTGCAGCGCCGGGCGCGGCGCGCTGATCAGCGCGCTCACGCCCGCGTCGCAGAGCTGATCGCCGCCCAGATCGAGCGCCTGGAGGTTGTCCCAGCGCGGGCTGTCCGGCGCGCCGAACAAGCGCATGGCGAACCGATCCGCGCTGTCATCCTCAAAGCAGCCGAACAGGTGCAGCCCCTCCAGCCGCTCCCAGAGCGCGAGCGGTGAGAAGCTGTCAAAGCGATCGTGGGTGGCGCCACGGCCGCCCAAGCGCGCGTCAATCAGGCACAGCTTGCGCAGCTTGAGCGCGCGCTCGGACAGCGCCCTCGCCCACCCCAGCCACGCGCCATAGTCCAAGCGCCCATGCTTGAGGCGCAGGTGCGACAGGCGCGTCATGCACGGCAGCCAGTCGCGCGCCGCGTGCAGCGCGTGCTCAGGTGGCAGGTCCACCGACAGCATCGTGATGTGATCAAGCCCCGCGCCCGCTTGCAGGCCTCGCCACACATCCCCGAGCGCGCCAGGGGCCGACGCCTCCAGCCACAGCCCGCGCAGCGGGCGCAGCGGCTCTGCCGCGCTCAGCGCCGCCGCCAGCTCCTCAGCCGAGAACTCCCAGAACATCCAGCCGCCAAAGTGGATCAAGCGCGCGAGCGTGAGCAGCGCAGGCGTCAGGCGCGGATCATCGCGACGCACCAGCGCGCGCAGCCACGTCTGCGGCAGCGCCATCATCCCCAAAGGCCAGCGCTCCAGGTGACTCGCCACATAGGGCAAGATCACCTCATCGCGCTCGTGTAGATCCTCCCAGGCCCAGAGCTGGCCCGCGATGAGCTCCCACAGCCGGGCGCTTGGAGGCTGCTGCAAGAGGCTGCGCAGATCGCCAAAGGTGAGCGGCTCATCCATCGGCTCAACCCTGCGGGCGCGCGAGCTGACCAAAGCCGATCGGCGCGGGGCCGCTGGCGCGCGCGTCCAGCTCCTCACGCGCCGCGCGCTCAAGCTCGGCCATCGTCAAGCCGCGCCCTGCCGAGGCCGCGCGAAACGCCGCCTTGAACACCGCGTTTTTAATGTGCCCCCCAGCCAGCGCGTAGCGCTCGCCGAGCAGGGCCGGATCGAGCGCCTCATCGCGCGGCGCGGTGTCAGGCAAGAGCTTGCGCCAGATGGCCGCGCGCGCGGCCGCGCTGGGGAACGGGAACTTGAGCTGGTAGGTGAGCCTGCGTCCCAGCGCGGCGTCGAGGCGCTCGGGCATGTTCGTCGCCATCAACACCACCCCCTCGTGGCGCTCCACCAAGGTCAGCAGCACGTTCACCGCCGCGTCATCGTGACGCGAGGCGAAGCCTTGGCCGCGCTCCATCAAGAGCGAGTCGGCCTCATCCAAGAACAACACCGCGCCTGCGGCGCGCGCTTGCTGGAACAGCGCCTGCAGGTTCTTCTCCGTCTCGCCGACCCACTTCGACACGATGGCGGGGATCGACGCCAAGAGCAGCGGCCGGTTCAGCTCCCCCGCGATCGCCTCGGCGCACAAGGTCTTGCCCGTGCCCGGCTCGCCGTGACACAGCGCCGAGACGCCCTTGCCATAGGTGAGGTGTGTCCCGATGCCCCAGCGCTCAAGCACCGTGCGTCGATAGCGCGCCGCCTGGATCAGCTCCAGCACGAGCGCGCGGGTGGCGTCCGGCAGGATCACATCGTCGAGGCGCACCTTGGGCACGATGAGCGTGGCGTCATCGGCCGAGGGGCGGCGCAGCTGATCGCGCGCGGCCTGCTCCAAGTGCGCCTGCGTGATGCGCGCTGGCTGCTCTTGCTGCGCGTGGACGGCGGCCGCGACCGCCGCCAACACCGCGTTCTTGATGTAGCCGCCGGTCATCTCAAAGCGGTCCGCGAGCTGGTCGAGGTCCACGTCGGGCGCCAGCGGCGCCTTGTCGG
>CAYXWB010000563.1:0-2299 GCA_964468515.1 uncultured Bradymonadales bacterium | reverse complement strand
CAGCACATCCGCCTCGGCACCCTCGATGGCTTCCACTTCACCCTGCGCACCCTGTTCTTAGCCATCAACAATCAGTGGGACTTTGGCGGCGTGCAAGGCAGCATCCAGGTCCCCATCAACGGCATCAGCCGCGACAGCTGGCTCATCTTTCGCGGCAGCAACAGCGCCGCTGGCGAGACCGTCGTCGAGAGCGGCTTGCGCCTGCTCGTCAGCGGTAATGGTCGCGAAGGGAGCCTCTTCTTGACCCCCACCTTCGGCTTTGGTGGCCTCTCCGTCGCCTCCTGGTACGAATGCCAACGCGAGAACTTCGACTCCCCCACCTTCGACCTCGTCAACGGCTATTGCCCCGAGCGAGAAGACTACTTCGGCCTCCTGTTTGGCCTGAGCGTTGAGTCGCGCTTCTGATCCTCACACCCCAGCGCCGCTGACAGCTCCCCCACCAGCAGCCTCACCTTCAGCGACTGATGCCGGCTGGGCGGATACACCGCCCAGATCCCCTCATCCGCCAGCCGATAATCATCTAGCACCGACACCAGCTCACCGCTGGCCAGCGCCTCGCGCACATAATAATCCGGCAGCTGCACAAGCCCCAACCCACGCAGCGCCGCATCCCTCAGCGCTAGCCCGCTGTTACAGCGCCACCGGTACCTCACACGCACCTCCTGCTCCTCACCATCCACGCTGAAGCGCCAGCGCTCCACGCTCCCCACCAAGCAGTCATGCTCCCCAAGCTGCGCCAAGCGCTGCGGCGCGCCCTTGCGCGCGAGGTACCCCGGCGACGCACACACATGCTGCGTCCGCGTCGCCAAGCGCCTCGCCACCAGCGCCGAGTCATCCAGACGCCCCAGCCTCACCGCCAGATCATACGACGCCTCGATCAGATCCAGGCACGCGTCCGTCAGCGTGAACTCCAACCGCAGCTCCGGATAGCGCGCCATGAACTGGTTCACCACCGGCGCCACGAACTGGCTGCCGTAATACACAGGCGCCGTCAGCCGCAGCAGCCCCGTCGGCGTGCGCGTCATCTGGTTCACCTCGCGCTGCGCCTCATCCAGCCCATCCAACAGCGCGCGACAGCGCTGATAATAGACCTCCCCCACCTCCGTCAAAGACACCTGGCGCGTCGAGCGGTTGAGCAGCTTCGCCGCCAAGCGCCTCTCCAGCTCCGACACCTGCCGGCTCACATGCGCCACCGACACCTGCATCCGGCTCGCCGCAGCCGTGAAGCCTCCGCAGTCCACCACCTTCACGAACGCCTCAACCCCGCGCCACGCCTGCTCCATCACCACACCTCCTCACACATTGTTACCTGTGCGTAAGAGTGTTTTACCTCAGATGATGTGTGCAAGCCGCTCGAATGTGTCCATGATCCACACGCACGCCCACACCACGCTATCGCGAAGGAGCAAGCACCGATGGACACGATCAAGACACGCGCCGCTGTCGCCTGGGGCCCTGGTCAACCGCTCAAGATCGAGGAGGTCGACCTCCAGCCGCCGCAGCGTGGTGAGGTGCTGGTGCGCATCGTCGCCACCGGCGTCTGTCACACTGACGCCTATACGCTCTCAGGCGATGATCCTGAGGGCATCTTCCCCGCCATCTTGGGCCACGAGGGCGCGGGCGTCGCCGAGGCCATCGGTGAGGGCGTCACCTCGGTGGCCGTGGGCGATCATGTGATCCCGCTCTACACCCCGGAGTGTGGCAAGTGTAAGTTCTGCACCTCCGGCAAGACCAACCTCTGCCAAGCCATCCGCAGCACCCAGGGCAAGGGCCTGATGCCGGATGGCACCTCGCGCTTCTCCAAGGACGGCCAGCCCATCTATCACTACATGGGCACCTCGACCTTCGCGGAGCACACGGTTTTGCCCGAGATCGCGCTGGCCAAGATCAGCAAGGAGGCCCCGCTTGAGAAGGTCTGCTTGCTCGGCTGCGGCGTCACCACTGGCATGGGCGCCGTCACCAACACCGCCAAGGTCCAGCCCGGTGACACGGTCGCCGTGTTCGGCCTCGGCGGCATCGGCCTGTCGGTCATCATCGGCGCTGTGATGGCGGGCGCGGGGCGCATCATCGGCGTCGACATCAACCCCGACAAGTTCGAGATCGCCAAGCAGCTCGGCGCCACCGACCTCATCAACCCCAACGACCACGAGCGCCCCATCCAAGAGGTCATCGTCGAGCTGACCGAGGGCGGCGTCGACTTCTCCTTTGAGTGCATCGGCAGCGTCAAGGTCATGCGCTCCGCGCTGGAGTGCTGTCACAAGGGCTGGGGTGAGTCGGTCATCATCGGCGTCGCGGGCGC
>CAYXWB010000562.1:0-2303 GCA_964468515.1 uncultured Bradymonadales bacterium | reverse complement strand
GCGTCGATCAGGTGCATCACGAGCGCGCGATCGAACCGCGCGAGGATCTGCGCGATGGGCTCGTCGGCCTGCTGGATGCCGTGGATCGCCTCGGGGCCAGGGATGATGAGGACCTGGTCGGCGTCATAGGCCGGGTGCTGAGCTTGCCACAGGCTGTCGGATTTGAACCAGCGGCGCACGTCGGCGTCGATCACGGGCACAAAGCACACGGGCTTGCCCGGGCGCGCGCAGATCTGGTGGATGAAGTGCGTCACGTCGAGCGGGTGCATCGTCACGGCGTCGAGCTGAGGGTAGGCCTCACGCAGCGTCTGCATCACCGCAGCGGGCTGATCAAGCGCTGGGAGTCCTGCCACCACCGATGGCAGCGCGCCCTCATCCTGCGCGCACAGGCGCGCCTCCGCGCGGTGGATCATGTCGAGCACGCGCTGGCGGTACGAGGCGTCGAGCCAGAGGCCGTCCTCGTAGGGGGTGCCTTGCCCAATGGCCATGAGCGCGATCATGCGATCGAGGGTCTGGCCGTAGGTCATGGCGTGGAGGTCGCCAAAGTAGGGCTTGCAGGTGGCTTTGAGCGCCACGATGACCTCATCACGGCGCGTCTGCAAGAGGCTCGGATCGGCGGCGACGGTGTCGAGCAGGCGACCTGCGCGCGAGGCGCTGTTGTCGAGGTAGTGGATGTCGGCGTTGAGCTGGCTCTTGCCCGAGGTCACACCGCCGCGCACGTCGCCGGGGTAGACCCACTGAGGATCGCCTGCTGCCTGGGCGAGCGCTTGTTTGACGGAGGGCGACGCGGTGGCCTCGCGGGCGGCCATGGTGATGGTGCCGAGGAAGATGGCGTCCACGGGCATATCAGGCAGCGCGTGGGCGCGCGCCCAGGTGCCAGTGAGCAGGGCCACGCCGCGCGCCTCATCGGCGATGCCGCCGCCGACGCACAGCACGATGTTCTGGCGCGCGCGCAGCAGATGATAAGTCTCAATGAGCAGCTGCTCCAGATCCTCCCACGAGTGGTGACCGCCGGCTTTGCCGCCCTCGACGTGGACGAACAGGGTGTGCTCGGGGCAGGCGTCAGCGATGGCGCAGACCTTGCGGACCTGATCGGCGCTGCCTGGCTTAAAGGCGTTGAGGTGCATCCCCAAGCTCGCAAGCTCATCAAGCAGGGCCTTGGCCTCGGCGATCTCAGGCACGCCCGCGCTGATGGTGACGCCCGAGATGGGCGCGCCCTCGCGGCGAAGCTGCTGCACCAGGGCGCGCTTGCGCAGGTGCAGATCCCACAGGTAGGGGTCGAGGTAGAGGGCGTTGAAGACGACCTCTTGGCCGGGCTCAAGCGCCTCGCTTAAGTCCTGCATGCGCTGCCTAAAGATAGGCTCGGTGACCTGACCGCCGCCCGCCAGCTCCGCGACGAAGCCTGCGTTGGCGGCGGCTGCGACGATGGGTGCGTCGACGGTGGAGGGCGTCATGCCGGGGAGGATCACGGGGGAGCGGCCCGTGGCGCGGCTGAAGCGATTATCAATGGCGATGGTGCCGTCGCTCAAGCGGGCGAGCTTGGGCTTGTAGTCGGCGTAGCTGAGCGGCGCGTCGAGCTGGGCGCTGGGCGTGATCCAAGCGCTGATGCGGCCGGCCTCGCTGACCTGCGCGTGAACGCGCGCGCCGAGGCCGCGCAGCGCGGCGGCGCTCAAGCGCGCCACGCCGTCGCCGGGGCCGAAGTCGAGCACCTCACTAAAGGGCGCGTGCGCGTGGGCCTGATGCAAGGTCTGGTGCCAGCGCACCGGCAGCAAGAACTGGCAGTCAATAAAGCGCGCGGTGAGGTCGGCCTCAAGGTTCATGAGGCCGCCGCCGTCTGAGGCGAGGACAGGGTGCTTGAGCGAGGCGGCGTCGAGGCGCCAGCCGAGGGCGTCGAGGGTGCGACGCATGGCGATGGCGCCTGTGGCCATCATGGGGCCATGGTAGGCGCCGCCAACGGCCAAAGGCTCCCAGGTGAAGGTCAGGGGCTTGCCGCCGAAGCGGCCAGCCTTGCGCTGGGCTTGCTCGCGCTCGGCGCGCGCGGTGAGCGCGCGCTCAAGCTGGGTCAGCGCGCCGGGCGGGCCGCTGATGACGTGGCGCGTGCGGTTGTTGTGCAGCGAGATCACGAGGTGGTGCGACTCATCGAGCGCGCGGTTGACCTGCGCCACGGCGCGGCTCAGGTCGTCGAGCGTGGGGCCGCCGACGGCGACCATCGGGGCGCCCTTGGCGGCGTCGGCGGGCAGCTCGCGCAGCGCCTCATGGTAGGACTGCGCCATGTGCAGCCCCTCCCACAGCATGACCTCGAT
>CAYXWB010000561.1:0-2308 GCA_964468515.1 uncultured Bradymonadales bacterium | reverse complement strand
CCCAACGGACAGACGCGACAGGAGGTTGTTGTGGGCGCACTGCAAGGCACGCTGACTTATAAGCTATTTTATGTGCAAGGAGAGCTCGGGGAGGGCTGGAAGGACACCCTCGTGGAGCGCGTGCAGAAGCGCGCGTTCGAGGCGCTCACCCCCGAGGATGAGGAGGAGGAGCGCTTCGGCTGGGTGCCCATTGAGAACCCGCTGCGCGTGGAGTTCGATGAGCATAACATCCTGTTCGATCACTTCATCAACTTGGCGCTGCGTCAGGATCGCTACGCGATCCCCTCAAACCTGCTCAAGGCTCACCAAGAGCAAGCCGAGCGCGACTACCGTGTCGAGCACAGCAAGGAGCGCATCGGCAAGTTCGAGAAGGAGGACATCAAGGCCATCGTCAAGAAGAAGCTCAAGGAGCGCTCGCTGCCTCGCATGAAGGTCATCGACATGAGCTGGGATTTGCGCAACAACCGCGTGCGCTTCTGGAACCAGTCGGCCAAGACCTGCGAGCTGTTCATGGGCATGTTCGAGGACACCTTCGGCTTCCAGCTCATCCCCGCGAGCCCCTATACGATGGCGATCAACCTCGGCTTAGAGGACGCTCAGATCGAGCGACTGCAAGAGCTTGAGCCCTGCGCCTTCGTCGACGTCAACACGCTGGACCTTTGATTAGCGCGACTCACGCATGAGGAGATGAGCACCATGGATCTGGTGGATCTGATCGAGACGCGCCGCTTTTTGGGCGGTGAATTTCTGATGTGGCTGTGGTTCAAGAGCGCCTGCATGGACAACCTGCTGCCGACCAAGGGGCACGGCACCATTGAGGTCTGGATCGCGGAGCGGCTCACGCTGGAGGCGTACGTCGCCGAGACGGAGCGCAACGCGTTTCAAGGCGGCGCGCCCGCGCACGCGCCCGAGGCGAAGCTCTCGCTTCGCCAAGGCAAGCGCGTCTCACAGGCCAAGATCGGGCTGCTCAAGGAGGGCCGCGAGTGGACCTTCTCGATCAAGGCCGAGCACTTGGAGCTGTCGGGCATCAAGCTGCCCGCGCTGCTGAGCCGCGAGGAGGAGGAGCAGTTCTACGAGCGGATGTACTTGGCCGAGGAGCTTGAGGACATCTTGGGCGACCTGTTCAGCGAGTTCTTGGCCATCCGCCTCGACCCCGCGCGCTGGGATGAGGTGATGTTGCCGGCGATGATGGCCTGGATCGCCAGCGACGAGGCCATGACGCTGCAAGACTATCCGCAGAGCGAGGCGATAGGCGACGGCGCTGACGCGGGCGAGCCCGCGCCAGCCCAGGCGTAAGCGCATGATGAGCGTCGCTGAGGCGCTGCTGCTCGCTGTCATCCAAGGCGCCGCTGAGTTCTTGCCCATCAGCTCCTCCGGTCACTTGGTGTTAGGCGGTCACCTGCTCGGGTTCAAAGAGCCGCAGCTGCTGTTCGACATCATCCTGCACGTGGGCACGCTGATGAGCGTGCTGGTGTTCTACCGGCGCGACGTCTACGGCGTGATCACGGGCATGTGGCAGGGGCTGCGCGACGGGCTCAAGGCGCGCGATTGGCGCGCGGCGGCCGCGCCCGAGGGCGCGCGCTTGGCGCTCTTGGTGGTCTTGGCCACCTTGCCCACGGGCGTCATCGGCGTGCTGCTGGGCAAGCTCATCGATCCTGAGCAGGGGCCCTCCCCCTTCACCCCGCAGCTGGTGTGCGCGCTGCTGCTGGTCAACGGGGTGATCCTCATAGCCAACGCGCGCTTCATGCGCCGCGTCGCCGCTGAGGCGCGCCAGGGCGCGCTCACGCTGTGGTCGATCACGCCCGCGCTGGCCCTCATCATTGGGATCGCGCAAGGCTTGGCCGTGCTGCCTGGCATCTCGCGCTCAGGGATGACCATCACCGTGGCGCTGGCGCTGTCTGTGCAGCGCATCAACGCCGCGAAGTTCTCCTTCCTGCTGTCAATCCCCGCCATCTTGGGCGCGCTCGTGCTCAAGCTCGACCTGTCGCTGTTCTCTGGCGAGCGCGGGTTTGAGCGGCTGGGGCTCTATTTAGGGGCGGCCGCTGTGGCTGGGCTCGTGGGCTATGGCTGCTTGCTCTTGTTGACGCGCGTGCTCCAGAGCGCGCGCTTTCATCACTTCGCATGGTACTGCTGGGCCATCGGCCTGCTCGGCTTGCTCGCGCTGTCTGGCTGAAAATGCGCCCGCGCTCACAAGTCGCTTGACGCCGGCGATGGCGTCAGCTAGTAGTGCTCCTGTCGCGCCGTGAGGTGTGATGAGTCGGGGCGTGGCGCAGCCTGGTAGCGCACTTGCATGGGGTGCAAGGGGTCG
>CAYXWB010000560.1:0-2317 GCA_964468515.1 uncultured Bradymonadales bacterium | reverse complement strand
AGGATTCGAACCTCCGACCCCTTGCTCCCGAAGCAAGTGCGCTACCAGGCTGCGCTACACCCCGACGCGGATGGTCTTTCTAATCAAGCCATCCGCTCCTGTCAACACGCACGAGCGCCTTTTTCTTCCCGCCCTGGGCCAAACGCTCATCGCCCAAGCCCGATCAAGCGCACACGGTCACGCGACTCCGCACCCCCGACCCCCAACCGCTCGCTCAAGGCCACAGAGAACCCCAGACGCCCCGCGCCGCTGTCCTCCTCAGGGGTCATGCGCAGCAGCTCGCCCACCGCCGCGCCGCTCAGCTCAAACAGATAGACGGCGCCTCGTCCCTCTGACTCACGCGCCGCGCCGATCAGCGCGTGCGTGCTGTTCAGCGCCACGGACCATCCAAAATAACCGCCCTCACCAAGCGCGCTGCTCTGCAAGACCGCGCGCTGGCGCCACTGCGTCTCAGCGCGCTCAAACAACACCGCGCGGCCCACCCGAGGCCCCTGCCATTCGGTCAGCGGGGAGGAGGGCTCCCCGACCAGCAAGCGATCGCCTCGCACCGCGACGCTCAGCCCAAAAGCGCCCTGTTCGCGCGACTCCTCGGGGCTCACACGCGCGACCTCACGCCACGCGTCATCCATCCGCGCGAACACCAGCACCGCTCCCGCATCTGTGCCGCCCTCATCCAGCCCAGGCGTCCCCACAAAGATTTGCCCCTGGGAAGCGGCCAGCGACAGCCCAAAGAAGCGCCCATCCCCGGGAGAGTCGAGCTGCCCCGCGCTCGGCCAGCCGCGTGATGCGCCCTCAAACACATGCACGCGCTCGCGAATAGGCGCGAGCAGCAGGCGCCCCTCATAAATATGGGGCTCAGACACCACCAGCCGATCCTCATCAAGCGCGAGCGCCATCCCAAAGCCGCCATAATTGCGCCGCTCTGCGGCCACCACGCGCGCACGTCGCTCCCAGCTCACCCCCTCGCGCTCGAACAGATAGACCGCCCCCTGCCCGCTCGCCTCCCCAGGGGCGCCCACCGCCAGCCAGTCGCCGCGCAGCGCTACCGTCGCGCCAAAGGCCGCGTCGGCGCGCGCGTCTCCGTCGGCGCTGAGCTGCTGCACGAGCGTCACACTCCCGCCCACCTCAACGCTGTAGATCATCACCGCGCCTACCGCGCGATCCTGCCCGTCACGCCACCTCGGCGCGCCCACCACCAACACCTCCTCGCTCGTCGCCAGCG
Source organism: uncultured Bradymonadales bacterium (assembly GCA_964468515.1). Lineage (GTDB taxonomy): Bacteria > Myxococcota_A > Bradymonadia > Bradymonadales > Bradymonadaceae > CAYXWB01. The sequence goes on along the minus strand of CAYXWB010000560.1, from coordinate 1,095 downwards.
CGCTCCCCATCCCGATCGCGCGCGCTGGCTCAGGCGCGGGCTCAAGCCACGCGCTAGCGCACGCGCCTGATACGCACACCTCGCCCACATCACATGGGCCGCAGCTGAGGTCTCTTGGGGTGTCCTCGACGCCGGGCGTGTGAGGGCTCTCCTCGCTCAAGAAGATGCAACCCGCCAGCGCCACCCCCATACCCATGCCCCATAACAACGTCACCATCGCGCGCATCACACACCTCGGCAGATCAAGCTGAGCTAGAGCTGAGTTAACACTTGGTCGTCTTAAACATGGTGCATTGTGCCCCGTTCGTCCAGCGCCACGCCCGCGCTGCGGCCCGCGCCCTCTCCCCTGCAAATAAACAGCTCGCTTAGACCATCCCCGCTTAGGAGCAAGCCCTGCGATGCACCGCGCAGCAGGTTGTGCTTGAACGAGGCGCGCCTAAACAGCGCGTCACATCGCTCAAGCGAGCCAGGTGGTGACGGCCTCTGCGCCCCGTCGCACCACAATGCGACGACGCGACAGCGCCAGCGCGCGCGCAACGCGCGCGCGCTGGCCCCTCAGCTCAGCGCCCCCCTGCGCCGCGCGCAGATAAGCGAAGACCTCAGGAGCAAAGCCGTGGCCGCGCATCGCGTCGCCCTCGTGCTGCCACAGCTGAGCCGCCGAGGCGGCCAGCTGCGCGTCGCCGCCCGTGAACATGGCGAACAGCTCACGCGCCTGCGCCACCAGCGGCTCAAGCTCTGGCGATGTGGGCTCAACCCCTCGCACCTTCAGCTCAGCCAGCTGCGCAAACACCCCCCGCCAGCTCGCCTCCGCCGCCGCGATCTCCTGCGCGCCGAGCGCCTCACGGCGCTCGGCCAGCTGCTCCAATTGCTCCTGCGTGTAATACTTCTCGTACATCATCATCGCCTCCACGGTGGTCACCAACAGCTCGACGGAGGGCGCGCGTGCTTCGCGTAGGGCCGACGCCAAGGCTTCTAGGCGCGTGATGGGCGCCCCAAGCTCGCGCTGCTCCTGATGCGCGGCGCGCTGGCGCGCCTCGATCAACGTGAGTTCTGAGTTTGGAAGCATCAAGCGTTGAGGGAGAAGTGAGCGGTTTG
>CAYXWB010000559.1:0-2325 GCA_964468515.1 uncultured Bradymonadales bacterium | reverse complement strand
ACGGGGATGCTGCGCCCCTTCTTGATCGATCGCGGGATGACGCTGTCCGACATCGGCTGGGCGCTGGGCGGCGGCGGGTTCGTGGCGGGCTTGTTGGGCGCGATGGTGGGCGGCTATGGGGCGAGCCGCTTGGGACGACGCCCCGCGCTGCTGATGTTTGGCGCGGCCCAAGCGCTGGGCGTCTCTAGCTACGCGGCGGCGGCGTGGTCAGGCGCCGGTCATGCGGCGCTCTATGGCGTGTGCGCGTTGGAGCACTTCACCAGCGGGATGGCCACCGCCGCGCTGTTCACGTGGATGATGGATCGCTGTCGGCCAGGTCACGCGAGCGCCGATTATACGTCGCAGGCGTGCGTGGTGGTGCTGGCCACGGGGGTGGCGCAAGCGGGCAGCGGCGCGCTGGCCGACGCGGTGGGCTACCCGGCGCACTTCAGCGCGAGCCTCGCGCTGTGCGCGCTCGGGCTCATCGCCTGCGCCAGGCTCACGCGAGCGCCGGTCCACCCACAGGCAGCCGCACCGTGAAGGTCGTCCCCTCACCGAGCACGCTCTCCACCGTGATCGTGCCGCCGAGCAGCTCACAGAAACGACGCGTGATGGCGAGGCCTAGCCCCGTGCCGCCGTGCTTGCGGGTGGAGGTGTCATCAAGCTGCTCAAACGCGCCGAACAACCGCCCGAGCTGCTCGGGCGCGATCCCCACGCCAGTGTCTCGCACGCGCAGCACGATGTGCGCGTCATCGCTCGCGCCGACGCTCACGCCCACCTCGCCAGCTTCGGTGAACTTGCAAGCGTTGGAGATCAGGTTGAGCAGGATCTGACGCAGCTTCGTGCGATCGGAGACGATCCGCAGCGCCGCCTCATCATGCGTGATGGTGAGGGTGTTGCGCTGACGCGCAGCCAGCGGCGCGACCGTGCCCTCGAGCTGGTGCAAGAGCGGCGCGAGATCGACCGCCTCAAGCGTCAGCTCCATCTTGCCAGCCTCAATCTTGGACAGATCGAGGATGTCATGGATGAGCCCCAAGAGGTGATGCGAGGCCTGCTCCACGCGCACAAGATCCGGCCTCAGCGCGCCCGCGCCCAGCTCATCGGCCTCCTCGCCGATGAGCTCACAGTAGCCAATGATCGCATTGAGCGGGGTGCGCAGCTCGTGCGACATGTTGGCCAAGAATGCGCTCTTGGCGCGGCTCGCGGCGAGGGCTTGGAGGCGCGCCTCATCAAGCGCGGTGTTGGTCGCGGCCAGCTCTTGCATGGCGATCTCGTTGGAGCTGAGGACGCGCTGAAAGGTGCGCGTTAAGACGCGCGCCATCATCACCAAGAACAAGAGCATCACCCACATCGACACGATGTATTGGATCGACGGCCCCAGCTCGCGCCCCAACCACAGCGGGTCTTGCCACAGCCGCGCGCCCATGCAAGCGCACCCGAGCGTGGAGGCGCCCACGCCCCAGGCGAAGGCGCGCCGATCGGGCTCCAACAGCGCCGCGCCTACAGCGATGAGCGCGAGCAAGCAGCTCAAGAAGGCCCCCACCACGTAGCCATCTTCGGAGAAGACGAACAGCGTGGCGAACGTGGTCAACATCCCTAAGGTCAACGTCACCGCGCGGCGAAGCTCGCCACGGCGCGTCCAATAGTAGCCCAGCGTGGTGAGCGCCACGGTGCCACACATCGCGACGCGGATGAACAGGCTGACCTCATAGCCCATCCCATAGCGCTGAAACATCAGCGACGCGATGGCGATGATCTCAAGCCAAGTGAGCAGCTTCAGCGCCCCGCCCAGGTGCGCGAGCCGCTGCGCGCGGAGCTGATCCTGGAGCCTCTCACCCATCACTTCCCTCTCTGAGTGATAGCACAGACAAGCAACTGATCAACTTGTCGCACCGCCGCGCGCCAGGGTCAACCCCGCTCAGAGCGCGCCTAGGCGCGCGCGCAGCGCGCCTAGGCGCAGATCGGCGCACGCGCCACCTGACACGCGCGCCGACACGCTCTGCTGCGGCTGGCGCGCGTCCAGCTGATCCAGCGACACGCCCACCTGACGGTACGCCTCGCGAAACGGCAGGCCCGACAGCGCCAGCTCCACGGCCAGATCCGTCGCATACATCGGCCCGTTGATCGCAGCGCGCATGCGCGCTGCATCAAAGCGCATCGCCTCCAGCAGCTCGGGCACCAGCGCCAGCGCGCCCAGCGCGCGCGTCACGCCGCGCATCAGCGGCCCCTTGGTCGCCTGCAAGTCGCGATGATAACCGCTCGGCAGCGACAGCACCTGCTCAAGCTCCGAGGCCGCCCCCGACACCGTCGCATAGGCCGCGCGCAGCAGCTCCACCACGTCCGGGT
>CAYXWB010000558.1:0-2325 GCA_964468515.1 uncultured Bradymonadales bacterium | reverse complement strand
GATGTGCACGGCTGCTTCGATGAGCTGCGCGCGCTGCTGCACAAGCTCGACTACACGCTCACCCCAACCGACGATCCTGCGCAGCCCTGGCAGGTCACGCCGCCGCCTGGGCGACGCGCGATCTTCTTGGGCGATCTGGTCGATCGCGGGCCACAGACGCCCCAGGTGCTCGCGCTCGTGATGAGCATGGTCCAAGACGGCGCCGCGCTGTGCGTCGCAGGCAACCACGACGTCAAGCTCGCGCGCGCCCTGCAAGGCAAGAAGGTCACGCTGCGTCACGGCTTGGCCGAGTCGATGGCGCAGCTTGAGGCGACCTCACCCGAGCAGCGCCAACAGATCATGCGCTTCTTGGACGGCCTCATCAGCCACTACATGCTCGACGGTGGCGCGCTGTGCGTCGCGCACGCGGGCCTCACCCAAGACTACCAAGGCCGCGCCAGCGGTCGCGTGCGCCAGCTCGCGCTCTACGGCGACACCGACGGCGAGGTGGACAGCTTCGGCTTGCCAGTGCGTCATGATTGGGCGGCGAGCTACCGTGGCGAGGCGATGGTCATCTATGGCCACACGCCGACGCCTGAGGCGCGCTGGGTCAACAACACGATGTGCATCGACACGGGCTGCGTCTTCGGTGGCAAGCTCACCGCCTTGCGCTACCCTGAGCGCGAGGTGGTGAGCGTCGACGCGGCGCGCGTCTACGCCGAGCCTGTGCGCCCGCTCCTGCCACCCGACGAACGCGCGCTCAACCCCCAGCAAGCGAGCGACACGCTGCTCGATCTTGAAGACATCCAAGGCAAGCGCCTCATTGAGACGACGCTCCTTGGCAAGATCATGATCCCACCTGATCAAGCCAGCGCCGCGCTGGAGGTGATGAGCCGCTACGCCGTGGACCCGCGCTGGCTCATCTACCTACCGCCCACCATGAGCCCCTGCGCGACCTCGCAGCGTGAGGGGGTGCTGGAGCATCCTGACGAGGCGTTTGACAGCTACGCGGGCTGGGGGGTGAGCCACGTCATCTGCCAGCAGAAGCACATGGGCTCGCGCGCGATCCTCATCGTGACGCGCACCCCTGAGGTCGCCATCACGCGCTTTGGCCTCGACGCGCCGGGCCACGGCGTCATCGTCACCCGCACGGGCCGCCCCTTCTTCAGCGATGACGCCACCCGCGACGCGCTGCTCAGCGTCACCCGCGACGCCCTCACCCGCGCCGGGCTGTGGGACAGCTTGAACACCGATTGGGTGTGCCTCGACGCGGAGCTGATGCCATGGAGCGCCAAGGCGATGTCACTGTTACAACATCAATATGCCGCCACAGGCGCGGCGGCTCGCGCCCACGCCAGCGCCTCGCTCCACGCGCTGGAGCGAGCCGCCGCGCGCGGCGTCTCACTGCCCGACGCGCTGCTTGAGCGCGCACGCGCACGCCAAGCGATGATCGACGACTTCAGCGACGCCTACCGCCACTACTGCTGGGAGGTCAACGCCCTCACCGACTACAAGATCGCCCCCTTCCACCTGCTCGCCAGCGAGGGCGCCACCCACCTCAGCCGCGATCACGCCTGGCACATGCAGCAGCTCGCCGCGCTCGCTGAGGCCGACCCCACGGGCATCCTCATGGCGACCGAGCACAGGATCGTGGACCTCAACGCTCCCAGCGCCCGAGAGGAGGCCACCGCCTGGTGGCGCGCGCTCGTGGAGGCGGGCGGTGAGGGGATGGTCATCAAGCCGCTTGAGCTCATCACGTATCACAAGGGCAAGCTGGTGCAGCCCGCGCTCAAGTGTCGAGGCGCGTCGTACCTGCGCCTGATCTACGGCCCCGAGTACACGCGCCCGGAGCACTTGGAGCGGCTGCGCAAGCGCAGCCTCCACCGCAAGCGCGCGCTCGCCTTACGAGAGCTAGCCTTAGGCGCCCAAGCGCTCGATCTGTTCGTCGCGCGCGCGCCCTTACGACAGGTCCACGCCTGCGTGTTTGGGGTGCTGGCGAGCGAGAGCGAGCCGATCGACCCGAGGCTGTGAGCGCGCCTCACCACGACGCATCGTCCAGCGCTGCAAGTGCCTCGCTCGCTTGGACGATCCCCGCATAAAATCTGCACCTGCGACGCACCGCGCGGGAGGTTGTGCGTGAGCGATGCGGCTGATAGGGGGCGCCGCATGGCTCAAATTAGACCTGGCACAGGCGCGCTTCATGCGCCTGACTGGGCGTCATGGGGTGTGCGCTGCATCGCTTGAATTAGACTGACCCAAGCGCGCTTGATGACCTGACTGAGCGGCGGCGATAAGCCGCGCGAGGGCCAGACGCGGCGAGGGCCGAGACCGCTTAAAAGCGGCCTC
>CAYXWB010000557.1:0-2328 GCA_964468515.1 uncultured Bradymonadales bacterium | reverse complement strand
GCCGATGGCATCCGCTTCTACGTCCACCTGCTGCGCCAGAGCGCGGGCGCGCCTTGATGGCGCCCATGAGCAGGGAGGGCTGCTTGTGTTCCCCCACTTTTGAGCGATGCAGCGCGCCATTGATGATGCATCGTTCACACACAACCTCCCGCGCGGTGCGTCGCAAGGTTTGATTTTAAGCGGGGATCGTCCAAGTCAGGTGGTGATTTGCATGGGCCGTTGCGCTGGCGAGACGCGCGCTCACGCCAGCGCAGGCGCGCTGGCGTGATGCGCTGTCACCTCCTCCACGAATGGCCTCGCTCAGATGTGGCGAGCTGGCCAGCGCCTTGGCTCCCTCTCTCCCAATGCTCTTTTCGGACAGATTGAGCTTGGTGAGGTTATTCAAATGTGGCGAGCTCTTGTTCTGCCAGCGGCTGCTGGTTTAGCAAGAGGAGCGATTGAAGGGGCGCTGGCGCTGGGATCGGGGCTGCCTTGGGCTGTGTCGGCGCCACAGCGCGCTCGCATGCGCAGCTTGCCAGCATCAACACGCATAGCCCCAGGCGCATCCAAGCTACACGCACCGCTTGATGCAGCATCTTGCGCGTTGCGCGAGCGCTGATGGAGGCTGAGCGGAGATATTCAACCTTGATGAACAGGGGAGGTGTGATCCGTCATGATGCACCGCGATGCATCGCCAGCGCGCCTCCCAGATGCTCAGCGCGCGGGCGCGCCTTGACGAGCGCGCGCGATCCGTGCCATTGACTGCGCCTCACGCGCGCGCGTTCGTCAGCCACAAGATCGCTGGCGGCGCCAGGGAGCAAGCCCCCTGCATGCGGCGCACAGCACAGGATCGACGCCCGATGGTGGACAGCACGACCCCGCAAGATGATGTCACGCGCCTGACGATCGATGACGACAAAGAGGTCATCCTCGTCGGCACCGCGCACATCTCACAGCAGTCCGTGGACATCGTGCGCGACATCATCGCGCAGGAGCAGCCCGACGTCGTGTGCGTCGAGCTGGATGATGAGCGCTTCAAGGCCATGACCCAGCAACAAAACTGGGAAGACCTCGATCTGCGCCAGGTCATCCGCAACAAGCAGCTCGGCTTCCTCATGGCCCGGCTCGCGCTGTCCGCCTTTCAAAAGCGCATGGGCAGCTACACGGGCGTCAAGCCCGGCGCCGAGATGGCCGCCGCCATCGAGGCCGCTGACGCCATCGGCGCCAAGGTCGTGCTCTGCGATCGCAACGTGCGCACCACGCTGCTTCGCGCCTGGCGCAAGACCCCTTGGTGGAAGCGCGCGGGCTTGGGCGGCATGATCTTCTTTGGCCTCTTTGAGCGCACGGAGATCAACGAAGACGAGCTCGCCAAGCTACGCCAAACCCATAACATATCTACCATTTTAGATGAGATGGGCGAGGTGCTGCCGTCGGTCAAGGGCGTGCTCGTGGATGAGCGTGACACGTTCATGGCGCATCAGATCCAGCAGGCTCAAGGCAAGAAAGTGCTCGTCGTCATCGGCGCCGCCCACAAGCCCGGCATCACGCGCCAGCTGCCCGAGGGCATCCGCCACGAGACGATCGAGGCCATCAACCACGTCCCCGCGCCCTCCATGCTCTCGCGCGTGTTGCCCTGGCTCATCCCAGCCATCGTGGTCGGCATGTTCGCCTACGGCTTCTCGCGCGGCAACCTCGACGGCGTGCGCGAGGCGGCGGTCGCCTGGGTGCTCGCCAACGGCCTGCTCTCCGCGCTCGGCGCCCTCATCGCGCTCGGCCACCCCCTCACCATACTCGCCGCGTTCATCGCCGCCCCCATCACCTCGCTCAACCCCACCGTGGGCGCGGGCATGGTCACGGCGTTCGTGCAGGTCTGGATGTCGCCGCCTCAGGTGCGCGACATGGAGCGCGTGGGCGACGACATCATGATCTGGCAAGGCTGGTGGCGCAACAAGCTGGCGCGCGTCTTCCTCGTCTTCATCCTCTCCTCGATTGGCAGCTCCATTGGCACCTTCGTCGCCTTTGGCTTCTTCAAGAACCTGCTGAGCTGAGCTTTGGGCGAGGACGCGTGAGGGGCCGCCCCACGCGAGGCGTGTGGCGGCCCCTCGCGCCTCCACCCCGCGGCAAACCACCACCGTGCGTGGACGATCCCCCCAAAAAACCAGAGCCGTAGCCGCCCCGCGCGGGAGGTTGTGTGTGAGCGGCGCTCTTATCAAGAGGCGCATCATCGCTTGAATTAACGTTTAATGTCGCCTTGCTTCATCGCCTCATCGATCGTGCCCTTCTCGCGGATCAGGCGCCCATCGGCGTCACGCGTCACCAAGAAGATCTCGGCGCCGAACGCGCCGCACT
>CAYXWB010000556.1:0-2335 GCA_964468515.1 uncultured Bradymonadales bacterium | reverse complement strand
TAAGCCTCGCGCCCCTCGTCCTGTCTTGGCCCTCATCATTCAATCACTAGGGGGCTTGAGCGCCTCACCAGCTCACATAGTCCTTGTCGGCGGGCTTGAGCGGTGCGGGCTTCTCTTTAGGGGCCTTGGTCTTGGTGTTGGTCTTGGTCCCAGCTGGCTTGGCGCGGGGATTGCTGGGTCGCGTGGGCGCAGGACCTGAGCGTGTGCTCGCGGGAGGTCGCGTGGGCACTGGAGGCCGCAGGGCAGGGTTAAGGACGCTCGGATCGGCGGGCGCAGGTTGCGCCTCAGTGGGCTTCGTCTTATCGGCTGCGGGCGCGACGGTGGGCGCAGCCGCAGCCTCGCGAGGATCGTCGACGCGCCCTTCAAGCCGCCCGCTCTTGACCGCTGAGTCTTCCAGCAGGTCTGCGAGCTTGTAAGAGAGCTCGCGGTTGAGCTGCTCGTGCGGCTGCTCTGCCTCGACCGCGCGCTGGCTCAAGAACCAGTTGGGATGCGCGCGGAGCTCTTGGATGACCTCCGCTGGTGTGGCGAGGCTGATCAAGAAGAAGGACATCAAGCTGCTGGCCACGCCCATGCCAAAGGCGCGGCGCAAGCGCACGAGCCCCTGATAGGGGACCTTGAAGCGCTCGCGCCTGCCGCCCTCTGCCAGCAGCGGCAAGCCGGGCACCAAGAAGGTCGCGATCAGCGCTACGACGAGGCGGATCTGACCTCCTAAGATCACCTCAAGGGCCGCGCCTATGACGATGAAGGCTAGGTAGGTGCTGGCGATGAGCAGCGCGGTGACGATCGCTAAGAGGATCAGGTTGACTAGCGGCCCGCTGCCCTGGTCGCGCTCACGCTGAACGGCGCCCGTGCCTGCGGTGCGTGGCCTGCCCGCGCTACGATCGAGCGCGATGTCTTCATCCGCGAAGGCGCTTGGCTCAAAATCAGAGGGGGGAGGGGGCAGATCGGGCGCGAGGCTGGAGAGCGAGGGATCGTGGCTGGGTCGTTGGTCTTGCATCATGGAGGAGCCAAGCTCAGGGGCGCGAGGCGCGGCGTGTTGGGCGGCCATCTGCTCATGATAGCTGAGCATGTGGGGGACGGTGGACTGCTCCAGCACGGGCTGCGCGCGGCTGGGCTCATCGCCCAGCAGCAGCTCATCGAAGGCGTGTGCGCTGGGGTGAGCTGGGGGGGCGAGCGCGCCCATCGCATCGAAGCTGCGTGAGGCCATCGCCCCGCTGGCCTGCGCGCCCAGCTGCATCATGTCATACGAGCGCAGCGGCGCGCTTGGCGCGCTGATCGCGCGCAGGCCGCTGTGGGTCACGCGCGGGCGCAGCTCAAGCAGCGCCTCATCAAGATCATGCGCCAGCTCCTCAATGGAGACATAGCGCTGATGGATCTCCTTGCTCGTGGCCGTCTGGATGATCCCTTGCAGAGTGAGCGGCATGTGGCGCAGGTGAGGCAGGCGCAGCGGCTCAGGGCTCACCTGCTGCGTGATCAGCGCCATGGTGCTGTCGCCCTGCACGGCCGGCTCGCCCGTGACCATCTCATACAGCACCAGCCCCAAGCTGTAGGCATCACTGGCGCCGGTCAGCTCATGGCCGCGCACCTGCTCTGGGCTCATATAGCGCGGCGTCCCGATCAGCTCGCGCTCGCCAGGGGCCAAGCCCGCGCTGGTGAGATCGGCCGCCTGCGCGTCTTTGAGCCGCGCGACGCCAAAGTCGAGCACCTTCACAAAGTCAGCCTCGCTGCCCATCGCGGTGAGCATGATGTTGGCTGGCTTCAAGTCGCGGTGCACGATCCCTAGCTGATGCGCCTCGACCAAGCTCTTGGCGATCTGCCACCCAATATGCGCGCTGCGCGCGGGCGACAGCTTGCCCTCGCGCGTGAGCACCTCCTTGAGCGTCTCGCCCTCCACATACTCTAACACCATGTACACCATGCCTTGGCCTGACTCGCCATAGTCATGGATGGTCACCGTGTTAGGGTGGCGCAGCTTGCTGATGATCTTGACCTCGCGTAAGAAGCGCTCATGCGCCGTGCGCGCGGTGTGATCATCCATGTTCGGGCTGAGCACTTTGAGCGCGACGAGCCGGTCCATGCTGACCTGATAGGCCAGATAGACCATGCCAAAACCACCTCGCCCCAGCTCTCGCTGGATCTGATAGCGCCCCTCGAAGATGTGGCCTGGTGACAGCTGGATCATGATGGCTCGTGCTCGGCGCGTCGGGCGCGCAAAGGTGCAGAGGCTCGCTCCCTGTCTAACTTAACAGCGCCAGTGAGGCAGGTCAATCACGCGCCCGCCCCGCGCGCCCTCACGGATCGGCCTCAAACGCTGAGGAGGCGCGCCGCGTTCACG
>CAYXWB010000555.1:0-2345 GCA_964468515.1 uncultured Bradymonadales bacterium | reverse complement strand
CGTTGGCGTCTTGATCGCCTCGGCTGGTGCGCGGTGACAGCGGGATGAGCAGGCTGGGGCGGTTGAGCGCGATAAGCTCCACCAGCGTGTTCGCGCCGGCGCGACACACCACCAGCTCGGCCGCCGCCATCAGGTCGGGAAACTCACCGTGTAGATACTCAAACTGCCAATAGCCGGGGGTGTCGTGGAGGCTGTCATCGAGGTTGCCCTTGCCGCACAGGTGGACGACCTGCGCGCGCGGCAGCAGCTGGGGCAGCGCCTGACGCACGACCTGATTGATGTGGCGCGCGCCCATGCTGCCGCCGGTGACGAAGATCATAGGGCGCGCGGGGTCGAGGCCAAAGGTGGCGTGAGCGCGCGCAGGATCGGCGTCGAGCACGGCGCGTCGGATCGGCGCGCCGGTGTGGATCACTTGACCGGGGCGACCGCGCAGCAGCCCCAGTGATTCTTTGAATGAGACGCACACATGGCGGGCGAAGGGCTTGGCCATGCGGTTGGCGAGGCCTGGGGTGAGGTCTGACTCATGCAGGATCACAGGCACGCGGTTGAGCCACGCGCCGAAGGTGACGGGGAAGGCGACGAAGCCACCCTTGGAGAACAGCACGTCGGGGCGATGACGACCGACCATGCGGATGGCGATGAGCATCCCGCGCAAAACGCGCAGGGGGGCCAGGAAGTTACGCCAGTCAAAATAGCGCCGCAGCCGCTCCGAGGGGATGACGTGGTAGGGGACGCCAAGCGGCGTGATCAGCTCGCGCTCGATGCCGTCGGCGGTGCCAAAGTACAAGACCTCGTGACCATCGCGCTGGCAGCGCTCGATGAGGGCGATGTTGGGGGTGACATGACCGGCGGTGCCACCGCCTGTGAAGGCGATCTTCATGGGGTTGTGCCTCGCGCTCCGTGAGGGAGAAGTCGCCATCGTGGCGACTGGGGGAGGCTGTAGCACTAGCAGCGGGCGGGGGCCACGTCCACTTTTACGCGGCCACGCCCACCAGCGCGCGCAGCAGCTCAGCGGCGGTGATGAGCCCCACGAGGTGGTTTTGCGCGTCAACGATAGGCAGGCTGGTGAGCGGGTCCTGAGCCAATAAGAGGGCGGCGTCGCCGATGGTGTGATCGGGGCTCAGGGTGATGCAGGAGGGATGTGCGCTGGTGGCGCTGGCGCATGGGGCGTCGAGGTCATGCGGGGGCACGCGCAAGAGCGCGGCGGCGGTCAAGACGCCGGTGAGGCGCTGCCCATCAAGGACGGGCACATGGTGCAAACCGAGCGCGAGCAAGGAGGCCAAGTGCTCAAGGGGCTCATCGTGGCGCAGGCAACGCAGGGCGCAGAGAGGGGTCATGATGTGGCGCACGGGCAGGTGTTTCATGGGGAGCCTCAGCGTGAGGAGGGGAGCGTGAGCGTTGACAAATCAAGGGTTATTCAAGGATCGAGCCAACGCGCGGCGAGGGGTGGTAGGCGCACGCGCGCGCGCTCATCACGCGCCCCAAGGGCAGATCAAGCGCAAATCATGCGCCATTTTAGCGAAATAAATGCGCCAAGCACAAAATGCGCAAATACTGCGCAAGCATCACGCAGACGCGCCAGGAGAGGGCGTAATAGGCTGGAGTCGAGGCAGGGGCTGTGGTAAATTGCTGCCCGATCTCGCCAAGCGCGCGACGCGCTTTAAAAGCGTCACGCGCATTCATTTGGCGATCGCCCACCTGATCGCTCACGCATCGGCGCGCACCTAGCGCGCCGCCCGCATCGCGGCGCGCTGCCGCGCTCCCACTCCCTCCCTCTTGCCCCCCAATAAAACCGCCGTGGAAACCAAGACGACGACGCCGCTGACTGGCGAGAATCTGCCGTTCATTGAACAACTCTATGAGCAGTACCTGGAGGATCCAGCGTCTGTGGATGAGAGCTGGCATGGGCTGTTCGCCGAGTACCTGTCGGAGCAGGACCGGGCGGCGCATGAGGCGCCTCGGTTTAAGCCGCGCGGCCTGTTCGCGCCCGTGATCGGCCCAAGCGCCGAGACCGACGCGCACGGGGCCTATGTTGATCGGCTCGACGACACCGAGATCGCCACGCCGGGCAAGTCCACGGGGTTCGCGGCCAACGTCGACGCGCTGGTGCGCGCGTACCGGCTCCACGGTCACACGGCGGCTGAGATCGACCCGCTGGGGCTGATGCGCCCGGAGACGCAGCCGCCGCTTGATCCTGCCACCTACGGCTTGGGTCAGGCGGACATGCAGGCGCAGGTGCGCTGCGAGTCGCTGTTTGGCGAGCGCATGGTCACGCTTGATGACGTGATCCGCAGGCTGCGTGAGGTCTACTGCGACAAGATCGCCGTCGAGTATCAGTACATCTC
>CAYXWB010000554.1:0-2346 GCA_964468515.1 uncultured Bradymonadales bacterium | reverse complement strand
GCTCGCCTCTAGCCCGCGCCCTGTCGGGCGCGGCGTGCGATCAGAGGAGCTCCTCATCGCTGTTGATCGGCGCCTGCACGAGCGGCGCGGGCGCGACGCGCGGTTTGGGGGCAGGCGTCGGCGCCGAGGCGGCGCCGTCATCTGCTGCGACGCCCTCCGCCTCGTCAGGGCGCAGCGCCACGGGCGCGCGGTAGGCCCGGATGAGGTGGCCGCGCTGGATGACACAGCTGCCCTTGTTGCCGCGCGCGATGGTCGGATAGCGGCTGGCCTTGATCACGTAGCGGGTCCCACGGTTTGTCTCGACCTCTAAGCCCTCTTGCTTACCGCGCACCAAGGTGAAGTCGAGGATCGTGTCCTTCTTCTCCAGCGCCATGGCCTTGACGCCCTTGGCCGCGCCCTTGAACAGCGACACGTCGCGGCACATGAAGGTGAGCGCGCGGCCATCGCGGCTGGCGATGGAGACGATCTCATCGCCGCGACAGGGCTCCACGTTGACGACCTGCTCATCCTCCTCAAGCTTCATGAACTGACGGCCGCGCACAGTAGAGGGCTCCATGAACCCCTCCAAGGTGGCGCGCACCGCCAAGCCGCGCTCACCGACGGCGAAGATCTGCAGCCGCGCGCCGGGGTCACCTGGCGAGGTCTTCTCAGCGGGTGTTGTGGGTGAGGCGCTCTGGAGCAGGGCCAGCTGGGCGTCTTCTTCGGGCAACGCCTCGTAGCGGGTGAAGATGGTCGCGTGGCTGGTGAGCACGCCTACGATCCGCTCGCCATCGTCGAAGTCGAACTTGGTCTGCAGCGGATCGCCGTGGCCCGAGGTGGAGGGCAGATCGTCGATGCGCATCGTGTAGACGCGGCCCTTGCTGGAGAAGAACAGCACCGTGCCGCGCGTGGTGCCGGGCAACACCCAGCGCACCTCATCATGCTCGCGCACGCGGATCGCGCTGATGTCGGAGTAAGACTTCTGACGCTTGATCCAGCCCTCGCGCGAGACGATGACGTGGACCTCCTCCTCGACGATGTAGTTCTCCTGCGAGTACTCGAACTGCTTGATCTCGGCGCCCACGCGCGAGCGGCGCTGGTCGTTGTAGGCTGAGCGCAGCGCGCTCAGCTCGCGCTTGATGAGGTCCCAGCGGCGCGCTGGATCGGCCAGCAGCGCCTCAATGGCGGCCGCCTCCTCGCGCCGGCGCGCGAGCTCCTCCAGGATGCCCGCGATCTCCAGCTTGGCCAGCGCGTACAGCTTCTTCTCCAGCACCGCGTCGGCCTGCTCATCGTCGAGCCCAAAGCGCGCGATGAGCTTGTTGGCCGCGTCGGCCTTGCCATCGCTTGAGCGGATCAGCGCCAGCGCCTCATCCAGCGCGTTGAAGATGATCGCCAAGCCCTCCAACAGGTGGATGCGTCGCACCAGCTGCGCCAGCTCATGCTCCAAGCGCTTGGTCACCACCTCCATGCGGAAGTCGAGGAAGTGGCGCAACATCTGGGCGAGGTTCAGGCGCGCGGGCGCGCCGACCTCCGGGTTGTCGGTCGGGACCAAGCAGGTGAGGTTGACGTGGAAGCGATGCTGCAGCGGCGTGTGCTTGAACAGGTACGCCATCGCGGGCTCATGGGGCGCCTTGCGCTTGAGCTCCAGCACGATGCGCACCTGCTCTGTGGACTCATCGCGCACGTCCACGATCTGGGGCAGCTTGTGCTCCGAGATGTGCTGCGCGATCTTCTCCACCAGCGTGGACTTGTTCACCGTGTAGGGGATCGAGCGGATGATCACCTGCCGCTTGCCGCCCTCCTCCTCCTCCAGCTCCCACTCCGCGCGGATCGTGATCGTGCCGCTGCCGGTGGCGTACATCGCCTCCAGCTCGTGCGCCGTCTCCAAGATCACGCCCCCCGTGGGGAAGTCCGGGGCGTGGATGTGCGCCATGAGCTGGTGCACGTCGATCTGCGGGGCTTTGATCATCGCGATCAGCCCGTCGATGATCTCCGCGAGGTTGTGCGGCGGGATGTTGGTCGCCATGCCCACGGCGATGCCGGTCGCGCCATTGATCAGCAGGTTGGGCACTTGGGCTGGCAACACCACAGGCTCAAACACCGTGCCGTCATAGTTAGGCCGCATGGGCACGGTGCGCTGACGAAGCTCCGTGATCAGCTCGCTCGACAGCGGCGTGAGCTTGGCCTCCGTGTAGCGCATGGCGGCGGCCGAGTCGCCGTCCAGCGAGCCGAAGTTGCCCTGTCCATCCACCAGCGGGTAGCGCAGCGAGAAGTCCTGCGCCATGCGCACCATCGCGTCATAGATCGAGGCGTCGCCGTGCGGGTGGTACTTCGCCATCACCGAGCCCACCACCGCCGCGCTCTTGC
>CAYXWB010000553.1:0-2347 GCA_964468515.1 uncultured Bradymonadales bacterium | reverse complement strand
TGCTCGACATCCTGCTCCAGCTCTCAAGCCACGGCTTCACGGGCATCGCGGAGCTTGAGAGCGAGCGCCAAGTGCGCTCACAGCTCTCCTTTGACAGCGGCTTCTTAGTCGGCGTCGCGCGCCGCCCTCGCCTCGCCAACCATGAGCTCGGCCTCATGCTCCTGGCCGCGAGCAAGATCGACGCCACCCAGCTCGCCATGGCCGCCGCTCACGCCGATGAGCGCGGGCTGTCTGTGTCGCGCGCGCTGCTGGAGCTGGAGCTGATGAGCGCTGAGCCGCTGCGTCACGCCATCGCCGGGCGCCTCACCTTCTTGCTTCGTGAGCTGTCAGGGGCCACCCAAGGGCAGGTGCGCCTCTATAACCACATGGCGCTGCCCGCTGATTTCTTGCCTCTGCCGCCGCTGCGCGTCCACGTGCCCGTGGAGCGCACCATCTTCTCAGGCCTGTTTGATAAGCTGCGTCAGCTCGGCGCGCGTGAGCGCGATGAGCGCGCGCTGCCTGACCTCGACGCCTACCCCGAGATCGTCGCCGAGGATCGCGAGCGCTTGGAGCGCGCGATGGTCGAGCGCGATCATCTGCGCTTGGTCGAGCGCGTGCTCAATGGGCGCCGCCGCTTGCGAGAGGTCTTCACCGAGAGCCCCTTGCCCGGCGCGGACACCTTCGCTGTCGTCTTCGCTCTTCACCGCATGGGGCTCGTGCGCTTTGATCGCTCGCTGCATCACACCGTCGTGCGCGAGCGGTTTCGCGAGAACGTCACCGTCAAGTACCTCAGCGTCCATAAGGCCAGCTACTTTGAGGTCCTCAACGTGCACTGGTCGAGCTACGACGAGGGCGTCAAGCGGGCTTACGATGATCTGATCGTCCAGTTTGATCCCTACACCGTGCCGGACAACATGGAGCCTGAGGTGCGCCAGCGCGTGCGCGAGATCCGCGAGCGGGTGGAGGCGGCTTATCAGGTCTTGGCCACGCGCCCCTCACGCCACGCTTATCGCACCCGGATCATGCCCGAGTATAAGCTCGCGCATGCGGTGCCGCTGTTCCTCAAGCAGTGTGAGCTGGCCGAGAAGCGCGGTCAGCTCGATGACGCGCTTGACAGCCTGCGACGCGCGCTGGAGATCGCCCCCGAGAACGCGCAGGCGACCTCATGGCGCACGCGCTTGGAGCGCCTCCAGCGCAACAACACCTCCTCGCCACGCTGAGGGCGTCGCGCCAGCGCTCAGGGCGGCTTCAGGATACACCTGAGCGCCTCAAAGCTAGCTCAGGATACACCTCGCGCCTTGGCGCGAGGTCAGGATACAGCGAGGGCCGCGACGGGATACACCCGTCGCGGCCCTCGCCCTGAGCGCCTTAAAGCGCCGGGCCAAGGCGCGCTCAGATCGGTGAGAGCATGGGCGCCAGCTCAGGGTGCTTGCGCTTGAGCTCAGCCTTAAAGTGGCGCGCCTCATCCTCATCATCAAACTTGCCCACGCGCACGCGATACAGCTTGGCGCCGTCCTCAGCGCGCACGGTCACCATGTGCGCGCTCAAGCCCGCGTCATTGAGCTTGCGCAGCTGCTGGTTGGCCTGCTGGAGCTGTCCGTGGGCGCCCACCTGCAAGGTGTAGCGCGCCGCGCTAGCCGCTGCCGCTTGGGGTGCTCCCAGCGCCTGCTGCATCACGGAGCCAAGATCCTGACGCGCGGCGTCGCCTGAGGCGGCGTCGCGCGGCGCGGCCACGGGCGCCACGCCCAGCTTCTCATAGAATGAGAAGGACAGCGGCGCGGCCTTGGCTTGGCTCGGCTCCTGCTCGCCAGCGTCGGCGCTGGCGTTTGCGGCGATCGCCACCAGCGCGGGCGCGTCTTGGCGTTTGAGCAGGCGCTGGCCCGCGATCAACCCCGCGCTGAACACCAGCGCCAGCACGGTGGTCCACGCGACCAGCCTCCCGTAGCTGGTCTCCTGCGTTCTTGTCCTACGTCGACGGCTCATCGTGTGCGCGCTCCTCTCACGTGGGCGCCCTCAGCGGGTGTGGCCAGGGCTTCTGGGCTGAACGCTAACATGCGCGTGGCGCTGGACAAGAATTTTGCGAACACCTCGCTGACGACGCCCCCCTACATGATCTTGTGCTGCTCCCAGGTTGTGCGCTAATGTAGGGGACGCCCCCACAGGGCGATCTTCGTGCAGGTTGAGGTGCGCCATGGGCGTGCGCGTGCGTGAGGTGGCGCCCGCGCGCTCATCGCACACACGGTGATGGGTCGTCGCGTCAGCGTCGACGCGTCGCCTCGACGTGTCAAGCCAGAGGCTGCTTTGTGATGCGTATCTTGGGTATGGGTCATTGCACCCTGGAGTATCTCGGCGTGGTGGAGCGCCACGC
>CAYXWB010000552.1:0-2352 GCA_964468515.1 uncultured Bradymonadales bacterium | reverse complement strand
GGCGCAGCGTGATCTGGCGTCGAAACGCCATGCGCTCCAGGTACTGCGGGGTCTTGACCTTGACGCGATGCAAGAGCTGATGCTCGTCCTCAAAGCAGACGATCACGCCCTCGGGCAGCGCCTCATCGGGCGCGAGCAGGGTGAGGGCGCGGTGCACGCCTCGGGTGAGGTCGTCGTCTTCGAGCAAGGTGGCAGGGTGAGGTAACCCGAGCTGTTTGGCCAGCGCGACGGTCTGCGCGGTGGTCCAGTAGCGGACCTCGCGCCGATCAAACACTGACAACAGCGCCATCGCCTCGCGCTCGCCATAGTGTGTGATCTGGCGAGAGCAGGGGTGGATCAGCTCAAACAAGAGCGTCTTGTCACCGATGAGCACAGGGTCGAGCAGCGCGGGATGATCGCGCGTGAGCAAGGCGCGCGCGACGCGCAGGTAGGGGAAGTCGTCGGTGTCGTCGCCCGCGATGCCCTCCATCATGGAGCGGGTCGTGAGCCAGACCTGTCCGGCGTGAGCGAACAGCTGGATGAGCGTGCCGTCGAGCTTCTCGGGGAAGATCAAGCGCGGCTTGTGGTGGGACAAGAGCGCCTGGGTGGTGGCGTCATTGATGGGGCGTGTGCCGTGGTTGTACATCTTGATGAGCGGCAGGCTCGCCAGCCGATAGGGCGCGCGCAGATAGACGATCCCCTTGGCGTAGAGCTGGTGCGCGAAGGTGGGCTCTTGTAGCCCGAGCGCCGCGTTGGCGATGATGAGGCCATCAGCGCGCTCGCGGCGCTTGAGCAGCGGGTCAGCGTCGATGTGGGCGAGGACGGCGTGAGGCTGCTCGCGCAGCGTGGCCAGCAGCTCGGCCAGGGCCAGCGTGGTGATGGGCTCAGGGGTCATGATCGTGCTCAGCTCGTGGGTGGCGCCGGTGAGCGAGGCCTAACCTGAGCAGCAGCGAGGGTGATTCCCAGGGGGTGTGTTTAGAAGCGAAGCGTGAGGGTGAGCGTGCGTGGGGCGCTCAAGTCGGCGCGCTCCAGGCCATAGCGCACGCGCAGCGCGCGGTTGCGCTGGCTCACGGCGCGCGCGCTGGTGAACATCCCGACGCCATAATCGGCCAGCATGACGCCGCCGCCGACGAGCTGAATGGAGCGCTCATCGTTGAGCAGGCCGAACACCAGCAGCGTGAGCCCCATGGCCCAGGTGCCCATGAGCAGCATGCCCACGAACTGATCCTGCGCGTAGAGGTTGCCAGTGCCGGGCAGCAGCAGCGTGTAGCCGATGGCGACCGCCTCGCTGCGCGCCTGCATCGCGTAGAAGCGCTCGCGCTCTTCTTGAGAGAAGGGCGCGTTGAGCGCGGCGGGTTGTTGGGCGAGGGCGGGGGCGCTGGCGGTGACGAGCGCGAGCGCCAGCGCGCCTGAGCAGAGGCTGCGGATCACGGGGGAGTCTCCACGCGCGAGAGGGAGGGGCGCCGCCGCGCGCCAAGGCGCGCGGCGGCGTCGAAGTGTAGCGTACCAGGTGAGCTTTTGCGCGCGTTGAATAGCGCGCGCAGCGCGAGCGTCTAGGCGCATGATCGATTTGAGTTCCTGGCCTATACGCAATTGCGTTATTATATTGGGCTGAGGTCGCGATGTGACTGAGCAACCCTCTCGGCCCTCGTGCTCTCCCGAACAGGCGTCTGACGCTCGGGCGAACACGAGGCCGCCATGAGGCCTCCCACCAAGCGCACCCGAGAGGACTCGCGCTTTGGCTTCATCCGCCTGCCCAGCTGAGCTTGACGCGGGCAGGTTATCAAGAACGATTGGATGCTCCCTCTGCGCGAGCAGGGGTGCCTCAGGAGCAACACGATCATGCGCCAGCTCACCGCTCACTTCATCGCGTGGTTCCTCGCGCTTGGCCTCCTCACCGCGACAACCCCTGCGCTCGCGCAGGAGGTCATCAGCTTAGAGGGGATCGAAGACGACGAGGTGATCGACATCAACAAGACCGCGCCTGCCAAGAAGCAGCGCGTGATCAAGACTGGGCTGACAGGCAGCGGCTCCGCTACCATCGAGATCGATGAGGGCGCGTCAAGCGCGAAGCCCAAGCCCGACGCCCAAGGCGCCACCGCCGCAGGGCAAGACGCCCAGGCTACTGAAGACGCGCAGGGCGGCGTTGAGGCTGGGACGGAGGTCGCTCAGTCCGCCGCTGCGAAGCCTCAGGCAGCCCCCAAGGCGCAGATCATCGACACGGATGACATGGCTCAGGGCGATGGCGAGGGTGGCGAAGCGCAGGAGCAGGAGGCGCCCGCTAAGAAGAAGAAGGCGGAGCGCAAGAAGCGTAAGAGGTAGCGCGCAGTGATGAGAGGAGACGCGGACGGGGCGCGCTCAAGCCAAATGGCT
>CAYXWB010000551.1:0-2356 GCA_964468515.1 uncultured Bradymonadales bacterium | reverse complement strand
CCTTGTCCATGGCGTTGTGTCGGCCCACGTCCTCACGCAACAGCAGCAGCTCACCTGAGGGGTCAAACAGGGCGGTGGCGTGCGAGCCGCCGGTGCGCGCGAAGCCGGCTTGGGCTTCGCGCATGGCGGCGTCGAGCTTGCTCAAGGTGGCGAGGGTGAGCGAGGGGGAGGGAGGTGGCAGGGGCTCACACTGGCTGCGCACGGCGTCGAGCGAGGTCTTGCCGCAGACGCCGCAGCTGGACGAGGTGTAGACGTGGCGCTCCAAACGCTTCCAGTCGACCTCGACGTCATCGCGCAGGTCGACGCGGATGACGTTGTCGCGGCCGCTTAGGCAGGGGCCAACGCTCAGGAGCTGAGCAGCGCTGTGCAAGATCCCCTCGGTGAACAGGAAGCCTGCGGCGAGGTCATCGTCGTGGCCTGGGGAGCGCATGGTGTTGGAGACGCTGCGGGCGCCGCGCGCGTCGCGCCAGCGGGTGGCGAGGCGGATCTCAAGCGGTGCTTCGACGGCGATGGTGTCGTGGTGTGTAGACATCACGCCATCACGCACGACGTGGAGCGTGATGGCGCTGAGCGGGTTGGACATGAGCAGCCTCGACAGCGCGCCAGCGAAGTGACGCACGGACTTTTGGATCAGCAGCGGGTGGGCTTTAACAGATTTTTGAGGCGCGCGCGCTGGGGTCAAGCGCGTGGTGCTCGTCGCATAGGCGCATGAGCGCGGCGAGTCCTGACAATTATAGGACAAAATGTGACGCTTGGCACGGTGCTCGCTTACTGAGCTGGTTAATGATTGGCACCGCTGCCAAGGGAACCACCTGAACCCTCATAGGAGCACTTATGAACAGGAACCGCCCGTTGTTATTCGCCCTGTCACTGTCTGGCCTGATGATGGCCGCGTCGCCTGCGCTGGCGCGCGATCCGGTGACTTGCACCTCAGACGCAGATTGCGACTCTGGCCTGTATTGTGAGCTGCGGGCGACGCCGCCGTGCCTGCCGGATGAGGAGTGCCCTGTCACATTGGAGGGGTCCTGTACGAGCGGCGGCTCATCCTCAAGCTGCAGCGTGGACGCAGATTGCCCTGGCAGCTTCACCTGTGAGGTGGTGGGCGGCTCGGGCTGCATGGCGTCGCCGGGTGGTGAGCCCTCGAACTGTGAGACCCAGGAGCAGCGCGCCTGCGTGGCGCCGCAGCCGCGCGCTTGCGATCCGGCCAACGCCTCAGCGTGTTCAAGCGATGAGCTGTGCGTGACCTACACCTATGAGTCGTGCTCAGGCGAGGACACGCCTGCGGTGGCGTGTGAGGTGGAGGGGGAGGGCGCGTCTAACTGCGCGCCGCCGCAATCGGACGATCCTCCTACGTGTGAGACGCGCACGCAGAGCTACTGTGTGCCGCCTTTCGTCGCGCCGTGTGAGGTGGACGCAGACTGTGGCTTGGGCTTCACCTGTGAGGCACGAGAGAGCTGTCAGGGCAGCTGCACGAGCGTTGACTGTGGGCCTGACGAGGAGGATTGCTCCTCGCAGCCGAGCGACTGCTCCGAATCCTGCGAGCCGACTGGCGAGCGCTCGTGCGAGCTGATCGAGACGCCATGTGACTCCAACGCGGACTGCTCCGCTGGGCTGAGCTGCGTGGATGTGAGCGACTACATGTCGAGCCCGCCCCGCGCGACGCCCGAGCCTGATGACTGTGTCAGCACCAGCACTGGGGAGATCCACTGTGACGAGTCTCCGCCTCGCGAGCTCGACGCGCCTGAGGCCACAAACTACTGCTTGCCCGATGGCTGGGAGCGCATCTTCGAGTTTGACGGTCTTGGCGGTGATGGTGAGGATAGCTCGGGTGTGATCGCGCCGGGTCCGGGCGAGGGCTGGGAGCTGATCGACGCTGAGCGCGCCACGCCGCTGAACCCCAGCTCGCCCAACAACGCGGATGGCGATGCGGGTGGCTTCTGTGGGGGTAACAGCGTCGTGGGCTCCAGCGCCGCGCCTGGGCTGCTGGGCCTGATGAGCTTGCTCGGGATGATGGGCTTTCGCCGTCGCCGCAACCGCTGAAAGCCCACGCGCGCTTAAGTAAGCGCGCGTGAGCATGGCCCCCGAGACGCGCAGTCTCGGGGGCTTTTTTTTGCGTCAGGTGTGTAAGGTTTTGGGGGGCGTCGTGGTCCTCCTCATGTGCGCAGGATGTGCCTGCTCACCTTCAACCCGCAAGTTCACGTCGGAGGACGACCATGATCGAGCAGAACGTCGAGCAGAAGAATGAGTGCGCGTGTGACTGTGGTGTGGGCTGCCAGTGTGGCCCAGACTGTGGCTGTGACTGCCCCCCTTCTTGCGATTGCAAGTGAGCGTCCTGGGACGCGCGCGCCTAAATGCG
>CAYXWB010000550.1:0-2368 GCA_964468515.1 uncultured Bradymonadales bacterium | reverse complement strand
CAGCCCAACGTCTGCGACGCCAACATGACCGACTGCCCTCGCGGCGTCTGTGATGTCGCCACAGGTCAGTGTGTCAACCCCGACGCTTGCACAGACAGCGCGCAGTGCGTGGATGACAGCGTGTGCATCGGGAGCGCCTGTGTGCCGAGGCCGCAGGCGTGCGGTGAGGCGGGCTGCCCAGGCAACCAGCTGTGCGTCATTGATGATGCCAGCTTGAGCGCGAGCTGTCAGGAGGACGACGCGTCGAGCTGCACGAGCGCGCTGGACTGCACAGGGGATCGCATCTGCGCGCAAGGCGCGTGCGCTGACGCGCCCGCTTGCCCTGCAGAAGAGACGCCTAATAACACCCCTGAGGCGGCCACTGATTTTCAGCAAGCGGCGCCCACAGGCAGCCTCACCGCCTCGCTGTGTCAGGGCGACGTCGACTTTTATAGCTTTGACACGCGCGCGAGCACGCCCCAGCAAGGCAAGCTGCGCGTGGATCTGACGGTGGCGAGCGCGGATCTTGGCTTGGGGACGCTCATCTTGGAGCTGCGCGCACCGCAAGGTGGTGTGCTAGCCACAGCGCCCGTGATGAATGGCCGCGCGCAGCTTGAGGCGGACATCACGGTGATCAACCAAGGCGTCTATCAGCTCGTGGTGCGCGGTGACGCTGACGTGCTCAGCCCAGGCGTGCGCTACACGCTCACCGCGGGGCTGTTTGAGGAGACGACCCTCCAAGCGTGCGCCGCGCCGCGCGCGCTGACCGCAGGGATGAGCGCGCAAGGCAACACCCTCAACGGCGCGTCCAACGGGCTGCGCGTGGCGTGTGGGCGCGATCAAGTGGCCGTGCCAGAGGAGATCTGGGGCTTCACGCTCACGGAGCGCAGCTTCGTGCAGCTGAGCTTGCTGCCTGGGGCGCAGACGCCGCCGCTGGCGTTCACCTTGCGCGATGACTGCCTGCGCAGCGACGACCAAGACGCGTGCGCCGTGGCATCACCGTCTGGTGAGCTGGCGCGATCGTTGGAGCCTGGCGACTACTTTGTGGTCGTCCAGGCCGCCTCAGCCGCAGGTGGCGGTGATTACACGATTGAGCTGACGACCCAGCCCGCGATCTGCACCAGCGCGGAGAACAGCTGCTTGGACGCGACCATCGCGCTGGAGTGCAACGCGCAGGGGACCGCCTTTGAGCAATACAGCTGTGAGGCGGGCTGCGAGCTTGCGGCAGGCCGCTGCGCGAGGCCGCCGGGCGATCGTTGCGATCTGCCGCGCCCCTTGCAAGGCGGCCAAGAGACGATCACGATCGACTGGCGCCGCCTGAGCGCGGCCTATGATCCTGGCGAGGATGGCTGCGTGCCCGCTGGCGCGGGCGTGCGCGCCACGGCAGGCCCTGATCGCGCGGTGCAAGTGAGCGTGGAGCCGGGTCAGGCGCTGTTCGCGACCTTGACAGGCACCAGCGAGGACACCGCGCTCTATCTGGTCGATGACTGTGATGATGTCGCGGACAGCTGCGTGGAGGCCGTCAATCACACGACCGGGCAAGAGTCGATGCTGTGGTACAACGACGGCGCTGACACCCGGGACATGTCACTCATCGCCGACATCGCGCGCGTTGATGCGAACACTGAGCCATCCACGCTCACCGTGGAGGTCCGCACGGCCGCCTGCCCGCCCACGCGTCAAGTGTGCGGCACGGACAGCGGCGGCAACACGATCAGCCGTCAGTGCAACGACACAGGCACCGGCTTTGGCGCGCCGACGCTCTGCCCCGGCGGCTGTGACGCGTCTACGGGGTTGTGCCAAGGCCCCCAGAACAACCTCTGCGGTGACGCCATCACGCTCACCTCGGGGGTGAGCGTCACGGGCGACTTGAGCGGCTACACAGCGGATTATCCGCTGTCAGGCACCTCAAGCTGCCTTGGGTCCTCAAGCACGACGCAAGCTGACGCCCACTACAAGATCACGCTCAGCGCAGGTGACGTGCTCGACGTGTCGCTCACCGCCCCAGGCTTCACGCCGATCTTCTGGATCGCGGAGACCTGCGATATGGATCAGCTCAGCGCCTGCCTCGTCGGCTTCAGTCGCTCCCTCAGCACCATCCCCCAGACGGGGCGCTTTGTGGCACCGCGCGATGGCGATTATCAGCTGGTCGTGACCTCAACCTCCAGCGCGCCTGCTGATGGGAGCTTCGCTTTGCGCGCGACGCGCACACCTCAGCAGTGCGTGCCAGGCAGCGCGCCCACCTGCGACGCCACCAACACCTCACTTGAGGCCTGCGATCTCTACGGGCTCGCCCAAACAGTGCCTTGCACAGGCGGCTGCAACGCGGGCGCCTGCGATGAGCCCAAGGGCGACATCTGCGCCGACGCGATCCCGATGACAGGGGCGA
>CAYXWB010000549.1:0-2405 GCA_964468515.1 uncultured Bradymonadales bacterium | reverse complement strand
TGCGCCCGGGGCGCCCCGGGGGGGGCGCCGCCCCCCCCCCCCCTCCGGGGGCCCCCGCCTCTGGCGTCGGGACGGGAGGTCAAGCTCAGCGCTCCAGCTCACCGATGAGGAACTGCTCCAAGCGCTCGCGCGAGATCTCGTCGCGGTATTGCTGGGGCGGGGACTTCATGGTGCAGGCGGATGCGGCGAGCAGGGGGCCGCCGATGCCGCGATCGAGGGCGAGCTTGGCGCAGCGGATGGCGTCGATGGCGACGCCAGCGGAGTTGGGGGAGTCCTCGACGCTTAAGCGCGCCTCCAGGTGCATGGGGACGTTGCCGAAGCCGTCCCACTCAATGCGCAAGAAGCAGACCTTGTTGTCCTTCTGCCACGGCACATAATCGGAGGGGCCGATGTGAATGTTGTCGGGGTGAAGGGGGATGTCGAGCTGGGACTGGACGGACTCGGTCTTGGAGACCTTCTTGGTCTTGAGGCGCGTCTGCTCAAGCATGTTGAGGAAGTCGGTGTTGCCGCCGGTGTTGAGCTGGTAGGTGCGCTGGATGTTGACGCCGCGATCGCCGAGCAGGCGGCTCAAGACGCGGTGCATGATGGTGGCGCCGAACTGGCTCTTGATGTCATCGCCGACGATGGGGAGGTTGCGCTTGGTGAACTCTGCGGCGAGCTCGGGGTTGGAGGCGATGAAGACGGGGACGCAGTTGACGAAGGCGACGCCCGCGTCGAGGGCGGCTTGAGCGTAGGCGCGCACGGCCTTGTCGCTGCCGACGGGGAGGTAGCAGACGAGGACCTCAGCGCCGCAGTCCTTGAGGGTCTGGACGAGGTCCACGGGCTTGGCGTCGCTGACGCGGAAGGCTTGGTGGTCGGGATAGTTGGCCATGTGCTCGGCGACGCCGTCATGCAGGGGGCCCATCTGCACGGTGATGCCGTAGGGGGGCAGCTCAGCTTGGAAGATGGTGGTGCAGTTGGGCTGAGCGAAGACGGCCTCTTCGAGGGGCTTGCCGACCTTGCGGGCGTCGATATCAAAGGCTGCGACGAGCTCGATATCACTGACGCCGTAGGGGCCGACCATAGGGTGCATGATCCCAGCGGTCTGGGTGGGGTCATGGTGCTTATAAAACTCGATCCCTTGGATGAGGGAGCTAGCGCAGTTACCTACGCCAGCGATCGCCAGCTTAACCTTTGACATCGACTCTTGTCTCCATAACGCGCCGTGGGGCGCTTTCGAGAGGGGGCTTGCTCACTTGAAGGGGCGCACGTCGCGCAGGTGGAGCAAGGGTGCTCCAGCGCGGCGTCGCGCGCGTGCCTTATAGTGCAATAAAAGTGCCACGTCCAGACCTCGACCGGACGTGACAGCAGGCGGTGGGCCGATGCGCGCTCGTAGCGCGCGCATCGGCGCTCAGGCGGGGGTGTGGTGAGCGGGTGGCGGGCTGGAGCACCTGGCGCGTTGGCGCGCTAGGTGGACAGGGCTTACTCCACTTTATTTGAGCGGGGGTGTTGAGGCTTAAAGGCGGCCAAGGCGGCCTCGGTGGCGCGCACGCGGTAGGAGCCGCCTAGCTCATCGTAGGTCTCCTCTAAGACCTCGGTTTGAGCGAACAGGGCTGAGCGCAGGGCGCCTTGGTCGTGGGTGAGGGTGATGGTGGCCTCGCGAAGCGCGCCCTCCATGCGCTCGATGATGTGCGCGCGGGTGCGCGCGATGTCCTCGTCGTTTTGGGCGCTGACGAACAGGGCGTCGGGGTGGAGCAGCTGGAGGTTGGCGAGCTGGTCAAAGGGCGCCTGATCGCGCTTATTGAAGACGAGCTGGGTGGGCAACGTGTGGGCGCCAATATCGCGCAGCACCTGCTGGGTGACGGCCATGTGGGCCAGGGCTTGAGGATCGCTGGCGTCGACGACGTGCATGAGCAGGTCGGCCTCCAGGGCCTCCTTGAGGGTGGACTGGAAGGAGGCGACGAGGCCGTGGGGGAGGTTGCGGATGAAGCCGACGGTGTCGGTGACCATGATGGGTGTGGCGGCGGGCGGGCTCAAGGCGCGCACGGTGGTGTCGAGGGTGGCGAAGAGCTTATCCGCGACGTAGATCTCGCGGGCGCTGAGCGCGCGCATGAGGGTGGACTTGCCGGCGTTGGTGTAGCCGACAAAGGCGACGCGCTGTGAGCCATCGTCGCGCTTTTGTTGGCGCAGGCCTTGTTCTTGGTGGATCTGGGCGATTTCTTGTCGCAGCTCGGCCATGCGGTCGCGGATGCGGCGCTTGTCAAGCTCGCGGCTGGACTCACCAGCGCCCTTGCCGCCGATGCCACCGCGCTGACGCTCGGAGCCGCGGCGGCTCTCGCGAAGGCGGGGGGCGAGGTAGGCGAGTCGGGCCAGCTCGACCTGGGCGCGGGCTTGCTTGCTGCTGGCGTGGCGGTGGAAGATCTCGA
>CAYXWB010000548.1:0-2410 GCA_964468515.1 uncultured Bradymonadales bacterium | reverse complement strand
TGAGCCAGTCGAGCGCGGCGTCGAGGCGCTCCTGGGGCACCTCATGCCCGCGCTCGCGCGCCTCCAACAGCATGTGCGTCGCATAAGCGCTCGCCCAAGGCTCAGGCGTCGTCTGCCCGGGCCAGTAGCCGAACCCGCCTTGGCCCGTCTGCATCGACAAGACGCGCTGGATGCCATGGCGGATCATGCGATCGAGCGCGTCGGGCTCAGGCAACAGCTTAGGATCAACGAGGCTCAAGAGCGAGGCGATGTGCAACAGGGGCAAGGTGGCGCTGGTGGTCTGCTCCAGGCAGCCATAAGGATAGCGCACGAGGTAGCGCAGGTGGTCAAACGCCTCAGCGTAGGGCAGGGGCGTGAGCCAGAACGTGGTGCGCTCGCTGGTGGGCACCCAGCCGCGCAGGTAGGGCCGCAGGTCTGTGGTGCCATCGCCCACCTTGATCTGCGTCACGACGCGCTCGCGCGCCGCCGCGGAGGTCATCGGCACCAGCGCCTCTTCTTGCGAGCGCAGATCGCTGGCGGTGGCGACCACGCGAAGCCGAGCCATACCTGATTGGCGCATGCCCTTGAGGGTAAATCGAGCGGTGGCAGACGCGCCGCGCTCAAGCTCGATGGTCTGCGTGGGCTCGGACAGCAAGGTCAGCGGCGGCGCATCGCTCAAGGGCAGCCCCTCGACCTCAGCCTCATCGACGCTCAACACAAGCTCCACGCGCTGGCGCTGGTCGCTCAAGTTGCTCACGAACACGGACACCTGCGCCTCATCCCCCGCGGTCATGACGCGAGGTGCGGTCATCTGCACGGTGAGCGGGTCGCGCACCAAGACCTCGGCCTGCGCATGGCCCGAGCGTGTGGGGCTGACGCTGACGGCCATCACGCGCAGCGCGCCTCGGAACATCGGCAGCTTCAGCGGCAGCTCCAGCTTGCCATCGGCGGGCAGCTTCACCACGCCGCTCCACAGCGCCACGGGCTTGATCGCGCGCGGCTTGCTCAGGCCGCCGCTGCCATCGGCTAACATGCCCTTCTCCATCATCTCATCGCCGCCGCCAGTCTGGCTGACGGCTTGGAGTGAGGCCAGCGCCACGGCCATGCCTACCGTGTCAAAGGTGGCGACGCCTAAGGCGCGCGGGGCGAAGAGGTGCGCGTTGGGCTCGGGGGTCTTAAAATCAGTCATGGCCAAGACGCCCTCATCGACCACGGCGATGGTGACGTAGGTGTCGGGGGCTGCGGGCTCCACTTGCACGTGCACTTTGAGCGTCTGCTCGGAGCGCAGCTCGCTAGGCGCGCTGATGCGCACCTGATGCTCGTGGGTGGTGGGGCGAACGCCGATGGAGGTGGCGCCCACGGCGCGCGCAGGTGAGAAGGCGTCGGGCGATTCCAGGTGAGGATCTTTGAGCAGCAGGATGGTGGCGTGGACGTTGGGCGCGTCGCTGGTGATGGTCGTCTCCCACTGGTTCACGCCCGCTTGCACGTCCATCCACTGGTGGGAGAGCACCTGGTGCGTCTCGAGCGTGAGCAGCGCGCGGCCGCGATAGGGCGCGTCGAACGCGATGACCGCTTTATCACCGGAGCTCACGCGCGCTGGCGCGTCGAGCACGATCGTGCCCGGCTTGCGCGCCTGCGTCGTCTGCCCGTCGCTCTGATACCAGCGCGCGTAGCCCGCCCAGGCGCTCTCAAGCTCCAGCGTCGTGGTCGCGTCGCCCCCCACGGCGCGCACGACATAGGCGTCGTAGCTGCCTTGTGGGGTGAGCGTGAGCGAGAACTTGCCCTGCTTCACGCCCGCCACGAAGCTGCCCTCGCGGGTGGGGCGACGCATGTGCGCTAGGCTGTTGTGATCGTCGTCATAGCTCCAGCTGGACTCGGTGGTCATCCCCACAAGCTCCAGCTGCACCTGCGTGACCGCGTCTACGGGCGCGCCGTCCAGGTCGACGATGAGCCCCTCCAGCGTGAACGGCTTGCCCGATTGGACCTCGGTGGCGTCACTCTTGAGGCCAATATAATAAGGCGCGGGGTGGACGAGGGCGCTGGCTTGACGCGTGGTGGTGCGCCCGCTGCCGGCCTCAAACACCGAAGCGCGCGCGACCACGCGCGTGGTGCGCGTGGGGCGCGCCTGCGCGCTTGGCTGCGGGCAGCTCAGCAGCGCCAGATCGCCCGCGCCGAGGGTGCCCGTGACGCGGCCAAGCTCCATGGGCTTGGTCGCGACGTGGGCGTCGTCGTTGGCGAAGGTGTACTCGCCAAGCTTGGCCGGGGCGAAGGTGTCGGGCTCCAGGCGGCAGGCAAGCTCTACCTTGCTGCCTGAGGCGGAGCCGCCGAACAGGTAGCTCGCGTGAACCTGCACTTGCACCTGCTCATCGCGCAGGTAGCGCTCCTGGCGCGTGGTGGCCTTGACGCGCAAGCGCTCAGGCACGAACTCCTC
>CAYXWB010000547.1:0-2419 GCA_964468515.1 uncultured Bradymonadales bacterium | reverse complement strand
CTGGAGGCCTCTTATCTGTGGATCCCCGCGCAAGCGAGCCACCGCTGGGGGCAAGACTTCTTCGAGGGCATCCCCGGCATCGGCTACAACCGCGCGCGCCTGATGGCGCTGGTGCGCATCTCAGGGGACAGGCGCTACGGGCTCCTTGAGCTGAGCAGCTACTATGGCCTTGGCGTGTATGTGGAGCGTCACCGCGTCGGCGGCCCCGATGATCCTGACGATCGCGCCACGCCCGGCACGTGGTGGGGCGCGGGCGTCGGGATCGCGTTCTGAGCGGCCTTGCCATGCGCGCGCGTGAGGGTAGGATGAGCGCGTTGTGTGCAGTCCTTGAAGGTAGATCCTCTCACACGAGTTGAGCGCGATGAGTAACACGCAGGTGGCGACGAGGCCCGTGGCGGTGGTGGGCGGCGGCTTGGCAGGCTCGCTGATGGCGGTGGCGCTGGCCGATCGCGGCTACAAGGTGGACGTCTACGAGCGTCGCGCTGACATGCGCTTGCATGACGATGGCGGCGGCCGCTCCATCAACCTCGCGCTGAGCGAGCGCGGCCTGAGCGCGCTGCGCTCGGTCGGCCTGGAGGAGCGCGCCCGCGCGCTGTGCATCCCCATGCGCGGGCGCATGATCCATACCGTCGATGGTCAGACCCACCTGCAACCTTATGGGCAGGAAGATCAATATATTAACTCCATCTCGCGCAAGCTGCTCAACGAGCTGCTCATGGACGCCGCCCAAGCGCGCGGCCAGGTCGCGTTTCACTTCGAGCAGCGCTGCGATGGCTACGACCCCGAGACGGGCGCGCTGCATTTGCACGACCTCAAGCAAGATCGCAGCTACAGCGCGCATCCGCAGGTGATCTTGGGCGCTGACGGCGCAGGATCGCCCGTGCGTCAGGCGATGCAGCGCCACGTCACGCGCTTCAACATGGCGCTTGAGTACCTGCCCCACGGTTACAAGGAGCTGAGCATCCCGCCGGGGCCAGACGGGCGCCATCAGCTTGAGCCTAACGCGCTGCACATCTGGCCGCGCAGTGACTTCATGATGATCGCGCTGCCCAACCTCGACGGCAGCTTCACTTGTACGCTGTTCTTGGCCTTTGAGGGCGACGCGCAGTGCTTCGCGAAGCTCCAGACGCCGGATGACGTCGAGGCGTTCTTCCACGCGCACTTCGGCGACGCGCGGCCCCTGATGACCACCTTGCACGAAGACTTCTTCAAGAACCCGACAGGATCGCTCGGCACGGTGCGCTGCGCCCCTTACCATCACGCGGATCTGGCGCTGATCTTGGGCGACGCGGCGCACGCGATCGTGCCCTTCTATGGCCAGGGCATGAACGCGGCGTTTGAGGACTGCGAGGTGTTGGCCTCGCTGATCGACGCGTATGGTGGGCGCTGGGGCGAGGTGCTGCCAAGGTTCACGCAGGCGCGCAAGGCGAACGCTGACGCGATCGCGGACCTCGCCATGTACAACTACGTGGAGATGCGTCACTTGGTGCGCTCGCGGGCTTATGTGGCGCGCAAGAAGCTCGATCAGGCGCTGCATCGGCTCGCGCCTACGGCCTGGGTGCCGCTGTACACGATGGTGTCGTTCACCACGATCCCGTACGCCGAGGCGCGCGCGCGCGCGGCGCGTCAAGACGCCGTGGTGGAGCGGGCAGGGCGCGCGGCGCTGGGCGCGGCGGTGTTAGGGGTGAGCGCGCTGGTGCTGAGCGCGCTGCTGGGGCGCAAGCGCCGCAAGCCTAAGCGCCAGACACAGCCTAAAGCGCGCCGCGCGCGATGAGCGCGGCGCGCAGCGACGCGGCGTCGGTGTAGCGCACCGCGCGCATCCCGAGCGCCTCGGCCGCCTGGCAGTTGACGCGCCGATCGTCGATGAGCAGGCACCGCTCA
Source organism: uncultured Bradymonadales bacterium (assembly GCA_964468515.1). GTDB lineage: Bacteria > Myxococcota_A > Bradymonadia > Bradymonadales > Bradymonadaceae > CAYXWB01. Next base: position 538 of record CAYXWB010000547.1, on the reverse strand, counting down.
GGCGAAAGCCCAAGCGCGCGCGCCGCGCCCAAGTAGGCTTGCGGCTCGGGCTTGCGCACGCCCGTGTGGCACGACACGAAGCGCCACGACATGAAGCGCGACAGCTTGAGCTTGCGCTCAATGCGCTCATACCAGCTGGGGTAGTTGGAGAGCGCGTGCATGGCCACGCCCGCATCAAGCAGTTCTTGCAGCAGCGCCTCCATGCCGGGCTCAAAGCGGTAGGCGTCGATCATGACCTGGCTCAAGCGCTCATGATCGACCTGGCGCCCATCCAAGAAGAACATGCGCCAGAAGGTCGCCTCATCGATCGCGCCGCGCTCGAAGTCTTGCCACGCGGTGGGGTGCTTCTGGGCCAGCAGCTCGCGCATGGAGAGGTTGAAGAAGGCGGGCAGCTCGACGGCGAAGGGGTCGTAGACGACGGTGCTCATGATGTCGAACAGCAGGGCGTCGGGCGGCGGTGTCATGGCGGCTCAGGGCGGTGAGGGGGGAGTGTGACATCGATGTCAGAGCGGCGCGGGCCGCCCTGACGCCTGAGGCG
>CAYXWB010000546.1:0-2431 GCA_964468515.1 uncultured Bradymonadales bacterium | reverse complement strand
TGAGCGCGTTGCCGTTGTTGTCCAACAGGACGAAGCGGGTGACGGCGCTCCCTGAGGAGCCTTGACACGAGCTGCTTGGCGGCAGGTAGCCCGCCGACTCCACGCGGTCTAAGTTGCGATCGGGGAACGAGATCCGCACGACCGTGTCACACCCGCTCACGGTGACCAGTGAGAGCGCGGCGATCATCACCAGCAGAGGCGTGATCGCCGCGATCTTCGCGGGCCTGTTCGTCGCTGTCCTTCTCATAGCGCTCATCCTTCCTCTATGGCTGCTCAGTCGCGGCCCACGCCAAAGGGGTGCCCAAACACCGCCATAAGGCGCGCTCACCGCGCGCTGTCACTGACGTCATCGCGCACGCGCGCTCCTTGTGGGAGGCGCATGCTGAGGAGACGACGCGGCACAAGCCTGTCGTCTGTAGCGAGTGATGCGCGCGCCGAGCCTACAAGGGGCTACATCAAGCGCGCGCGTCGGCGTACCGTTCTAACTGAAGGATTAACCCTTTGCAATCACGATCACTGACGCGATCTGCCGCATGGCGCGCCACGCACACGCAGGTGGGGTGCATGTCAAGGGCCAGAGCAGATGAGGCGCTGACGGTTCACCGTCAGCGCCTCATCAGGTCATGCTTTTGAGAGTGCGAAGAGGCGGGCTCGAACCGCCGACACCAGCCTTTTCAGGGCTGTGCTCTACCTACTGAGCTATCTTCGCGTCCTGTCACCCTGCGGCTCACTGCGCCGCGGGAGTGTTTAATTAGAGGTCTGGGACGATGGCGTCAAGCGATTTTGCGATTTTTTTTAAGGACCCGCGCGCCAGCGGCACACCTGCGCGCCTTGCGAGCGGACCTAAGCGCAGGCTATCGTGGCCGACGCCGCGAGCTGCGGCGCCCTCAGACTCCTCATCGCGCGAGGTCGCTCATGACATCAGCCGACGCGCCGCCACCCTTGAGCGGCCTCTTCACAGACCTCTATGAGCTGACGATGGCGCAGGGTTACTTGGCCGCAGGTCAAGCCACGCAGCGCGCCACGTTCGACTACTTCTTTCGTCACAACCCGTTCGGCGGCGGCTATGTGATCTTCGCTGGGATCGGGGAGCTCGCGCAGGCGCTGCACAGCTTGCGCTTTGATGAGGAGGCGTTGACGTATCTGCGCAGCACAGGGCGCTTTAGCGAAGGCTTCTTGCGCTACCTGAGCGCGTGGCGCTTTCAAGGCTCAGTGTGGGCGGCGCGCGAGGGCGAGGTGGTGTTCCCGCTGGCGCCTGTGGTGCGGGTGAGCGGGGATCTGATCGAGACGCAGCTGGTGGAGACGCTGCTGCTCAATCAGCTCAACTTTCAATCGCTCATCGCGACCAAGGCGGCGCGCATCGCGCAGGCGGCGCAGGGGCGACCGTTCTATGAGTTTGGGCTGCGCCGCGCGCAGGGTGAGGCGGCGATGCAGGCCTCACGCGCGGCGGCGATCGGGGGGGCTGCGGGCACCTCCAACGTGCTCGCCGCCAAGCGCTATGGCTTGAGCGTGCAGGGGACGATGGCGCACTCCTGGGTGCAGAGCTTTGAGGATGAGCTGACGGCGTTTCGCGCGCACGCGACGCACTATCCCGATCATTGCGTGCTGCTGGTGGACACCTACAACACGTTGCACAGCGGCTTGCCGCACGCGATCCAGGTGGCACGCGAGCTTGAGGCGCGCGGGCAGCGGCTGCGGGCGGTGCGTTTGGACTCAGGAGATCTCGCCTATCTGAGCAAGAAAGCGCGCAAGCAGCTTGATGACGCGGGCCTGCATGAGGTGCAGATCTTGGCCACCAATCAGCTTGACGAGCACCTGATCCAGAGCTTGCTCGATCAGGGCGCGCCGATCGACGCGTTTGGGGTGGGCACGCGGCTGGTGACTGGCCATGACGCGGGCGCGCTGGATGGCGTCTACAAGCTGAGCGAGGTGCGCGGGGGGCCTTGTATCAAGCTATCGGACAACTTCACCAAGGTGAACCTGCCGGGGCGCAAGCAGGTGTACCGCTACTTCGACGCGCAAGAGCAGCTCTACAGTGACGCCATCGCGCTGGAAGAGGAGCAGGCGCCTGAGCTCATCCACCACCCGTTCTTCTCGGAGCAGCGCACGCGCGTGGGGGCGCTGCGCCATGAGCGTCTGCTGCACGAGGTGCTGCGTGATGGCGAGCTGACGGCGCAGCCCTGGAGCGTGGAGGAGGCGTCGTCGTATGCGCGCGCGCAGCTTCGGAGGTTGCCTGAGGAGCATCGGCGCTTTGCGAACCCGCACACCTACAAGGTGGGGGTGAGCGCGCGCCTGTTGGAGTTGCGCTCGACGCTGTACGAGGCGCTGCGCGAGCGCGCGATGGGCTAAGAGAGGCGCTTGAGGCGACTGAACAAGTGAGGCCGCCGCGCGGTCACGGCCCGTTCGCGGGCGCGGGCATGCCCGCGGAGAA
>CAYXWB010000545.1:0-2454 GCA_964468515.1 uncultured Bradymonadales bacterium | reverse complement strand
CAGCGCTTTAGCGCTGGGCGGCCCGCCCGCTTCGCTCGGGGGGAAGCGCGCTAAAGCGCGCGTCTGCCTTATTCGGGGCGACACACCAGCGCGCCGCTGCTGTCCACCCGCACCGCGAAGGTGAACGTGTTATTGCCCTGCTTGGCTTGGCCCGTGATCGTCACGAGGTTGCCATGCTTGAACAGCCGTGATGGCGTCAGCGTGTAGCCCTGCACGAGCAGGCGCAGGCTTGACGCGCTGACCCCTTCCATCAGAGAGGGGATGCGGCTCAGCCACAGCCCACGCGCGCCGTTTTGGCGTGTCTCGGCGCTCACGAGCTGCACCAGGCCTGGCTCTTGGATGGCGTCACGTATCGCCAGATCAGCGCTCGTGGTGGTGCTCGGCGCTTGCGCCCCCTTGAGGCACAGCGAGTTGCTGATGGCCACCACGCGCGGCTGCGTGGTCAGCGCGAGCACGGTCTCACGGGTGGTGGCGCCTGTGCGCGGCGCTGAGAATGCCAAAAAGTGAGGCGTCTGTGTGGTCGCGGACGAGCGCACGCGGATGTGATGCGCGAGCGGCGCGGCGCTTGGCGTCGGCTCGCTCAGATGCTCACCTTGCTCTAAGCAGTGGTCCGTGCCCATCACGTGCCCCTGGTTGAACACCTGACGTCCCTCCGCTCCCCACCCCGTGCTCTGGCGCGTGCGCTCCCAGATGAACAGCTGCTGATCCAAGAATCCCGACAGCGCGATGCTGTTCTCTGCGCTCTTGATCAGACGCCGCGCGCCCGTCAGGTCAAGCGTCTCTGCGGTGACGGCGCGCGTGGGGGCGACGCCCTCCCAGTCCAACACCTTGGTGCTGCCCGTGCAGCCGTCAATGTTGCTCACATCACACACACACGCGGCAGCCACAAAGCGCGTCTGCCCTGGCGCGGTGGTGGTCGAGAGCGCGGTGAAGTTGAGCGGGCGCTCGGGGCTGAGGGGGCACACATGCTGTGTGTTGATGCCAACGCTCACGGGTGTCACCGTCGGCGTGTCCGCGCTGAAGCTCGCGGTGGCGAGCGTCGGCGCGGCGCCCATCGTCGGGACCACGCCCAACACCTCCACATGCAGCTGATCGCCTTGGCCTAACACGACCAGCGCATGAGGCGCTAAGACCGACGTTGAGATATCACTGTAGAGCTGCTCAGGGCTGGCCGCGAGCGCGCCTTGCCCGACCAAGCCCACGCGCTGGATGCTCCACGTGTTTCCATCACGCGACAGCGCCACCACCTCGCCAGCCTCCGTGACTTGCGCCGCGTCAGCCTCCTCGGCAGCATCATCAGGGATGAGCGTGAAGCAGCGCGCGATCGCCTCGTCAGCCGCCTCAGCGCGCAGCGAGAGGTCGGCCTCTTGACATAACACGTCATCCTGACCGGCGATCCGCACACAGGACCTCCCCCCACAAGGCGCGCACTGCGCTGGCGGCGTGTCGGGGGTGGTGTCTTTGGGCATGTCAGGCTGCCCAGGCCCAGGCCCGGCGCTGCCCTCAAACTCGGCGGTGAACGCGTCATTGAGCGCGCATCCTGAGCTAGCCAGCGCGAGCGTGGCGATGATGATGAGTGAGGTCTTCACGCGAGCTTGCTCCCTGAACGCGCGGCGCCCATGCGCCGCTTGCCTGATCGTCGCGCAGTTTAACCGCGCGCCGCCTCGCTGGCTAGGCCGCACATCACGGCACTTGGCAGATGCTGCGATTGGCGCAGTCGAGATCAGCACAGTCGATCAGGCCATCGCCATCATCATCAATCGCGTTGCTGCAATCCTCCAAGCGACGCGCGCAGGTGCCTGAGCTGGCACACTGCGGATCGTCGCAGTCGATGCGCCCGTTGCCCGTATCATCGACCCCGTTGGTGCAGTCCTCGAACACGCGCGCGCAGTCAGCCGTGTTAGCGCAGTCCACGTCCGCGCAGTCGAGCGCGCCGTCCCCGTCGTCATCTAACCCGTTGGTGCAATTCTCACCCCCTGCCTTGCAGAGCGAGGTGTTCGCGCAGTCAGGATCAGCGCAGTCGACGAGCCCATCCTCATCCTCATCGCTGCCGCTGTCACAGCGCTCAGGGCGCGCATGGCACAGGCTCGTGCCCTCGCAGTCAGGATCATCACAGTCGACGAACCCATCGCCGTCATCATCCGCCGCGTTGGCGCAATCCTCGCCGTTGGCCACGCAGGTGATCGTGCGCGCGCACTTCGGGTCGGCGCAGTCGATCAGGCCATCCCCGTCGTCATCGACGCCGTTGTTGCACACCTCAAAGCTGCGCGCGCACACCACCGCGCTCGCGCATTTGTCATCCGCGCAGTCGATCTTGCCGTCGCCATCGTCATCCACGCCGTTGCTGCAGTGCTCCACCTGAGGCGCGCACATGTACGCCCCCTGACACGCCTCATCCGCGCAGTCGATCTGGCCATTGCCATCGTCATCGACCCCGTTATCACACACCTCGCC
>CAYXWB010000544.1:0-2459 GCA_964468515.1 uncultured Bradymonadales bacterium | reverse complement strand
GCGCGCTTCGCGCGCTGCGGCCTCGCTCGCTTGGTGGACGCCCAGCATTCACAGCGCCGCGATCACCTCCAAGCTCTCGCGGCTGGCCTGCACCTCACCCGCGAAGCGGGCCTCGTGATCCGCGCGCAGCGCGGCCGCGTGCTCGCGCGTGTAGCGCTCAAGCGCCTCGGCGTCATGCGCCAGATAGAAGGTGCGATGCGCCTCGTGCGTCGCCGTGTCCGCGCGCTCATCGCGCGCGAACGTCGCGCCCACAAAGCAGCCCGTCTGTAACACCTGGGGGATATGATCCTGGCCCATCCAGTCGCGCCACGCGCTGGCGCGCTGGCGCGTCACCAAGACCGAGACGATGTACATCATACGTACGCTCCGCGAGGGTGATTGATACGCGACGCGAAGGCTGACACACTGGCCAACATCTTAGAAGCGCCCGCGCGCGCGCCATGATTGGACAGGAGAACCTCGCCATGCTCAAGCGGACTCTGCACGTCAGCCTCATGATGCTCTTCGCGCTCACCTTGAGCGCGTGCTCCGATCCGCCCGCGCCGCCCGTCGCCACCCTCACCATCCTCTCACCGGCTGAGGGCGCGGTGCTCAACGCCCGCAGCGTGCGCGTGCGTGGCCAGGCCGTCAACGCCCAGCTCGTCACCATCAACGGCCGCGAGACCACCGTCGTGGGCGGCGTGTGGGAGCTGCCCGTGGAGCTGCCCGATGGCCCCGCCACCATCACCGCCTCCGCGCGGCGCGCCGAGGTCAGCGTCAACGTCATCGTCGACGCCTCCCCCCCGCGCATCACGCTGGAGTCGCCCCAGCGGGGCGCCGTGCTCGACGCCGCCGATGGCGACACCGTCGTGGTGCGCGGCGTCGCACAAGACAGCGGCACGGGCTTGAGCTTGGTGAAGGTCCAAGAAAATATCGTCGCGGTGGATGATGAGGGCCGCTTCTCGCACACCGTGCGTCTGCAGCCTGGCCTCAACACCCTGCACATCGGCGCGCTCGATCGCGCCGACAACGCCACCGATCACCGCATCGGCGTGATGTGGGGGCCGCTCACCGACCCCACCAGCCCCATCAACCCTGCCATCGGCCTCACCGTCGATCAGCGCGCCTTCAGCGCGATGGCCGACGTGGTGCGTCAAGCCATCACCCCCGCGCTCGTGCTGGAGCTGGTCAACGCTCAGCTCGGCCAAGAAGGCCGCGTGCGGCTCGACGCCGTCGACTTCGCCCCCTTAGAGGTCCAGATCACGCCCCGATCCAACCCCCAAGATCCCTCCGCTCAAGGCACCCTTGAGTTTCGCCTGGAGGTGCGCGATGCCACCCTCCAAGGTCAGTTCACCCTGTTCGAGGGGACACCTTATGGCCTGACCTTGTCGCTCGCGCGCGCCGTGGTCGAGACCAGCGCCACGCTCGGCGTCGACGCCACAGGCGACCTCACCATCCAGTTCGGCAACGCGCGCCTCGACCTAGAAGATGAGGATCTGAGCTGGCAGCTCGACATCGAGGGCGGGCAGCTCGGCAACAATGACATCCGCATCCTCAATGACCTCGTCCTAGACATCGCGCGCTTGGCCTTCTCCGAGCTGCTGAGCGACAGCCTGCTTGAGCAGCTCTATGATCCTGGCATCTTGCAGCGCAGCGTGACCCTGCTGGGGCGCACCCTGGAGCTGTCGTTGCAGCTGCGCCAGATCATCGTCAACGATCGCGGCGCGGTGGTGCGCCTCGGGATCACCATGCCCGCCGCCGCCGCGAGCGACGTGCCTCAGGTCCCAGGCGCGCTGTTCAGGCCGCGCGGCATGAGCGACGCGCCCCTGCTCGACAACGCCGCGCTCGCTACCACCGATCGCACCGCCCTTGATCTGATGCTGCACGGCGCGTGGCGCAGCGGGCTCTTGCATCAAGCCCTGCGCGGCGATGACTTCGCGGGCATCACGCTGCCCTTTGAGCTGAACGCGGGCGCGCTGGCGACGCTGCTCGATGGCCGCGTGCTCAACCACGTTGACAGCACCTCCCCTGCGGGCATCACGCTGCGGCCCTTGCTGCCCCCCATCGCCGCTATGGCCCCCACGCAAGACGGCGGCGACCTCACGCTGCGCGTGGGCGAGCTGCACTTGGACCTGATGCTTGGCGTCGACCAGCCCCAGCACGTGAAGCTGCTGACCTTGGCCGTGTTCCTCGATCTGAAGGTTGGGATCGTCGTCGAGGGCGCCACCCTCTCGCTCTCGCTGGACCCCACCGTCGCGGTGGACCTGGCCGATGAGCCGCTGTTTGACCTGGACGATGAGGCGACCGAGGGCCTGTTCACCTCGCTCGTGGCGCTCATCCCGAGCCTCATCGCCCAGCAGCTCACCTTCGCTGGCGAGGCCGACCTGACGTGGGCGCGCCTGTCCAACGCGCGCTTGGAGGTCCACGGCATTGAGCGCGATCAGCTCACCGTCGGCCTCGACATCAGCGCGGGCCAAGCC
>CAYXWB010000543.1:0-2462 GCA_964468515.1 uncultured Bradymonadales bacterium | reverse complement strand
GGCTGTTTGGCCGCGACGTGGCGCTTGAGATCGAGCGCTGCGATGAGCGCGATCGTCGCGACCAGCAGAACCTCTCGAAGCTGCGCGACGCGGCCGAGCGCGCGCGCCATGACGCCGTCTACGACGCCACCGAGCATCACCCGGCGGTGGCGCAGGCCATGGCGCTGTTCTCCCCCACGCAGGTCAAGTTTCGCGTGGCGCTGCATGAGCGCGAGGCGTGAGCGATGTGTGGCGCGCTGTCGCGAGGGTGAGGTCGTAGCGGCTGCGTGTGAAGGTCTAGCTTGGACAATCCCCGCATTTTATGAGGCGCTGCGAGGCACCGCGCGGGAGGTTGTGCGGTCACATCGTGATGATCACCTTGCCGCGCGTGCGGCCCGTCTCGACGGCGTGGTGGGCTTGGGCGATGTCGTCGAGCGTGAAGCTGCGATCGATGAGCGGGCGCAGCGTGTCGTGCGCGGCCATGTCGAGGAGCTTGCTTAACGTGGCGCCGTCGGGGCGACGCGCGATGGGCATGAACGTGACGCCGCGCGTGAGGCGCGCGCGCGCGGTGAAGCCGACCATGTGCAGCGATGCGCGCAGCACGCCAAGATAAGGGCCGTGGGCTTTGACCGCCTCCGGGATGCCGCTGGTGAGGGCGATGATGCGGCCGCCGCGTCGCACCGTGGCCAGCGCGCGCGGGAAGTGCTCAGGCCCCAGACACTCGATGATCAGGTCGCACCCTTTCGCCGCCTCCTCGTAGCGGGTGGTGGCGTAGTCGATGGCGACGTGCGCGCCTAACTCCTTCACCAGCTCTATATTACGCGCGCTACAGGTGGTGTAGACCTCGGCGCCAAGGTTCTTGGCGAGCTGGATGGCGAGGGTGCCGACGCCGCCCGCGCCAGCCTGTATCAACACGCGCTGTCCGGCTTGGAGCTTACCATGCGTCACGAGCGCATCCCAGGCGGTCAAGCCGGCCAGCGGGATGGCGGCCGCTTGCGCGTGCGTCAGCGCGGGGGGCTTAAGCGCCAGCTCGTCCTCGTGGGCCAGCGCCAGCTCGGCGTGGCAGCCTTGGCGCTTGTGCGATGGTGAGGCGACGACCTCGTCTCCGACCTGAAACCGCGTCACCTGGGCGCCCACGGCCAAGACCTCACCGCTGATGTCCATGCCGCCTGTGGCGGGCAGCTTGAGGCGGATGAACGCGCGCTGTGAGCCTTGGCGGATCTTGCAGTCGATGGGGTTGATGGAGGAGGCGCGCGCGCCGATGAGGACCTCGCGCGGGCCAGGGGTGGGAGCGTCGATCTCGCGCACTTGCAAGACCTCGGGGGGACCATAAGCGCTGATGAGGGCTGCGCGCATGAGTTGGCTCGCTCGCTTCAGAGGTGGAGGATGAGCTGGGTGACGACCAGCACGAACGGGATGAGGCCCAGCGCGGTGCCCGCGATGTGATCGCGGGCGCGGATGGGGCTAAAGGCCAGCGCGTAGTTCACGGGCGGTGATAACCCCATGAGGGCGCGTAGCAGGGCGATGCTCCAGACGGGGCGGCGCGTGGCGTGCTGCATGACGCGCGCGATGAGGCGCGACTTGGGCGGCGCGCTCGTGACCTCGCCGCGCATGCGCCTGGCGAGGCAGAAGGCGATGCTGCCAGACATCAAGCCGCCCGCGTAGCCCACCGCCACGCCATAAGCGCCGCCGAAGACGGCGGGCGCGGCCAAGATGAAGACGATGGCGGGGATGTTGATGAGCAGGCCGAGGATGAACAGGCCGAGGTAGGCGGGCGTGGCCCAGCACCCCATGCTCAGCAAGGTGGCTTGGAGCTGATCTTGAGTGAGGTAGCCTTGGCGATACAGCAGGCCGCCCGTGATGGCGAGGCCCGCGAGGGTGAGGATCGTGAGCAGGGTGCGTCGTGACATGGTGATGTGCTCAGCGTGGCAAGGTCGCGCGTGCGATGCGCACGATGTAGTCTTCGATGGCGGTCCAGGCGAGGTCTTCGGTGTCACCGAAGGTGCGCCGCTCGGCCTCGTCGCCTGCGGCAAACCGTGCCAGCAGCATCCCTAGCCCGATGAGCGCCGCGCGCTGCTCGCCAGGGGACATGGCGTCGGGCCAAGCGAGCAGCGTGGCGAGCGCCGTGGAGGACTCGCGCTGCGCGCGCTGGGTGCGCGCGCGCACGGCGGGCGTGCTCTCGAAGACGAACATGCGCAGCAAGAAGCGAAAGCGCGTGGCGTGCTCGCGGGTGGCGCGCACGGCTTGGCGTACGGCGGTTTCTTGCCGCGTGTCCGCTGGAGCGGTAAGAAAGGTGACAGCGATGGCCTCCCCGATCTGGCGCTGCAAGGCGAAGCAGTCCTCCAGGCAGCGCTCTAAGAGGTCGTCTTTGGCGCCGAAGTAGTGGTGGACGGTGGCCAAAGTGACGCCCGCGTCTGCGGCGATCTGACGGATGGTGGCGCCGTGAAAGCCGTCGTGACCGAAGCGGTCGATGGCGGCCAGCA
>CAYXWB010000542.1:0-2475 GCA_964468515.1 uncultured Bradymonadales bacterium | reverse complement strand
CGCGTTCAAGCTGGCGCGACGATGGTGCAGGCGCCTGATCGGCCTCAAGGCGCGGCAACACGCGCTCGCCGAGCGGGCCAAAGCCTAACCAGCCGACAGGTTGAGCGCGGGCTGCGCGGTGGATGCCGTGCCAGGCGGGCAGGTAACTTGCGAGCACGAGGAGCAAGAAGGCGCTGTGCCAGAAGACTGTGGCGAGGAGCGCGCCGTGGAAGATGACGAACGCGACGGCGCTGGCCTTGGCGTGATGGACGCTCAGCGCGTGGTCGCGCTTGATGAACGGGATGAGGAACATGGGCAGCCCGAACAGCACGCCCAGGTGACACAAGATCGCCGTCGCCTGCGCGCGTGCCGTGCGCTCTTGCGAGGTGAGCGTCCCGTCGCGGCGGCGCGTGGCCGCGCGAAAGGCGTCGGGCAGTGACAGCGGCGGCTGGCCCTCAAGCCAGCCGTCTGCGTCGCGCGGCGCGGAGCTAAGCTCGCCATCAGGGCGACGAGGGGGAGCGGGTATCACAGCAGGCCTCGGGGCGTCATCAGAGCGTGCGAAGAGGCGGTGAGATGCGCGCGCGTGGGGGTGAGGCGCATCGACGCGACGGTGCGCCGCTCTGGCTTGGCAAAGGGATGGGTTTCGGGCTACACCACTGGCCCAAGCGAGGCGCGCTTTTGAGCGCGCTGATGAGGCGAAGGCGCGCCGCGCGTGCGCGATGATGCATCGTATCAAACCTGTGAGGAGGAGCTGATGTCTACCCGAACCGAGCATGACAGCATGGGCGCGATCGAGGTCCCCAGCGATCGTTACTGGGGCGCGCAGACGCAGCGCTCACTGGAGAACTTCAAGATCGGAGGCCATCGCATGAGCCGCCCCATGATCAAGGCGCTCGGCTTGGTCAAGCACGCCACCGCACAAGCGAACTTCGAGGTGGGCGTGCTGTCCGCCGAGAAGCGTGACGCCATCCAGCGCGCCGCTCAAGAGGTCATCGAGGGCAAGCTCGATGATCACTTCCCGCTGGTGGTCTGGCAGACGGGCAGCGGCACGCAGACGAACATGAACACCAATGAGGTCATCGCCAATCGCGCCACGGAGCTGCTGGGCGGCACCATCGGCAGCAAGGGGCTCATCCACCCCAACGATGACGTCAACAAGAGCCAGTCCACCAATGACAGCTTCCCCACGGCGATCCACGTGGCGGGCGTGGATCAGATCCAGGGCCGCCTGATCCCTGCGGTCGAGGCGCTGCAAGCGGTGCTGGAGCAGAAGGCGCGCGACTTCAATGACGTGATCAAGACGGGGCGCACGCACCTGATGGACGCCACGCCGCTGACCTTGGGCCAGGAGTTCTCGGGTTATGCGGCGCAGCTGGGCTACAGCCTGCGCGCGCTGCGCCACGCGCTGGAGCTGATGTATGAGCTGGCCATCGGCGGCACGGCCGTGGGCACGGGCTTGAACACGGTGGAGGGCTACGCGGCGGCGGTGTGCAGCGCGCTGCACGCGCAGACGGGCTATCCGTTCATCGAGGCGCCCAACAAGTTCGCGCAGCTGGCGGGCAAGGAGGCGATCTGCGAGGCGCACGGCGCGCTGAAGACCTTGGCGGGCTCGCTGTTCAAGATCGCCAACGATGTGCGCTGGCTGGCGAGCGGCCCGCGCTGCGGCATCGGTGAGATCAAGATCCCCGAGAATGAGCCCGGCTCATCGATCATGCCCGGCAAGGTCAACCCGACGCAGGCCGAGGCGATGACGATGGTGTGCGCCTATGTGATGGGCATGGACGCGGGCGTGGGGTTCGCTGCGGCGAGCGGTAACTTCGAGCTGAACGTGTACATGCCGATGCTTGGCCACGCGCTGCTGGAGTCCACGAAGCTCTTGGCTGATGCGTGTGACTCGTTCCGCGAGAACTGCGCTGAGGGCATCGAGCCGAACCACGCGCGCATCCAAGAGAACCTGGAGCGCTCGCTGATGCTGGTGACCGCGCTCAACCCGCACATCGGCTATGATAAGGCGGCTGAGGTGGCCAAGAAGGCCTACAAAGAGGACAAGACGCTGCGCGCGGTGGCCGAGGAGCTTGGCTACATGACGGGCGCGCCATGAGGAGCGTCGATGAAGCGACCGACCGCGCAGATGTTGTTGACCGCTTATAGTCGCGGGATCTTCCCGATGGCACACCCGGAGGCGGGCGATGAGATCTATTGGTATGCGCCTGACCCGCGCGCGATCTTGCCGCTTGAGAGCTTCCACTGCGCGCGTCGGCTGCGCCAAGAGCTGCGCAAGGGCGGCTTTGAGATGCGGATTAACAGCGCGTTCGATGAGGTGATGGCCTCGTGCGCGGCGCCGCGCGACGGCCAGCCGTCGACCTGGATCTCAAGCGGCATCATCGACGCCTACAGCGAGCTGCACCGGCTCGGGTTCGCGCACTCGGTCGAGGCGTGGCTGGAGGGGGAGCTTGTGGGCGGCCTCTACGGGGTCGCGCTGGGGGGGATGTTCGC
>CAYXWB010000541.1:0-2480 GCA_964468515.1 uncultured Bradymonadales bacterium | reverse complement strand
AATCTACCCATTATAACATAACCTTTTTACATCTTCAACTTGACAGCGCAATATTATGATGTGCTGTTACAACTCTGTTAGGCGAAGACAGATTTACAGATCCATAATTTTGAACACCAGGACTTGGAAGACACGAGTCCTCTTTCTTAACAAGCGTATTGGACATCACAATATAAGCCGAGCTTGATGATAAAAACCCACTCTGAACTAACCTCATCTGTTCAATCTGATCAAGCGTTGAAATGCCCTTCTCCAAGGCAGTTCCGCTTTGCCAAGTGTGACCCCCGTCAAACATCATGGAACTATTCACAACCCGCAACTCCACATCACTCTCATCAACTTCACCGCACGAAATCACAAGAATCAAAAAGCCTAGAAGTAGAAACACATCACAAATTAACCTCGCGTCTCGCACATGCAACATCACTCACCTCCTCAGTTTGGTTACTCTTGAGATGTTAAGCCAACCTCAACATCGCCATGAAGATAGCGATCATCCCCCACACCGACATGAACAAACCATAACGGCACGCTCACCTTCTCCAACCGCCCCACCTCTGGGAACCACACATACACATCCACCTCAGCAGCCTCGTCATAAGATAGCGCATGGCGGTGCAACATATCGAGCCAGCGCGCGCTCACTTGAGGTTCTCCCTGGGGGAAAAATGGCAAGCTCGGTGTCAATGTGTGGGGCGAGTTATAGGCCTTCATCAAGACAAAGCGTAAGTTGTCGCCCTCTATAAAATCGACGCGGACCTCAGGGTGGGGTCTCCATATCTTCCAAGCCTCAACGCGAGGGCTCACCGAGGTGTGCTCATAAAAGTGCAGCGCGCCGTCAAAGCGCAGCTCAGGCAGATCCACCGCCATCCACACCCCGCCCTGCGCTCGCCGTATCCTCATCAGCTCCTCATAAGACATCCGCTCACGCGTCCATCTCATGTGGAAGCGAATGAGAAACGCCTCGCGACTGCGCTGCGCTGAGATCATCGCATCCTCATACGCGAGCGAGCTGCGGGAGGTGTGGACGACGATGGGCGTCTGCGGTGGCTGCCAGGGAAAGCTCTCTGGCGCGAAGTACAGCGGCTCATCATCGCGCAGCGGCAGGTAGTCCGCGATGTCCACATAGCGCGGCGCGCGCTCCTCCAATCGCCACTCGGGTGCGGGCGCTCGCTCACTCTGCGAGACGCATCCGCACAGCAACACTAACCCTATCAAGGACCATGGGTTTCGCCTGCTCATGTCCACCTCCTCTTCGACGCGCTTAGGGATATAAGTCTGCCACGACGTGACACGACGGGCGAGCACAATGAGCGCGCGCCACATCGCTCACGCTCCTAGACACCACCCACGCGCTCAAAGTTTCTGGAGGCTTACAGCACAACCTCCCGAGCGGTGCCTCGCAGCGCCTGATCCCAAGCGGGGATCGTTCAAGTCAGCGCTCCCGACGCACCACGCCACCCACATGCACGCTCGCGCGTTGGAGGTGGCGCATCAAGCGAGCGAGGGCGCGGCCTGAGGCAGGCCGCGCCCTCGCTCACTCGAAGCTAACGCGCGTGAGCGCGTGAACTTCAGCGCTTCTCGCCCATCAGGACGCGCGTGCGCGCGCGCTTGATCTGCTTGCGGTGCAGCTCCAACACGTCGGCGTCGATCAGCTCACGCTTGGAGCGCTCCTCCAGCGAGCCCAGCTCGTCCTCAGCGCTCTGGAGCAGGCGGCGCGCGTGCTCAACGTCGATGTCATCGACGCCTTGGCAGTCATCAGTCAGCACCGTGACGCGATGACCCAAGACCTCGGCGAAGCCACCATCAATATAGAACGTGCGCACGCTGCTCTCCGAGCGCACGATCAGCTCGCCGATATCAAGCGCGGTGAGCAGCGGGAGGTGGCCTGGCAAGATGCCCAGCTGCCCGTTGACGCCGGGCAACACCACCTCAGTGACACGCTCCTTGAGCACCGCCCGAGCAGGCGTGACCACCTCCAGGTGGATCGTCTTATCTTCAGCCATGTGAGCGACTCCAGCGAGGTGTCGGGGGCGCGGTGTGCGCCCCCGCTAAGGATCAGGACATGCCCAGCTTCTTCTTGATGTCAGCGTCCTTGCGCTTGGCATCGTCGACGCCGCCGACCAGATAGAAGGCGTCCTCCTCCAGGTCGTCCAGATCGCCGTTGATGAGCGCCGCGAAGGCCTCGATCGAGTCCTGGATCTTGACGTACGCGCCCTTCAGACCCGTGAACTGCTCGGCCACGTGGAAGGGCTGCGACAGGAACTTCTGGACCTTACGCGCGCGCTCCACCGTCTTCTTGTCCTCATCGCTGAGCTCGTCCATGCCGAGGATCGCGATGATGTCTTGAAGCTCCTTGTAGCGCTGCAACGTGGCCTGCACGGCGCGCGCCACGCGGTAGTGCTCCTCGCCCAAGACGTCCGGCGAGAGGATGCGGCTCGACGAGTCGAGCGGGTCCACGGCCGGGTAGATGCCCAGCG
>CAYXWB010000540.1:0-2488 GCA_964468515.1 uncultured Bradymonadales bacterium | reverse complement strand
GCGGCCACAGGCGAAGCCTGTGGCCGCGTCCCGACCGGCTCGTGCTGCGCGTAGCGCAGCACGACCGCCCCCTGGTTGATCAGCGCGCCATAGGCATCGGGCGCTTGCAGATGAGGCAAGCGCGCGGCGATGAGCGGCGCGACGTCGAGCTGCCCGCGCGCCATAAGATCCACGACCGCCTGCATGTTGCGCTGCGCGGTCCATCGCGCGTGCGCGATGGGATAGTCCGCGCCGCCCTCATAGGCTGGATCATCGCGGCCTGGGCCGTAGCTGCGCGAGACGTGAAACACGATGCCGCGCTCATACATCAGGCGCCTGGGCAGGCGCACCTCACCGCCGCCGATGAGCACGAGGTGGCCACCCTGGCGGCACAGACGCGCGCCGAGCGCCAAGGCGCTGGCGCTGGCCTCGGTGAAGATGAGCGCGGCGTCGACGCCCTGGCCGCCGCTCAAAGCGCTCGCGCGGGCGTCAAGCTCAGGCGCATCGGGCGCGAGCGCCGCATAGGCGCCGAGCGATCGCGCGCGCTGGCGCGCGCGCGCATCAGGATCGACGACCAAGACCTGCGCGCCGCTGGCGATGGCGAGCTGGATGGCGAGCGCGCCGAGCAGCCCCGCGCCCACGATCACGACCCGCGCGCCCAAGCTCACCTGGGCCAAGCGCAGCGGCTCAAGCGCGATGGCGGCCAGCGAGGCGAAGCAGGCGCGCTCGTCATCGAGGCCATCAGGCAGCTTGACGCACAGCATGGCCTGGGCGCGCGACAGCTCAGCATGCGGCCCATTGCATGCCACCCGATCACCAACCTCTAAGCAGACCACCTCAGGCCCCACGGCGACGACCTCGCCAGCGAGGGCGTAGCCCAAGGTCAGCGGCATGGCGAGGCGGCCGCGCACGGCGTCGGCGGTGGCGACGAGCCCGTCCACGCGCGCGCGCGTCAGCACCTCACGCACGCGCTCGGGCTGCTGGCGGGCCTTCATCAACAGGTTCGCGCGCCCAAACCGCACCAGCGCCCCCTCGGTGCCCGACGAGATCACCGAGCAGGCCGCGCGCACGATCACCTGCCCTGGTCCGGGCTGCGGGTCGGGGCAGTCGATCCAGCACACCGCGCCGGAGTCGAGCTGATGGATGAGCTGCCTCATGGGTGGTGCTCCTGGGCGGCGCGCTGTCGCAGCACCTCGGCGTCGATGGCGAGCATGAGCTGTTGACCGCGCAGCACATGCGCCAGCGGCTCACCGGGTTCACCGCGCAGGATGGCCTGACAGATGGCGTCATACATGGCGGGGTAGGGGGCCATGCGGTCAAGGCGCGCGGTGCGCAGCACGCGGCGATCATCTTCGGCGATGTAGCGCGCGCCGTCGATGATGCGCACGGTGCGAGCGTCGCAGGCGAGCTCGATCAGCTCGCGCGTGCCGAGCCTGTCGCTGCCCTCATCGCCCAAGCTCATGTGAAAGGTGGCCCCATTGGTCAGCTCGATCCACAGCGCCAGCGACTCACCTGGCCCGCAGCGCGCGCTCCAGCCTTGGACCTCGCAGTGGCCTTGCAGCCACAAGAAGTGGTCGATCCAGTGACAGGCGTTGGACAGCACGCGCGAGCGCGACGCGGGCCAGCGGTACCAGTGCTGCGCGGGCAGGCGGATCTCATGGGCGATGACGCGATAGTGACATGGCACGAGCGCGCCTGCCAAGCGCAGATCCTCGCGCAGCAGCGCGGACTCGCGCGCGTAGCGCTTGTGGTAGCCGATCCAGAGGTTGGGATTGTGCATCATCGCCCCAGCCAGCGCGTCGAGCTGCTGTGGGGTGGTGAGCAGGGGCTTCTCGATGACGGCGGCGCCACCGCGCTGCAAGGCGGCCACGGCGAGGGGCGCGTGGGTGTGATGGAAGCCGGCGGCGAACACCGCGCGCGGGCGCTCATCATCGCGCAGCCATGGGGAGGTGTCCCAGCCGCAGGCGCTGTGTGCGGGGCGCTGACCCGGGTCGAGCTCGTGGATGACGCGCACGTCGAAGTGATGGCGCACGGTGGGCAGCAGGCAGGTGCGCGCGTAGTGACCGTAGCCAAACAGCGCGGCGCTGGGGCGACGCGCGCTGCCTCGCGGCGCGACGCGTTCGCGAAGCGCGGTGGGCTGACCGGGCAGCGTCTGCCAGGGGCCACGCTCAAGCTGTCGCCACAGCGCGCGCGCGCATTGCTCCAGCGCCTCAGCGTCGCCGGGCGCGACCCCTGCATACGGCGACCACCCCGCCCACGCGCGCCAGTGCTGCGCGCCGCGCGTGAAGTCAGAATCACTGGCGTCGCGAAGCCGCAGCGGGCCTGGTCTTGTCCCTGCGGCGGCGGTGTCGAGCGGCCAGACCCAAGCGTCGGCGGTGATGACGCGCTCGGCGCAAGCGGGCTGGCGCGTCGCGAGCGCCAACACAGCGCGCCCCCGATGTGTGCCCTCGACCACATGACCGCGCACCAGCGCCACGACCGCGCGCGCGCGGTCGCGCTCACCCCAGCG
>CAYXWB010000539.1:0-2502 GCA_964468515.1 uncultured Bradymonadales bacterium | reverse complement strand
CTCGCAAGAGCAACCTTCCAGTCGGCGGGGATACTGCGAAACGCTCTGCCATGTGAGACCTCCTCCAGGGGGTGCGCCAAAGATTTACCATGCTCTGGTGAAATATTACACGCACACAAATCATATCATTCAGATACACAATCCAGGGACATGCGCAAATATCGCGCGGCGACGCATAACCTGCGTCAACGCGAGGGCGCTAGCTGAGCTGTGGCCACGAGGCCCCATCCTAAAGCGAACAATGTGGCGCGCTAGCAGCTCCTGGCCCTTCGCTCGCCCACTCCGGCCGCTCTGCGCCAGATTGCGCCTTCACACAAACGCGGCTACGCTCGCGAGCGCAGCGACCACCCTATCATAACATCGCCTCCAAACTTACTCCCTTTCAGATGGCGAGCTAGCCATGACCGCGCTCGCGCTCGGACCGCTCATCGCGGGGAGCTATCGCGTCCAAGCGCTCATCGCCTCAGGCGGCCAAGCGCACGTCTACCGCGCCGAGCAAGCGGGACTGCGCCGCAAGGTCGCCATCAAGCTGCTCCAGCAGCGGCGAGTCAGCGCCTCAAGCCGTCGCCTCGCTGCTCCGACGCTTTGAGCAAGAGCCGCTGCTGCTGGCACAGCTGCGTGACCCACACACCATCACCTTGCACGACTACGGGATGGCGACGAGGAGCGGGCGCCTGACGCGCAGACCTCCATCTTGACGCAGCTGCCACCTTATCAGCCCCGCGCAGCCGTGCTGCGCCGCCGCGCGCGTCAGGAGGGCAACCGGGGCAAGAAGCGCTCGCCCGATCGTTGAGCGGCGCGCACTTTCGCAGGTGTCGTGTGCTAAGGTTCTGCTATCATAACGCGCATCCTACATGATGAAGCGGTCAGCGCACCCCCCGCTGCTCCCTACCCTCACAGCCCTCTCAACCTCGCACGCGGCGCATGGCGAAGCTCAGCACAGGGACCTTGCTCGAAGGTCGATATCGCATCGACGCCTTGCTCGCTACGGGCGGTCAAGGCGACGTCTACACCGCGACACAGCTCGCGCTTGAGCGCCAGGTCGCCATCAAGGTGCTGCGCCTCAGCTCCGTCGCGCGCATCTTTGACACCATGATCAAGCGCTTCGAACAAGAAGCGCGCCTGATCTCACAGCTGCGCGACCCACACACCATCACCTTGCACGACTACGGCAAGCTAGACGACGGCTCGCTGTACATGGTGTTCGAGTACATCGACGGCCAGAGCCTGAAGGACGTGATCGAGCAGCAGGGTCAAGTGGCGCCGGAGCGCGTGGCCAGGATCCTGCTCCAGACGCTGGCAAGCCTCCAAGAGGCTCACGAGCTTGGCGTCCTGCATCGCGACATCAAGCCGCAGAACATCATGCTCTATCATCACGCCAAGCGCGCTGACCTCGTCAAGCTCCTCGACTTTGGCATCGCTAAGGTGCTGCGCGAGAGCGATCATCGGCGCCTCACAGGCGCCAATCACATCGTCGGCACACCGCGCTATATGGCGCCTGAGCTAGTGCTTAATGAGCCGATGACGCCGAGCACGGACCTCTACAGCCTGGGGCTTGTGGCCTATGAGCTGCTCACGGGCCAGCCCGCCATCGGCGGCGCCTCCCCACAGGAGGTCTTCGAGACGCTCTCCTCACCACGCTCCGTGCAGCTGCCAGAGTCAGCCGACGTGCCCGCGCCGCTGCGCACGATCCTCAACAAGCTCCTCCAGAAAGACCCCGCTCAGCGCTTCGCGCAAGCGAGCGAGGTGTTGGAGGCGCTGCATCAGTGGCTGACCCCAGGCGCCGACGCACACACCGCACGCGCCCTGCTCATCCAGAGCGGCCCACAGCGCCCCGAGCCCGCGCCGCGTCCCGCACCTCAAGCTGAACCCGCGCCCTCGCTCGGCGGGCGCACGATGCAGATGTTCGCCATCCAGCCCCCCTCAAGCGATCAACCCACGCCAGCGCCGCCGCCTGGGCGCGCGCCCGCCCCCGTCACCCAGGTCATCGCCCCGGCCGCGATCCAAGCGGCAGCCGCGGCGCGCGCCGCTGGCCAAGCTGCGCGCGCCGCGGCTGCCGAGTCCAGCGCCCCACGAGCCCCCGCTGGCCTCTCCGGCAGCTCCCTCACCGATCCCACCGTCGAGCAGCGGCGCCCCTCAGGCCCCAACATCCAGACGGAGCTGCCTCAGCAAGTGCGCAGCCCAAGCCCAGCGCCTGCCCCCGAGCCCTCGCCCCACCGCAGCCCCCCTCAGAGCGCTGCCGCCAGCACCCTAGCGCTCTCGCCGCTTGGCTCGCCCGCTCCAACCCGAAGCAGCGCTCAAGCCAAGCCCCACCGCGCCTCCAGCGGAGGCATCATGCTGCTCGTCGGCCTCACCGCCATCACGCTGCTGTTCGCCTTGGGCGTCATCATCTTCGCCATGATGCGCTTGGCGCGCTGAGCCCTCGGCCTGAGGCTAGACAGCCCGCGCGCTTCATGCCATAAGACCTGCCGGTTAGCGCCTGGGCGCTCAGTCCCCATCATC
>CAYXWB010000538.1:0-2514 GCA_964468515.1 uncultured Bradymonadales bacterium | reverse complement strand
CTATGAGCGCAGCGATCGGCGCTGGCACTGGGCGCTCGACGCGCTGTGGGCGATGCCGCTGTGTCCGCACGAGCTGGCGCGCCGCGCGCAGGTGCTGGCGCAGGCGCCGGAGCTTGCGCGCGAGGTGTTGGGCGCGGCGGCTTGCATCGGGGAGCAGTTCTCGTATCCAGAGGCGGCCGAGAGCTTCGGGGCGCTGCGCGTGCAAGAGGGGCTGTCGTGGGGGCGAGATGCGGCGATCGTGAGCCCTCGGCGTGAGCCATTTCGCTGGTCTTTCGCGGATCCGCTGCTGGCGAGCTTGGCGCGTGAGCAGCTGACGCAAGCGCAGCGCGCCCAAGCGCACTGGCGCTTGGGTCGCGCGCAGCTCCAGCGCTTGGGCGCCAACGCCCCGCCCGGTGAGGCGCTCTGGAGCGCGCTAGAGCACATGAACCTGAGCGCGCTGACCTCGGAGCAGCCGAGCGACGAGGTGGAGCAGCTGGTGCGCTGGAACATGCTCGCTGGCGAGGCGGCGCGCAGCGCCGGACAACATCAGCGCGCGCTCGGGATGTTTGAGGCGGCCACGCGCGCGCTGGAGGCTAGGGTCAGGGCAGGAGCAGCCTCCGACTCGACGCAGCGCACTCTGCATCAAGCGCGCTGTCGGCTCGCTGAGGCGATGGCGTGGTGTGGGCAGCGCGAGCATGCGCTGGCGATCGTGGAGGATCAGGCGCGCGCGTGGCCGCGCGGTGACGCGCAGCGCCTCGACGCTTGGCGCTTAGGCGTGAGCTTGGCGTGGCATGGCGGCGATGTCACGCAGGCGTGGCGCTTTGGCGAGCAGCTACTCGTTGAGCTGGGCGTGAGCATCCCGCCTAACCCCCAGCGCTTGAGCCAGCGCTTGGTCTCCTCACGTCACGCGCTGGCGCAGGCGCTGTCAGGGGCCCAAGCGCAAGCGTGGCTTGAGCGCGCGCAGGGCTGTGATGACCCACGCGCTGAGGCCCACGAGCGCTTGGCGCTGAGGCTGTGCAAGATCCCCCAAGACAGCGCGCCGCAACGCGAGCTGTGGCTGCTCTATGACGCCGTGGAGGCGATGCTCGCGCGTGGTCCCACGCGCTGGTCCGGCGCGCTGCTCGTGGATCTTGCGGCGTCGCGCTGGTGTGAGGGCGCGCCGCTGGAGGAGGTGCAGCGCGTGGCGAAGCTGGGAGAGACGCTCGCGCGCGGGATGCACGACCGCGTGGCGATGGCGGCGTGGCAGATCGAGTGGGGCGCGTTTGTCGGGCCCTGGAGCGCCTCGGCCCAGGCCTGCTTGAGCGCATTGGAGGCCGCGCAGCACGACGCTCACGCGGCGGGCGCCGATCCTCACACCTCCGAGCTGCTCTTGGTGCGCATGATGCTCGCCATCTTAGGGGGGGAGCGCTTGGAGGTGGCCGCGAGCTGGCACGCGCGCGCGCAGGAGGACACCTCGCAGGGCGTGATGATGCAGCTGTCGCTCATGGCCCGGCGCGTCATCGCGTCGCTGTGTGGTGAGCCTCATTCAAACCTCCAGAGCTTGGACGGGGAGGGCTTCTCAGAGGCTGAGTTTGTGGCGCAGCAACAGCACCACGTGATGGCCATGACCTTCTATCACGTGTGCAAGCAGAAGCTGCTGTTCTTGAGCGGTGATCGGGGCGGCTCGCTGGCCCATGCTGAGCGCGCGCGCCCGCTGGTCGACTCCCCCTGGGCGAGCGTCACGCGCTTGGAGCACACGCTCTATGAGGCGCTGGCGCTGCTGTCGGCGCCCGCGCCTACGGCGCAGACGCGAGCGCGCGCCGAGCGCGCGCTCGCGCTGCTAGAGCGCCTGGCGAGCGGCGCGCCGGAGAGCTTCGCGCCGTGTGTGGCGCTGGTGCGGGCAGAGCTCGCGCGCGTCAGCGGTGAAACGCTCGTGGCGATGGCCGCTTATGATGAGGCCCTTGACGCCGCCCAGCGCGCGGGCCGCGAGGAGGCTGGCGCGCTGGCGTGCTGGCTCGCGGGCCACTTCTACATGCAGCTAGGACGCGCTCGCATCGCGCGCCAGTACCTGCTCACCGCGCGCCAGCAGCTCTCGGCCTGGGGCGCACAAGCGGTCGTGGCTCAGCTCGACGCCCGCTTCGCCTCCTTGCTCGCGCCCCCGCGCTTTGCCACCAATGACACCCTCACGCGTCGCCCCCCCTTGCAGCACACCACCGGCTCCTTGCCCCGCATCGGCGACGGCGCCCGCGCCGTCGCTGAGGGCGTCGCGCCGGAGCTTGATCTGCAAGCGGTGCTCAAGGCCTCCCAGGCGATCTCCTCCGAGCTTGTGCTGGAGCGGCTGATGGTGAAGCTGATGCACATCGCCATGGAGGTCAGCGGCGCGAGCCGCGGCGTCATCGCGGTGGCACAAGATCAGTCGCTCTACTTGGCCGCCTCACACCACGCTGACGAGCCCCAAGCCCAGCTGCGACACGCCGCGATCGAGGACTGCGAGGACGTCCCCCGCTCCGTGCTCCACTACGTCTGGCGCACCAAGCAGGTCCTCACGCTCACCCA
>CAYXWB010000537.1:0-2538 GCA_964468515.1 uncultured Bradymonadales bacterium | reverse complement strand
GAGGGGCGCGTGGTCGAGGCCCCCTCGCACACGGTCATGAACTACGCCGTCTCGCGCCAAGCCAGCCGCTTGGTCCAGACGCGCTGGATCGCGCGCCTCGACGCGCTCAACCAGCTGCTCGACACCGTCTCGGGCGCGATCCAAGCGCGCTTCTTTGAGGATGACCCCCACGCGCTCGCGCGCAACCTCCAGCTGCGCGTGCGTCGCGAGGACCTGCCCGAGCTGATGCGCCTGTATGAGGCGCATCTGTGGCCCCACTTGTGCGCGCTTGACGAGGCGGCCGCGTCAGACCCTGACGCCGTCGCCATCGATCTGGCGATCTGTTGGACCCCTCACGCGCACGTCGAGGCGCTGCGACGCAGCGCGGCTGACGCGCGTGATGAGGATGATGTTGAGACGCCGCTGACGAGCGCCCCATAAGCCGCGCTCGCCAACCCCCACTGAAGATGGAGCTTAGATGAATCGCAAGACCACTCGCCAGTCCCTCGCCCTCATGTTCCACGGCGCGCTCGCCATCACCCTGTTCACCGCCTCGTGCGGTGATCCTGAGCCGACGCAATCGCCCGCAGACAGCTGCGGCGCGGGCGTCGCGATCAGCGATGGCGACGAGACCTTCTGCGTCTACAGCCAGAACATCATTGAGACGGGCTTCAGCTGCCCGCCAAGCGCCAAACAGCGCTTGCCCTACGGCGCTCTCGTCGTCTGCTCGCCCTCAGGCACCATCCCCACGCCCGTGCGTCAGGAGATCCACACGCGCTACAATAACGTCGAGCTGCCCCCGCAGCAGGCGCCGCTGTGCACCGCGCCCCCCGATTGCGCCTCGGGCCTGAGCTGCGAGGGTGGCGCATGTCAGGTCGCCTCCACCGCCTCGTGTGACTCTGACGACGCGTGCGCCGCAGATCAGGCGTGCGTCGAGGGCGAGTGCGTTGAGGCGCCCCCCACGCAGCCTGAGTGCACCAGCCACGCAGATTGTGGCTCCCGCGAGAGGTGCCAAGACCAGGTCTGCGTCGATTGGGTGAATCCCATCAATAGCTGCGCCAACGACGCTGAGTGCGGCGCCGATGAGGTGTGCAGCGATGGGGCGTGCTTGGCCCAGAGCCCGCAGCTCGCGTGCAGCGCTGACGCCGACTGCGCCACGGGCGAGGTGTGCCTTGATGGGGCGTGTCTGCCCGAGGGGAGCTGCTCGGTTGACGCGCACTGTGAGGTGAACGAGCTCTGCAACCCCATCACCGCCAGCTGCGCCCCAGCCAGCTCACCCATGCTGTGTGAGACGAGCGGTGACTGCCTCGAAGGCCACACCTGCGTCAATGGCGCGTGTGAGCCCCCTGCGTCTATCCCCTGTGCGGCTGATGCTGACTGCAGCGTCGATGAGGTCTGCCTCGCTGGCGCGTGTGGGGAGGCCCCCGCGCCCTGCACCGCCGACGCTGACTGCACCGCAGGCCAAGTGTGCGTCGTCGATACGGGGCTGTGCATCGCAGAGTGAGCGCTTGCGCGCGCGCGTCTGGCATCATACACCTGTGCCTCATCGCTCCCTTCGCGCCTGGGGCTAAGACCTCCAGGCGCGCCACGCTTCGATGAGGAGGTCGTATGTCCCTGACGCGCGCGCAGCTCTCCACCTTGGCCGCGCTGGTCGATGACGCCGCCACGCAGCGGCGCGAGATCACGCGCTTGAGCGCCGAGCACCCCACCCTCACGCTGGAGCAGGCGTACCTGATCCAGCGCGAGTCGATCCAGCGCCGGATCAAGCGCGGTGACGCGCTCGTCGGCATGAAGATGGGCCTCACCAGCCTCGCCAAGATGAAGCAGATGAGCGTCCACTCGCCCATCTACGGCCACCTCACCCGCTCCATGGTCGCGGGCGACGGCGACGCGATCCAAGCCTCGCGCTTCATCCACCCGCGCGTGGAGCCCGAGGTCGCCTTCATCCTGGGCGCGCCGCTGCGCGGCCCCGTGACCCCAGCCCAAGCCATGCTGGCAGTGCGCGGCGTCACCGCAGCGCTCGAGATCATCGACTCGCGCTATGAGAAGTTCAAGTTCACGCTGCCGGATGTGGTGGCCGATAACGCCTCCTCGACCTGCTATGTGCTCGGCAGCACGATCCTCTCACCCGAGGCCCTCGACCTGAGCAACATCGGGATGGTG
Source organism: uncultured Bradymonadales bacterium (assembly GCA_964468515.1). Classification (GTDB taxonomy): domain Bacteria; phylum Myxococcota_A; class Bradymonadia; order Bradymonadales; family Bradymonadaceae; genus CAYXWB01. Next base: position 396 of record CAYXWB010000537.1, on the reverse strand, counting down.
ATGGAGATCAACGGCCAGCCGAAGCAGATCGGCAGCAGCGCGGCGATCTATGAGCACCCCGCGCGCTCGCTCGCGGCGCTTGCGAACATGCTGGCCGAGGTCGGCGAGCAGCTGCACGAGGGCCAAGTGATCCTCGCCGGAGGGGCGACCGCCGCCGAGGCGATCAGCGCGGGCGATCGCGTGACGCTGCGCACGGATGGCTTGGGTGAGGTGCGCTTCTCGCTCGTGTGAGCGCGTGGTGCTCCCCACAACCTCCCTGTCGGTGCGTCGCAAGTGTTGATCTTATGCGGGGATCGTCCAAGCTAGCCGGTCAGCTGCAGCGGCGCGTCAGCTCGCTTTAGCGAGCTGACGCGTCCACGACGTGGCGAGGGGGGCGCCAAGGCTGACAGCCTTGGC
>CAYXWB010000536.1:0-2548 GCA_964468515.1 uncultured Bradymonadales bacterium | reverse complement strand
GACTCGCCAGCCAGCTTGCGCGCCTCGCCCTCGTTGATGACGATCATGTTCACGCGCGCCAAGACCTTGCGCAGCTCGTCGAGCTTGCCGTCGATCCAGAAGTTCATCGTGTCCAGCGCGATGAACTCGGGCGCCTTGACCTGATCCAAGACCTCCAGCTGGAGGGTGGGATCGATGTTGGCGAGGAACACGAACTTGCTGTCGAGGTAGCCCTCGGGCAGCACGGGGTGAAAATCACCGAAGACGTTGAGGCGCGTCTCTAAGGTGATGGCCTCATTGAGATCGTGGCCGTAGCGGCCCTTCCAGCGGAACGTCTCACCGGCGCTGCGGTGCATGCCCGTCAGATCCACGCCGCGCTCGACAAGGAAGCGCTGAGGCGCTTGCGGGAAGTCCTCACCGATGACCGCGACCAACCTCACCTGGGTGAAGTAGCTGGCCGAGGCGCTGAAGTACATGGCCGAGCCGCCGACAGCGTCCTCGGTCTTGCCAAACGGCGTCTCGATGCTGTCCAGGGCCATCGAACCTACCACGAGCAAGCTCATCGTGTTCTCACAGGGCTCAGGGTTGTACCACGCGCGCGACATGACGCCGCGCGATGTCTCAGCGGGCGCGCCTCTCCCATCATGAGCGAGGCGCCCCAGAAAAAGCTAGGGGGAGGTCAAGCCTTAGTGGCGAGCTGACCGCGCAGCAGCTCCAGGCGCTTGCGCAGGTGCGGCGGCTCTTTACGATCGCCCGGCTTGCCCAGCTGACCACACGCGGCCATCTCCTCTTGCCCGCGCGTGACGCGGCGAAAGCAGTTGACGTGGTTGGCCACGAGGTGCTGCTGGAAGGCGTCGATGGTGGCCTCATCGGGCGTCTGAAACGGCGTGTGCGGGTGCGGGTTGAACGGGATGAGGTTCACCTTGCCCTTCACGCCGCGCATCAGCTTCACGAGCCTGCGCGCGTCATCGAGCGTGTCATTGAGATCGCGGATGAGCACATACTCGAACGTCAGGCGCTGCCTGCGCTCCAGCGGATACTCGCGCAGCGCGTCCATCAGCGCCTCGATGTTCCAGCGATCGTTGACCGGCATGATGGCGCCGCGCTGCGCGTCGGTCGTGCCGTTGAGGCTGATGGCGAGGTTCACATCGGCGTCATGGCCGAGCTTGCGGATCTGCGGCACCAGCCCCGAGGTGGAGACGGTGATCTTGCGCCGCGAGAAGTTCAACCCGGCCTCATCGGTCAGCACGCGGATGGCCTGCAGCACGTTGTCATAGTTATGCAGCGGCTCGCCCATCCCCATAAACACGATGTTCCCAATATGCCCATTACGCTCGCCCATCAGGCGCCGCGCGTGCATGACCTGCCCCACGATCTCGGCCGCCGTGAGGTTGCGACGCAGCCCCATCTTCGCGGTCCAGCAGAACGTGCAGCCCATGGCGCAGCCTACTTGGCTTGAGATGCACAGCGTGTTGCGTCCCTCAGACGGGATGTACACCGTCTCAATGACGGCGTTGTCGCGACACTTAAAGGCGAGCTTGACGGTGCCGTCTGCGGCCTCATGGGACTGGTCAAACTTGAGCGCTTCGATGTTGAGGGTGCGCTCAAAGCGCGCGCGCAGCTGCTGTGACACGTTGGTCATCGCGCTGAAGTCTTGCACCAAGCGCTCAAACAGCCACTGCGTGACCTGGGAGGCGCGAAAGCGCCGCTCCCCAAACGCCTCCATCAGCAGCGCCTCGATCTGCGCCGGGGTGAAGCTCGCCAGATCGACGCGCTCCTCGGGCAGCGTCTCGCGCTCGGGATCGGCCAAGACCTCACGCGTCCAAGCGATCGCGTCGCTCAGCGCGGCATCATGGGGGGAGACAGAGATCGCGTCGGTGCTCATGGTGGTCATCTGTGTGGCGAGGGGATCCACGAAGATGCAGCGTGCGCTGCGATGCCTCATTAGCAGACTCTCGTCGGGTTGACCACCCCATACCAACTAGCAGAAAAGAAACAGCAAAATCATCCTCTTGGACGCGAAGATGCGGCGCTGGTCACTTGGTGACCAGCGCCGCATCTTCGCGTCATCCAAGACGCGCCCCTGATAAATCAGGGGCGCGTCCTGGCGAGGGAGCTCAGCCCTGGATCTCGCTGCCCGAGAAGAAGTAGCTGATCTCGATCCCGGCGTTCTCCAGCGAGTCGGAGCCGTGGACGGTGTTCTCACCGATGCTGACGGCGTAGAGCTTGCGCAGCGTGCCCTCATCGGCGTTGGCGGGGTTCGTGGCGCCCATGACCTCGCGATTACGCGCGACGGCGTCCTCGCCCTCAAGCACCAAGAGGACCACGGGGCTGCGGGTCATGAAGTCCACCAGCTCGCCAAAGAAGGGGCGCTCGCGGTGGACGCCGTAGAACGTCTCCGCCTCGTGGCGCGGCATGAGCTTGCGCTTGATGGCGATGGGGCGAAGGCCAGCCTCCTCGAAGTGAGCGATGATCTTGCCCACGAGGTTACGCTCCACGCCGTCAGGCTTGATGATGCTGAAAGTACGCTCGATCGCCATCGCAGGCTCCTTAAAGTAAGCGGTGAGGT
>CAYXWB010000535.1:0-2565 GCA_964468515.1 uncultured Bradymonadales bacterium | reverse complement strand
CGAGCGTCGCGTCATCGAGGGCTGCGGGCATCGGATCAGCGAGCTGGACGGGCTGATTCACCTCATCAAAGGTGCGCACGATGAGGGCGTCCGCGCGCAGCGCGGCGCGCGCCTGGGGCAGCAGCTGCGAGAGCGTCTGCGCCACGGGCCACTTGTGCAAGATCGCCTCTTCGAGCGCGTCATCCACCTGCGCGATGAGCGCCAAGCGCGCGTGCGCGCGCTCAAGCTCACGCTCCAGCGCGCTGACGCGCGCCATGAGCGCCTCGCGCGTCGGCGCCACCCCGCTGTGCTCGCTCATGGCCACCCCTCGCCGCTGGAGGTCACCTCTTCGAGGCCCACCTCTAAGCTCGGCTTCTTTGCCGCTAGCCGGATCTTGTCGATCAGCACGCTCATGCCGCAGTCACCCTTTTGTAAGACCTGTGAGGCGCGCTGGTGCAGCCGCTGCGTCTCTTGCAGGGACAGATCGCGCGCGGTGAGCACGATGACGGGGATCTGCGCCAGCGCCTCATCCTCACGCATCGCGTCGAGGACTTGAAAGCCGTCCATCAGCGGCATCATCAGATCCAGCAGCACGACATCCGGGGCGCGCTCGCGCAGCTGCGTCATGGCCGCGACGCCGTGCGCCGCCTCACGCACTTGCCAGCCGCGCGAGCTCAAGGTGCGGTGCAGGATCTGGCGCGTCTGCTCGTCGTCCTCGACGATGAGCACGTCGCCGCGCGTGTCACCGCGCATCTCGCAGTGGCGGCGCAAGGTGCTGATGAGCCGCCCCCGATCGATGGGCTTGGGCAGGTAGTCTGCGGCCCCTAGCGCGAAGCCGCGCTGGCGCTCGGCCACGATGGTCATCATCACCACCGGGATGTGCGCGAGCTGCGGATCGGACTTCAGCGCGCTGAGCGTGGACCAGCCGTCAAGCTCGGGCATCATGACGTCGAGCGTGATCACGTCGGGGTGATGCGCCCGCGCCAGCTCCAGCCCCTCGCGCCCGTTGCGCGCGCGCAGCAGGTGGAAGCCCTCCGGCTTGAGGAAGCGCTGCGCCAGATCGAACACGGTGGCGTCATCATCGATCATCAGCACCGTGGCCAGCTGACCGCCAGGGGCGGGCAGCGCCGACAGCGCGCCGCTGTCCTCACCCTCGAACACCGATGACAGCGAGATGGTGCCCTCGCCAGGCAGCGTCGTTGGCACCATCACCTCGAACGTGGAGCCCTCGCCCACGACGCTGTCCACGCTGATCTCACCGCCCAACATGCGGCAGAACTGGCGCGTGATGGATAGCCCCAGGCCCGTGCCACCGTACTGGCGTGTGGTAGACTGATCGCCCTGGGTGAAGGCGTCAAACAGCTGCTCCAAGCGATCGGGGGGGATGCCAATGCCTGTGTCCGTGACACGCGCGCGCAGCCACAGCTGACGCTCGCGCCGGTGCGTCGTGACGCTCAGCGTGATGGTGCCGTCCTCCGTGAACTTCGCCGCGTTGGACATCACGTTGATGAGCGCCTGTCGCAGCTTCACCTTGTCGGTCAAGAGCGCCACCTGCGCGGAGCCCTCGAGCTGAACCTCTAGCTCGTTGCGGTTGCGCTGGATGAGCGGCGCGACGGTCGTGCGCACCTGATCCACCAGCTCGCTCAAGGTGAAGCGCTCGGGGAAGACCTCCATCTTGCCCGCCTCGATCTTGGACAGGTCGAGGATGTCATTGATGACATGCAGCAGATGATCGGCCGAGACGTTGATCTTGCGCGCGTCTTCAGCCATATCATCGAGCCCGTCGGCCAGCGCGTCCTCGCGCAACAGCTCCGAGTAGCCGATGATGGCGTTGAGCGGCGTGCGCAGCTCATGCGACATGTTGGCCAAGAACGTGCTCTTAGACTTGCTCGCCTCAAGCGCCTGATCGCGCGCCTCACGCAGCTCCTCGTTGAGCCGCAACAGCTCTTGCTCGGCGCGCCGCTGCTGCGTCACGTCGCGGAACACCATCACGCAGCCGATCACCTCACCCTGCTCAATCAGCGGGTTGAACACGCACGAGATCGACAGCCACTCGCCGCTTGGCCGCGCCAGCGACGCCTGCTCAAAGCTCAGCGCGAGCCGGTTCTTGATCGACATCCATAACAACAAGAAGCTCTCCGCGCTGGCGGGCTGGTTCGGTGACAGCGCCACCCGATCCAGCAGCGGCCCCCCCACCAGCTGCTCCTCGCTCACCCCCAAATAGCGCGTGGCGACCAAGTTCGCCGAGAGACAGCGCCCCTCGGCGTCCAGCGTGCAAACGCCGTCGTTGAGCGCGCGGAAGATCGACTGCAGCCGGTCGCGCTCGCGGCGCAGCTGCGCCTGCGACTCCTGCTCCAGCGCGTCGTACATCTCGCGCATCTCATGGGAGGACACCTCCAGCGAGCGCTCCAAGACGTAGCGGGCCTCATCTTGTTGGCCGTAAGATTCACTGACGGCCGCCACCAGCGCGCGCCATGTGGCCTCGTCAGGCGGCGCATCGGCGCTGAGCGCGTGGCGATCGAGCTGGCGCTTGAGCAGCGCGTGCATCTCTTGTTCAGTCTTCACAGATGACCGTCAGCGTCATGG
>CAYXWB010000534.1:0-2566 GCA_964468515.1 uncultured Bradymonadales bacterium | reverse complement strand
GATCAGACCCTCCAGCTGCCCGACCGCGCCACCATCATCCCCGAAGACCTGCGCCGCTCTTATGCCGACGCCGAGCAGGTCGCGCGCGCCCTGCCCAAGCTCCAGATCGCCACCTCTGACGAGAGCGCCGCGCCTGACCTCCAATTACGCGGCACCTTGGGCCAAGGTGGCATGGGTCGCGTGCTGTTGGCCGAGCAGCTCGCGCTGGGGCGCGAGGTCGCCGTCAAGTCGCTTCGCCCCGAGCTTCGCGAGAGCTCCGCCCTGCGCGCCATCTTGCAAGAGGCCTGGATCTCAGGCCGCCTGGAGCACCCCAACATCGTGCCCATCTATGCGCTGGGCCGCGATGATCAAGACAGCCCCCTCATCGTCATGAAGCGCGTCGAGGGCGTCTGCTGGACTGACTACATTCATGGCAAGGTCAAGCCCTCAGGCGTCAGCGGTGAGACCCCGCTGACATGGCACCTCGACATCCTCAAGCAGGTCTGCCGCGCCATCCACTACGCCCACAGCCGCGGCATCATCCACCGCGACTTGAAGCCCGATAACGTCATGATCGGCGCCTTCGGTGAGGTCTATGTGCTCGATTGGGGCATCGCGGTCAGCCTCCAAGCCGACCGCGACGGCCGCCTGCCGCTCGCGCGCGACGCGCGTCAGCTCGCGGGGACCCCCGCCTATATGGCCCCCGAGATGACCATCCCCGAGGACGCCACCGCCTCCATTCAGACCGACCTCTACCTGCTCGGCGCCATCTTGCACGAGCTGCTCACGGGCGCGCCGCCCCATCAAGCTGGCAACCTCACCGCCACCCTCAGGCGCGCTTATGTCTCTGAGCCGCAGACCTACGCCGATGAGGTCCACCCCGAGCTCGTCCAGATCGCCCACACCGCTATGGCGCGCGAGCCCAAAGATCGCTACGCCGACGCCGAGGCCCTGCGCCAAGCCATCATCACACACCTGACCCACCTCGACGCCATCGCCCTCACCCGCCAAGGTCAGCTCAGCCTCGCGCGCCTTGAGGCGCTCGTGCTGCGCGACCAGCCCGACCCGCTGGCGGTGCACCCGCTGTTCGGTGCGTGTCGGTTCGCGTTTGAACAGTCGCTGCGGCGCTGGGAGGGCAATGAGGAGGCCGCGCGCGGGCTGCATCAGTGCTTGTGCGCCATGCTCAGCTTTGAGCTGGACCAGCGCAACCTCCTCGCCGCGCAAGCCCTCATCGCCAGCTTCGACGCCCCCGACGCGCTGCGACTGCGCGCGCTTGAGCTTGCGCGCGCGCAGCGCCAAGCCGAGCGCGAGGTCGCGCGCCTCAAGGCCCTGCGCCATCAGGTCGACACGCGCCTCGGCGCTGGCACCCGCGCCAAGCTCGCCCTCGTCTTGGCCGCCCTCTGGGGTGCGATCAACCTCGCCACCTACGCCCTGGATGTCGCCCAGATCAGCGCCTACACCTCGCAATCGCACCTGTGGGGCATCGTGCGCGCCCTCGCCATCGCCCTCATCATCGTCGGCCTCGGGCGACGCTTGCTCTTTCAGAACAAGGCCAACCGGCTCATCATCTTCGGCCTCATGCTCGCCATCAGCTTGCTCATGCTGCTGCGCATCGTCTTCTGGATCGGCCAGACGCCGCTGCACGTCGCCTCCGCCGCCGAGCTGTGCGTCGACGCCTTCTTCATCGTCTGCTTCACCATCACTGGCTCCTATCGCATCGCCCTGGGCGCCATCTGCTTCTTGCTCAGCGCCATCGCCTCCCTCTCTCAATGGGCTCACCCCGCCCTGTGCCTCGCCGCAGGCTGCTTCTTCGGCATGCTCCCCATGGCCGTCTTCTGGCACCTCGACGCCCTGAAACAAAAACAACGCGACGCGACAAAGCTGGAATAACCGCAGCCTAAGCCCTGTTCTGTCGCTCGCAATGGCTCGCCACTTCATGGCAAGCCACCTTAGGCTTTGAGGTGTCCCGCCCATGTGGATCTGCTGAACGCCCGCGCGCACTTCAAGCGCGCCACGACACCGTGTCACCGCGCGCGCACCCCATCTTTGATGAGGCGCGCTCGCATCATGTGATCTGCGCGCCGACGGCGCCGCTTCACGGTCGCGGCTTCAGCACAGCCTCTCGCGATCCACACCCCCACGGGGCCGTCGGCGCCTCCCCACCAAAGGGAGGCCCTATGCACGAGCTAGCTCAAGAAAATCAATCGCCCGTCACTCTGCTCGCCGGCTTGCAACGCCAAGACGTCACCGATGACGCCTTCGCCGCCTCGCTTGATGAGCTGCGACGCCTGTGCCACACCCTCGGCATGGAGGTCGCCTCCTCTCTCTCGCAGCGACGCTCACAGCCCGTCGCCGCCACCTACTTTGGCCCAGGTAAGGTCGAGGAGTTCGCCGTGCAGGTCAAAGCCCTGCGCGAGCAACACCCCGATCGCCCCGTCTACCTCATCGTCGATCACGACATCACCCCCTGGCAGATGCGCGCCCTGGAGGAGCAGATCGACGCCGTCGTCATGGATCGCACCGGCATCATCCTCGAGATCTTCCACCGCCACGCCAGCAGCAAGCAAGCCCGCGCCCAGGTCGAGCT
>CAYXWB010000533.1:0-2579 GCA_964468515.1 uncultured Bradymonadales bacterium | reverse complement strand
GAGGCGAGGTGTTCACAGACCTGTTCATGGTGTCAAAAGGGGGCGCGAGTGTCGAGCGAGTGTTCATGAAAGACTCCTTTCATGAACACTTTACGACCTCCTCGCACTGCTTCTCAAGACAAATATTAATTAAAACAACAAATATGTCTTTTTTTAATATTAAGCAGACCCGATCATGACAGGGCGAGCTTATGGAGCATCTCCCCCATCCCTTGCCTTGGCTCGCGCCAATGACTCGCCTGCAAGACGACCACTTATAATTTGCAGGCTCAACAGGGACGACGAGTTAACACCTGATTATGGGCTCATCTCGTCCCAAGGAGCAGCCGCTTGAAGACCCTCATCATCGCCGAAAAGCCAAGCGTCGCGCGCGACATCGCGCGCGTGCTTGGCAGCCACACCCGCCAGCAAGGCTACATCGATGGCCCCACCTACACCGTGAGCTGGTGCGTCGGCCACCTGGTGGCGCTGGTGCCCCCGGACGCCTACAACCCCGACTGGAAGGCCTGGGACATGGCGCATCTGCCCATCCTGCCCGACCCCTTCAAACTCGAAGCAACCGAACACACGCTTGACCAGTTCGAGGTCCTGCGCGAGCTGCTCACCGCGCGCGAGCGCTTTGGGCGCGTCATCAACGCCTGCGACGCAGGGCGCGAGGGGGAGCTGATCTTTCGCTACGTGTACGAGTTCACCGCAAGCAAGCTGCCCGTCGAGCGGCTGTGGATCGCCTCGCTCACCGACGAGTCGATCCGCGCGGGCATGGCGCGCCTTATGCCCGGCGCAAAGCTCGACGCGCTGTATCACGCGGCCCGCGCTCGCAGTGAGGCGGACTGGCTCATTGGCATGAACGGCACGCGCGCCGCGACGCTTGCCGCGCGCGCAGGGTTACCCCGCGAGGCCAAGGTCCCGGTGTTGTCCATAGGCCGGGTGCAGACGCCTACCCTGGGCCTCATCGTGCGCCGCGAGCGCGCCATCAACGCCTTCACCCCTCAAGACTTCTTCCAGCTTAACGCCACCTTCGTGTTGGAGGGGCAGGGGGCCGCGCGCTATGAGGGCTGGCTTCGCGATCCGCGCGCGCCCACCACCCCAGGGGCGCACCGCTTCTTCGACCGCGCGCAGGCGCAAGGCGCGCTCGATGGGCTCAACCAGCTCGCTGGGGCTCAGCCCGCCCAAGTCATTGAGCTTGAGCGCGTCGAGGGTGAGCGCGCCGCGCCGCAGTTCTTCGACCTGACGACCTTGCAGCGCGTCGCCAACCAGCGCTTGGGCTTTAGCGCGGCCCAAACCCTGGAGCTTGGCCAAGCGCTCTACGAGCGCCACAAGCTCTTGAGCTACCCGCGCACCGACTCAAAACATATCACGCCCGACCTTGCGCAGACGCTGCCCGCCCGCTTGAGCGCAATTTCTGGCCACCCGCAGCTCGGCGCGCTGCTCGGAGAGCTTGAGCCTGATATGCAGGGTCTAAGCAAGCGTTTGGTCAACGCAGACAAGGTGACAGACCACCACGCCATCTTGCCCACGGAGGTGCGCGTCAACCCGCAAGCCCTCAATCGAGAGGAGCTTGAGCTGTACGAGCTCGTCGCCAGGCGCACGATGGCCGCGCTCGCGCCTGCTGCGCGCATCGCCACCACCACCGTGCTCACGCAGCTCGGGCAATCGGTCTTTGAGACGCGCGGCACCCAAATCTTAAGCCCTGGCTGGATGCGCTTTGAGCGCGATGACGAGCAGCAGCAGCTGCAGGCCGGGGACAAGGACGGCGTCGATGAGGCGACCACCAGCATACCAACGCAGCTTGTGCGCGGCGCGCGCGTCGGCGCGCTCAGGCCGCTTGTGCTCAAAGCCTCCAAGACCAAAGCGCCCCCGCGCTACAGCGAGGCGTCGCTGTTGAGCGCGATGGAGCGCGGCTGCGAGGTGCTTGAGAGCGATGCGGCTGAGCGCGCACCAAGTGGCGCGGGGCTTGGGACGCCGGCGACGCGCGCGAACACCATCGAGGGCTTGCTCAATAGGCGCTACTTGGAGCGCAAGGGCAAGCAGCTCGTGCCCACGACGCTCGGGTGCGAGCTCATCGGCGCGCTCGATGCCAAGCTCGGCTTCTTGACGAGCGCCGAGCTGACCGCGCGCTGGGAGACGGCGCTTGAGCAGATCGCCGATGGCAAGCGCGACCCCGAGGCGTTTATGGAGCAGGTGCGCAAGCTGACGGCGAGTGTGGTAGCTCACTGCGCCGAGGGCGTTCAGGTGAGCGTCACCCCTTCAGACAAGCCTGTGCTTGGCCCCTGCCCTGAGTGCGGCGCCACGGTGAGGCTGCACGACAAGCTGTTCGTTTGTGAGAAGGGGCGCGAAGGCTGCACTTTCAAGGTGTTTCGCACCATCGCCCAGAAGAGCTTGAGCCCGCGCCAGTGCGAGCAGCTGTTTAAGAGCGCGACGGCGCCGCACAAGCCAACCTCGACCATCAAGGGGTTTACCTCCAAGGCGGGGACGAAGTTCGACGCCGCGCTCAAGCTCGAGAACAGTTCGGGGACTTGGCGCGCGCAGTTTGTCTTTGAGGACAAGCCAAAGGCTGAGTCGAAGCCCAAGGCCGCAGC
>CAYXWB010000532.1:0-2581 GCA_964468515.1 uncultured Bradymonadales bacterium | reverse complement strand
CCCCCCCCCCCCCCCCGCCTCGCGCGTTTCTTGGGTGCATGCATCTTGTAGATGTTTGTGACCTGCGGGGATGTTATCCTCATGACCAGACTTGGTAAGATGGCGCCGCTTGTGGTGAGCGGCGAGGACGCGCGCCCCTGTGGGGGTGTGCTTGGCGTTGAGGTGATGTGATGGCCCTCTGCTTGCTCTTGCGAGGCGCGCGCGTGGCGCTGAGCTTCGCGCTCTCCATGCTCGTGATGATGACGCTCATGCTCAGTGATGCGTCGGCGCAGTGTGACTGCGATCACACCATCCCGCTGTCTCAGACCGTCGTGCGCGGCGACGAGCTTGGCGTGCAGCCGGGGCAGACGATCTGCGTTGAGGCGGGAGAGCGCCCGTTCCTTCGCATTCGCAACGTCCAAGGCAGCGCGCAGGCCCCGATCAAGATCGTCAACTGTGGCGGACAGGTCGTGATCCGAAACACCGATCGCGCCTATGCGCTGGTGGTGGAGGAGCAGACGCGCCACATTCATCTCACTGGCACGGGCGATCCTGCGCACTTTTACGGCTTTCGCGTGAGCGCGCCTGCGACGCAGCCTTATCCTGGCGTGGGCCTGTGGTTTCAGGGCAAGTCCACCAACTATGAGGCCGATCACATTGAGATCCATGACACCGGCTTCGCGGGCGTCATGGCCAAGACTGATCCGCTGTGTGATGGCTCCGCCGATCAAGGCGTCTTCGTGCAGCGTGATGTGAAGCTGCATCACCTGCTGATCCGACGCGCGGGCGGCGAGGGGATGTATCTGGGGAGCACGCAGGCTGGGGGGCAGCGGATCACGTGTGAGGGGCAGCAGGTCACGCGTCAGCCGCACTTCTTGGAGGGGATCGAGATCCACGACACGATCATTGAGGACTCGGGCTGGGATGGCGCGCAGATCGGCATGGCGCGCTCAGGCTGCTCATTTCATCACAATATCATCCGCCGCGTGGGCGCCGAGGGCGAGCAGTATCAGCAGCAGGGGTTGCAGCTGGGCAGCTTCTCGTCGTGTGATGTGCATGACAACATCATCACCGATGGCCCTGTGATGGGGATCATCATGATTGGGGCAAGTCGCACGCGCATCTACAACAACGTCATCGCGCGCTTTGGTCAGGACAGCATCTACGCCAATGATCAGGATCATCCCAGCGCCCAAGATCAGCCTTACTTGTTCTGGCACAACACGCTGGCGGGTTATGGGCGCAACGCCATCGCCGTGTTTGGCTCACGTCATCAGGGCAGCGGCGCGATGAACAACCTCATCATCGGCGCCTCGCTCGGGATCGCCCCCAACAGCAGCTCCCCGCGCTGGATGCTCGCCAATAACAGCGCCTTTGACTCGCTCCAAGCCGCAGGCCTCGATCCTGACACCTTCGCGCCACTGCCCGGATCACCCGCGCTCGGCGCAGGCCAAGCGTTGGCCCAAGTGACGCACGATCAAGCGGGGCAGCTGCGCCCTGATCCGCCCGCGCTTGGCGCGCTAGAGCTTGTCATGGACGCGCCTGCGCCTGAACCTGACATGCCGGTGGATATGGCGCCTGTGGATGAGCCTGATCAGGGCGCGCCGATTGAGGATATGCCCGCTGACATGGTGATTGACCAGGGCACGCCGCCGACGCCTGACATGCCCGCTGGTGGCGTCGATATGGACGCGCCAGACAGCGGCCCCTCGCCACAGCCGCCCGGCGTGTCAGCGGGTGACGCAGAGGAGGGGTGTGCTTGTGCGACGGCCTCGCCAGCGGCAGGTGCGGCGCAGCTCGCGCTCATGTTACCGTGGCTTGTGCTCGCGCGCGTGCGCCGAAGGCGCGCCGATCGCGCGTGAGCTTGACGCTCAACTTTGGATGAGGCGCTTTGATGAGATCCTTATGCCCTGAGCCTATGATCGCCGCTTTGGCGCTGACGCTCGCGCTCCCCTCTCTCGCGCACGCGAGCGAGCAGGACACTGACACGGAGCGCGCCATCGAGGAGACGGCTGCGGCGCAGCCGGATGAGCTGCGCTGGACCGTGCAGGTGGACCCGCTGACCACCGCGCTCGGCTTCGTGCATGTGCAGCTGGAGCGCACGCTGAGCGCGCGCATGTCGCTGTATGTTGGCCCCCACCTGCGCCTGTTCAACGGGCTGATCTCTGAGCCCGATGATGACTACAGAGGCGTCGGGGCGGAGGTTGGTGTGCGCTATTTCTTGACGGGCGTGGCCCCTGAGGGGCTGTGGTTGGGCGTGCGCGCGGTCGCGGCGCACATCAGCTCTCCGCGCGTCGAGGAGGCCGAGATCGGCGGCTATGCGAGCGCGCTCGGCGGTTACACCTGGATCTTCGCGCAGCGCTGGGTGCTGGCGGCGGGCTTGGGGGTGCAATACATCCGCTATCAGGTCGGCGGCCAAGGCCCGCGCGGGATCTTGCCTGCGGCCCACACGGCTTTGGGCGTCGCATTTTAGCGGCGCGCTCTAGCGCCGAAGGCGCGCCGAGTCATGCGCCGCGCGCGCAGCGCGTCGGCGCGCATGACATGGCGCATCATCGCATATCATGCGGCGCAGCGACGATTGCTGAGCGAGGACGTGGGCGGC
>CAYXWB010000531.1:0-2590 GCA_964468515.1 uncultured Bradymonadales bacterium | reverse complement strand
CGCTGGTGGCCTCGCTCGATGCGCGTGGCGGTGCGCGCGCGCCGCCGCGGGCGATGTGGCGCGCGCTGGCGAGCGCGCTGGAGGCGCCTGGCGCGTCAGCGCCAGGCGCCTGGGAGGCCGCAGCGCTTGAGCGCGCCGCGCTCCAAGTCCTGCGACAGCGCGATGATGAGGCGCGACGCGACGCGCTGCGCGCGCTCGCGATCGTGGGCGGCCCCGACACCATGCGCGCGCTGCACGAGCGCGCGCCGAGCCTGTCATGGATGGGCGGCCGTCAGCTCAAGCGCGCGGCGCACGCCATCGCGCTGCGGCTGCGCGACCAACCGCAGCGCGGGGCGTTGACCGCCCTGTCACACGATGCGCCCACAGGCGGCGTCACGCTCGCCAGGGCCGGACAGATGGAGCTGAGCGATGGGCTCGGGTCGAGTGAGTGAGGCGTCCTCGCCGCGCGCGGTGGCGATCGCCTATGGGCTGCTGCTGTTGACGATGCTGATCTGGTCTTCTGCCTTTGCGGGGCTGCGGCTGGTGCTGCGCGAGCTGGACGCGCTCACCTTGACCACCGTGCGCATGGTGATCGCGGGCGGCGCCTTGGCGCTTGTGGGCGCGTTCTTGCGCGTGCGTCTGCCCGCGCGCGCGGACTGGCCGGTCATCGCGGGCGCGGGGCTGAGCGGCTTCACGGGCTATCATTTGGCGCTCAACTTCGGGTTGCAGCATGTGACCGCAGGCCAAGCGAGCTTCATCATCGCGACGACCCCGATCTGGACCGCGCTGCTCGCCGGCAGGTGCTTGGGCGAGCATGTGAGCGCGCGGGCTTGGGTCGGGCTGTGGATGGGCGTGGCCGGGGTGGGGGTGCTGGGGCTGTGGGGCGGCGCGGGGGTCACCTTATCTGCGGGGGCGCTGCTGGTGCTCTTCGCCGCGCTGTGCGCGGGCATGAACATGACCTTGCAGAAGCGGCTCTTGCGACAGTATCCGGCGCTCGATATGGCGATCTTCGTCACGCTGGCGGGCGCGCTGCCTTTCTTGCTCTATCTGCCCTGGGCCGCGCCGCGCCTGAGCGCGCTCAGCCCGATGGGCTGGGCGACGGTGATCTACCTGGGCTTAGGCCCGATCGCGCTAGGCTACGTGCTGAGCACCATCGCGCTGGCGACGCTGGACGCGACGCGCGCGGCGCAGATGTTGCTGCTGGTGCCGCCGCTGGCGGCGATCATCGCCTGGATCTGGATCGATGAGGTGCCGGGCTTGAGCCTGCTGTTTGGCGGCGCGCTGGTGCTGGCGGGCGTGCTCGTGGGCCGCTCCAAGCCGCGCCAGCCGCCCGTGACCCCCGCGCTGGTCGCCATCACCCCTTTGGAGCCATGATGTCAAAGCACACGCTGCTGATCGCCACGCGAAACGCCCACAAGCGGCGCGAGTTTGAGGGGCTGATCCATGAGGCGTTTGACGCTCAGACGTGGCGCTTGGTGGACGTGGCGAGCTTTGGCGCGCCGCTGCCCGAGGTGGATGAGGATCGCGACAGCTTCGAGGCCAACGCGATCAAGAAGGCGCTGGAGCTGTCGCGCGCCTCGGGGCTGTGCGCCATCAGCGAGGACTCGGGGCTTGAGGTCGACGCGCTTGATGGCGCGCCTGGGGTGCGCAGCGCGCGGTTCGCAGGGGAGGGCGCGAGCGACGCAGCCAACAACGCGCTGCTGCTTGAGCGCATGGCGCATGTGTCTGCGCCCCGTCGCACCGCGCGCTTTGTGGCGGTGTGCTGCGTGGCGATCGCGCCTGATGCCGCAGGGCATGCGCTGCTGTCACGCTTGGGCGCGCGCTGGGAGGCGCTGCCCGAGGGCGAGCCTGAGCTGGAGGGCATGCTCGGGCGCGTGGGCGATCGGGCGCTGCTGTGGCTTCGCGGCGCGGTCGAGGGCGAGCTGGTGGAGCGCGCGCGCGGTGACGCAGGGTTTGGCTACGATCCGCTCTTCTTGATCCCGCGCTGGGGGCTCACGTTTGGTGAGGTGGACGCCGCGCGCAAGGCGCAGCTGAGTCATCGCGCGATGGCCTTGCGCAAGCTCGCCGCGGCCCTAGCTTCTCGAGGTTAACCCCTGAGGAGGACCTCGCGTGAAGCCTCGCCGCGCGCCCGATCATATCTTATCAGGCTGGCTCTTACGACTGGTAGGCGCTGCGCTGTCGTTGTCGCTGCTGGCGTGTCTCACGCCGCAGCGACCGCGCGTTAGCGGCCAGCCTGTGGCTGGCCGCGCCGAGTCAGCGCCCGTCGCGCTGGCGCTGGCGCCAGCGCGCCATCCCGAGGAGCTGAGCTGTGATGAGGGCGACGCCGAGGCGTGCATGCGCGTGGGGCTTGAGGCCATCGCGCAGGCTCAGCCTGAGGCGCACGTGGCCGGGGTGATGGCGTTGTATCGTGCCTGCGAGCTGTCGCATGCGCGCGGCTGCTTGGTGTATGCGCTGGCGCTGTGGAGCGAGCACGGCGTCGCCTATGACGCTGCGCAGGCGCGCTGGGCGCTTGAGGGCGCTGGTGAGCGCGCAGCGCTGCTCCTGGGGCGGGGGGGGGGGGGGGGCCGCGGCCGGGCCCGGGCGGCCCCCGGCCCCCCGGGGGGGGCCCGCC
>CAYXWB010000530.1:0-2592 GCA_964468515.1 uncultured Bradymonadales bacterium | reverse complement strand
CGCGCGGTTGCGGGGGGGCCCCCCAACCCCGGTTGTGGCGGGGGCCTGGGTTTTTCCCCCGGGCCGCCTCCTCTCGCGTTAAGCCTCGCACACACGCCGCGCGCTTCGCGCGCGGCGTGCGGGCAAGCTCACTTGTGCAGCAGCGCCTTGTACTCATCCGCGCTCATGAGCGCGTCCAAGACCTCAGGGCCAGACACCTTCACGCGCGCGATCCAGCCCTCGCCGTAGGGCGAGGTGTTGACCAGCTCAGGCTGCGTGTCGAGGGCGATGTTGACGGCGATGATCTCGCCATCGACCGGCGCGTACAGGTCCGAGGCGGTCTTGACGCTCTCGACCACGCCGAGCTCATCCTCGACGATGACCTGACGCCCGACCTCGGGCAGCTCCACAAACACGATGTCGCCCAGCGCGTCCTGCGCATAAGCCGTGATGCCCACCTTGACGGACTCGCCGTCCCACTCGGCCCACTCGTGTGACTTGGTGTAACGAAGGTTCGCGGGGATCTCCATGTTGCTCCTCGACGGGTCGCGGGTGAGATGGATGTTCGAAGCGCATCAACGCTTATAAAAGGGCTTGGTGGTCAAGGTCGCGGGCAGGTGGCGCTGGCGTACCTCGATCTGCACCTCGTCGGCGTCCAGATGCGCCACGTCGATATAACCCAGGCCGATGCTCTGCTCCAGTGAGATTGAGTAGGTGCCGCTGGTGACCTGGCCGATGATGAGGTCGCCCTCCAGGATCGGACACCCCGCGCGGATCACGCCCTTGCCCTGCACGATCAGACCGCGCAAGCGGCGCGTGACGCCGTCGGCCTTGATCTGCAAGAGCGCCGCCTTGCCCACAAAGTCGCCGGGCTTGTCGAGCTTGACCACCCAGCCCAAGCCCGCCTCAAGGGGGTTAGTCTCATCGCTCAAGTCTTGGCCATACAGCGGCAAGCGCGCCTCCAGGCGCAGCGTGTCGCGACAGCCCAGCCCGCACAGCGCCATGCTGTAGGGCTTGCCCGCCTCCACCAGCGCGTCGAAGACCTCGACCGCGCGCTCGGCGGGCAGATACAGCTCAAAGCCATCCTCACCCGTGTAACCCGTGCGCGCCACGAGCATCGTCACGCCCGCGACCTCCATCGACGCGAAGCGGAACGGGCGCAGCGTGGCCAGGTCATGCGAGGTCAGCGCGCTCAAGGTCGCCTGCGCTTGCGGGCCTTGCAGCGCGAGCTGCGCGTAGGCGTCGCCGCGATCCTCCACGTGCACGTCGCCCGTGATGTAGGCCTTGATGTGGGCCAGATCCTTGTCGCGATTCGAGGCGTTGACGCACAGCAGCAGGTGCTCATCGCTTAAGCGATAGACGATCAGGTCGTCCACGATGCCGCCGTGCTCGTGGCACATCACGGTGTAGAGCGCTTGACCATCCTCCAAGAGCGCCACATGGTTGGTGACAAGCCCATCAACCGCCGCGATGGCGTCGGGGCCTGTGATCTCCACCTCGCCCATGTGGCTCACGTCGAACAAGCCGACGCGATGACGCACGGCCAAGTGCTCCTCTTTGATGCCCTCATACTGCATCGGCATCTCAAAGCCCGCGAAGGGGACCATCCTCGCGCCATGCGCGACGTGACGCTCGGCCAGGGGCAGCTTGCGCAACAGCTCCATCACAACACCTCATCGGGGTCGCCGCAGCGCGGCTGTAGTCATTAAGCGAGGCGCGCCAAGGCCGCGCGCGCGGTGTTCTCGATCAGGGTGGCCACGGTCATCGGCCCCACGCCGCCAGGCACAGGCGTGATGAGGCGCGCGCGCTCGCGCGCCGCTTGAAAGCCCACATCGCCGACGATGACGCGCTGGCGCGCGGCGTTGAAGGTGGCGTTAATCCCCACGTCCACCACGACCGCGCCCTCACGCACCCACGCGCCGGGCACGAGCTCAGGCACGCCAGCGGCCACGACCAGCACCTCGGCCTCGCGCACCAGTGATTCCAGCGCGCGCGTGTGGCGATGCGCCACGGTGACCGTCGCATCGGCGCGCATCAGCATGTGCGCCATCGGCCGACCGACCAGCATGGAGCGCCCGATGACCAGCGCGCGCTTGCCGCGCAGATCAACCTCATAGGCGTCCAGCAAGGTCATGATCCCGCGCGGCGTGCAAGGCTCAAGCGGCGCCTGCCACAACATCAACATCCCGAGGTTCGCCGGGTGCAGACCATCCACATCCTTGAGCGGGTCGATCTCAGCGACGGCGGCGATCTCATCCAAGCCTGAGGGCAGCGGGAGCTGGAGCAGGATCCCTTGCACCAGCGGATCCTCGCTGAGCTTATGCAACCACAGCGCCAGCTCGGCTTGGGTCGTCTCAACGGGCAGCTTGACGCTGCGACTGTGGAGCCCAGCGCGCGCACACGCGCGCATCTTATGCGCGACGTAGACCTCGCTCGCGGGATCATCACCGACCTGGACCACGGCCAGCACCATATGCTGCTCTTGGTCGCGAAGCGGCATCACCTTGGCGCTGATCTGATCGATCATGGCGTGCGACAAGCGCTTGCCATCCAGCAGCCCAGGCTCGCTCTGGGCCGCGACCTCGCGCAGCGCGCGACGATCTAGCTCAAACT
>CAYXWB010000529.1:1255-2624 GCA_964468515.1 uncultured Bradymonadales bacterium | reverse complement strand
GAGCATGTGCAGGCGCGACGTTTTTTCTGAGCGGCGACCAGCGCGCTCGCGCGCTGGTCGCCGCCCCATCGTCGCTGCTGCGTGAGGTCTTGCGACTAGAGCGCGCGCCGCTGCCGGGCGCGCCGATGCGCGGGTTTGAGCCGGGCGTTGAGGCCTGGATCGTGAAGGATCGTCACGGCTTCAGCGACGCGCTGGCGCAGGCGCTGAGCGCGGCTGGGGTGAGGGCCAGGTCGGTGGGCGCGGTCGAGGCGCTGCCGGCTGACGCGCGGATCGTGTTCGCGATGATGGGGCTCAACGAGGTGCAGGATCTGGGGGAGACCTCGGCGCTGGTGCGCGAGGCGTTGGAGGTGGTGCGGCGCGTAGCCGATGGGATGAGCGCTCAAGGCGGCGCGCTGATCTTGGCGCATGACACGGGCGGCGCGCTGGGCTTGGGGGAGCTAGACGCGACGCGCGCGACGCTCGGCGCGCTGGTGGGCGTGGCGCGTGTGGCGGCGCGAGAGTGGCCACGCGCGGGCGTCAAGGCGATCGATCTGGACGCGTCAGTGGCGAGCGTGGCGCAGATCGCGCGGGCCATCGTGGGGGAGGTGCTGTCGGGCGGTGATGCGCCGCAGATCGCCTATAACACGCGCGGGGAGCGTCATGAGACGCGTCGCGTGAGCGCGCCGTGGCGTCAGGCGGCGCCCGCGCCGCTGGGTGAGTCCGACGTGCTGGTGGTGACGGGCGATCCGAGGGCGCCGATCGGGCGCGCGGCCGCCGCGCTCGCACGAGACAGCGGCGCGCGGGTGCTTTGGCTTGGCGAGGAGGCGCTGCGCGCGGAGCCGAGCTGGTGTGAGGCGCTCGATGGCGAGGCGGCGCTGCGCGCGGCGATCACGGCGGAGCTGCGCGCCAGCGGCCATGAGCGCCCGGAGCGTGAGGCGGCGGCGCGGGCGCAGCAGATCCTCGACACGCGACGCATGCGTCAGGGGCTGGACCTGTTGACGATGAGCGGGGCGCGGGTGAGGTATGTGCAGGTGAACCTGCGGGATGTGCTGGCGGTGATGGACGCGCTGGCGCAGGCGCGGGCGCGCTGGGGTGCGCTCACCGCGCTGTTGCACGGGGCGAGCGCGCCGCAGCACAGGCCGCTGACGTCGCTGTCACAGGCGCATGCGGCGCGCGCTTATGACGCGCGCGTGTCGAGCTTGGCGGCGCTGATGGCGGCGACGGTGTCCGATCCGCTGCGTCTCATCGCGCTGTGGAGCGACGCGGCCAGCCGCTTGGGGTTGCGCACGCGCGGCGCAGACGCGGCCGCTTGTGAGGCGATGCGTCGGATGGCGCGCGTGATCCAGGCGCAGCGCGGTGAGGGCTGCGAGGTGAAGGTGTTGCACTGGGG
>CAYXWB010000529.1:0-1155 GCA_964468515.1 uncultured Bradymonadales bacterium | reverse complement strand
GCGATGGGTGAGGGGCTGCGTCATTACGCGGAGGGGCGCTATGATGAGGCGGTGACGTCGCTGTTTCAGGCGTATGGTGCGCAGCCCGACGCGCGCACGATGAAGATGATCGTGCGCAGCTACGATCTGATGGGGCGCTGTGACGCGGCGCAGCGTCAGCTTGAGCTGTATCGGGAGGAGCACCCGAGCGCGGGGACGATGGCGTTGCAGCGGTGCGCGCAGAGCGAGCAGGTGACGCTAGACTGCGCGGGGAGCTTCGGGGAGCTGAGGCTCAATGGGATGATCGAGGCGCGATGCGGTGAGCCGCTGCGCTTGGCCGCAGGGGAGTATCGGATCACGGGCTCGGGGCTTGAGCGCGCGCGTGAGGTGAGCGTGTCGCCGGGGGCGCCGCAGGTGGTGCGCTTGGAGCTGAAGCCGCGCAAGTGGCCTGTAGCGCGCTTAGAGGGTCACAACGCGGCGGTGGAGCGGCTGCCGATGACGCGCGATCGTTACACGGTGATCATGGCGCGCGATGGGCTGTATCACATCTGGACGGGCGATGAGGCGGGCAAGGGGATGTTGACGACATGTCGAGACGCCAGCGGTGAGCGCACCTGCACGGAGCCGACGCCGAGCCCATCGCCCGCGTTTTTTATTCCAAGGATCGACTGATCCTGCGGCTGTGGGCGTGAAAGGCGTTGCACCCTGGCCTCAATTGGGCTACTAGCAGCGGTCCTGCGCCGCCCATCCCCGCGGCGTGTCAGTCTCCCTGTCGAGAAGATCCCCGACATGCCGACCGAACTCATTCAGTACATTAAGAAGGGCCGCGCTCAGTCATTTCAGGATGAGCTGGAGCAGCGCCAAGGCAGCGGCGATCAGCTCGTGAGCCTGGAGGCGGCGACGTTCCACAACCTGCGCTTGACGGGGTTTCACTTCGACAGGCTAGACCTGACGAACGTGGAGTTCGACAGCTGCACGTTTGAGGGCTGCGTGTTCCAGGGATGTCTGCTGGAGGGGACCTTCATGCAGAAGTGCAACTTCTTGGAGTGCGCCTTCAAGGGTTGTACTGGCGAGGGGTTCTCGGTGGACGCGGGCATGCTGGATCGCTCACGCATGGAGGCGTGCACGTTCGAGTCGCCCGAGTGGACGGACACGCAGTTTCAGGACTGTCAGCTC
>CAYXWB010000528.1:0-2628 GCA_964468515.1 uncultured Bradymonadales bacterium | reverse complement strand
AAGTTTCGACGGATGCTCTACTTCTTGGAGGAGTGCGAGCGCACGCAGCACCCCTTCAGCCTGGAGGAGCTGGCCGAGGCCACAGGCTACAAGCTGTCCTCCATTCGCACTTATTATGGCAAGCGCCTCAAGAACGTGCTCGTGGCGGAGCTTGCCGATGGGCGCTTTCGCGCGGAGGGGATCAGCGTCTTTAATGAGCACACGTTCATTGATTATATGACGCAGCGCTCGGCGCCCCCCTCCTCAAGCGACGGCGCCTTGGTGGAGGATGAGGACGACGATGACGATGACGGCCCCGGCGTGTCTCCCGAGGAGGTGATGATCGACGGCCTCTTGGAGCGCGCGGCGTCGGCGATGCGCGCGGCGCTGGGCCTGTTTCACGACAGCCGCATCCCCGATCGCCTCACGCTCACCTGCCTCGGCGCGCTGCAAGCCTGGGATCTCTTGCTCAAGGCCGAGATCGCGCGCGCGCGAGGCTTGGCTCAGCTGTGCGCGGTCAACGCGCCCATGACGCCGCTGTCACTGCATGAGCTGCTCTTGCGCTGTTATCCCAACGCAGCCGATCCGACGCGCAAGAACATCGCGTGGTTGATGGCGCTGCGCGATCAGCACGCCTACCTGCTGGTGCCCGAGCTTGAGCCCCACCTGTCGCCGCTGCTGCAAGCGTGCGCGCTGAACTTTCGCAAGCGCTATGAGGCGATGGCGGGGCGGCGCCTGTTTGAGCGCGGCGCGGGCGCCTTGTATCTGATGGGCGATGGCGCCATCGCGTCGCTTGATGAGCTGCGCGTGCGCTACGGCGACATGATCGCCAGCCGCATCGAGGACATGGTGCTGGAGCTGCGACAGGATGAGCGCGAGAGCGCGCATCCCGCCTTTATGACGCCTGGGGCGTGGCGCTTGGAGCTGCGCAGCGACGCGCAAGAGCAGCCCATCAACCTCGCGCGCGGTAAGGACGCGCTGGCTGCGGCCGCCGCGCTTGAGCACGAGCAGCCGTCGCGGCCTTACCCTTACACCGCCTCCGAGGTGGTCCACGCCATCAACAAGCTCTTGCCGTATGAGCGCCGCCTCGACGTGACGGCCATCGCGCAGATCGACGCGCGCCATGGCGTGCGCGCCATGGCGCGCAGCCGCTATGCGATCCGCCTGGATGATGATCCTGAGCGCTACCTCTACGCGCAGGCTTATGTGCACTGGGTGGTGCGCTCGCTGCGTCGTGATCCGCAGTGGATGCAGCGCCCCGCGACGCAGCCGCTGGGGCGCTGACGCGGCCCGATCCCGACGCGCCTGCGCCCGAGCCTGACGCTGCCCGCGACTAGTCGCGGGCAGCGTCAGGCTCGGGCGCAGGCGCGTCGGGATCGGGCCGCGTCAGCGCCCCAGCGGCTGCGTCGCGGGGCGCTGCATCCACTGCGGATCACGACGCAGCGAGCGCACCACCCAGTGCACATAAGCCTGCGCGTAGAGGTAGCGCTCAGGATCATCATCCAGGCGGATCGCATAGCGGCTGCGCGCCATGGCGCGCACGCCATGGCGCGCGTCGATCTGCGCGATGGCCGTCACGTCGAGGCGGCGCTCATACGGCAAGAGCTTGTTGATGGCGTGGACCACCTCGGAGGCGGTGTAAGGGTAAGGCCGCGACGGCTGCTCGTGCTCAAGCGCGGCGGCCGCAGCCAGCGCGTCCTTACCGCGCGCGAGGTTGATGGGCTGCTCTTGCGCGTCGCTGCGCAGCTCCAAGCGCCACGCCCCAGGCGTCATAAAGGCGGGATGCGCGCTCTCGCGCTCATCCTGTCGCAGCTCCAGCACCATGTCCTCGATGCGGCTGGCGATCATGTCGCCGTAGCGCACGCGCAGCTCATCAAGCGACGCGATGGCGCCATCGCCCATCAGATACAAGGCGCCCGCGCCGCGCTCAAACAGGCGCCGCCCCGCCATCGCCTCATAGCGCTTGCGAAAGTTCAGCGCGCACGCTTGCAGCAGCGGCGACAGGTGGGGCTCAAGCTCGGGCACCAGCAGGTAGGCGTGCTGATCGCGCAGCGCCATCAACCACGCGATGTTCTTGCGCGTCGGATCGGCTGCGTTGGGATAACAGCGCAAGAGCAGCTCATGCAGTGACAGCGGCGTCATGGGCGCGTTGACCGCGCACAGCTGAGCCAAGCCTCGCGCGCGCGCGATCTCGGCCTTGAGCAAGAGATCCCAGGCTTGCAGCGCGCCGAGGCAGGTGAGCGTGAGGCGATCGGGGATGCGGCTGTCGTGAAACAGGCCCAGCGCCGCGCGCATCGCCGACGCCGCGCGCTCCAAGAGGCCGTCGATCATCACCTCCTCGGGAGACACGCCGGGGCCGTCATCGTCATCGTCGTCCTCATCCTCCACCAAGGCGCCGTCGCTTGAGGAGGGGGGCGCCGAGCGCTGCGTCATATAATCAATGAACGTGTGCTCATTAAAGACGCTGATCCCCTCCGCGCGAAAGCGCCCATCGGCAAGCTCCGCCACGAGCACGTTCTTGAGGCGCTTGCCATAATAAGTGCGAATGGAGGACAGCTTGTAGCCTGTGGCCTCGGCCAGCTCCTCCAGGCTGAAGGGGTGCTGCGTGCGCTCGCACTCCTCCAAGAAGTAGAGCATCCGTCGAAACTT
>CAYXWB010000527.1:0-2638 GCA_964468515.1 uncultured Bradymonadales bacterium | reverse complement strand
CGCCAAGGCCAGCTCTGCGGCGAAGATGGCAAGCTCTACTGCAACACCTGCACGATGGCATGCGCGGGCGTCGCGCAGGCGGCCGCGCGCAGCACCTGTCACTCCCCAAACCCCAACGAAGCCGCCTGCATTGACGAGTGCCTCCCCGGCTGCCCCGTCCCCGAGGAGCAGCCCTGCGCCTCCGATGGCAACCGCTACTGCAATGTGTGCGTCATCAACTGCAAGAACTTCTTCGTGGAGCCAGATTTCTCCCTCTGCGAGTGAGCGCGATCGCCACAAGGGGCGCCGCCATCGCCCTGCAAATCGCAGCGCGCCTCGTCGCTCCTCGCCACACCTCAGCCTCAGCGGCGCACCGCGCGCGAGGTTGTGGGGGAGCGCGCCGAGCATCAGCCGCGCCGCATCGCTTAAATTAGGCCCAGCGCAAGTCGGCTTGGCAGACGACCGCTGCCAGCCGTTAAGGCGCGCCACGCCGACAGCGGCAGCGACGCCACCCCCATCCCCCCACGCGAAGACGCCGCCTGAAGGATCAGGCGGCGTCTTCGCGTGGGGCGCGCCACGGCGCGTCTCCCCAGCCCGCTCACCGCGATCAGCGCTGCTCATGCCAGCCCATATCAAAAATGATATAAAAATCGCTGTGCCTCCTTGATCGACATATCAAAAATGATATCATCACCCTCATCATGCCTGAGACTCGAGGTCTTCTATGGTCTGGCGACGCGAAAACATCACCCCCGAGGAGTTCCAAGCGAGGCTGCTCTACTCGCTCATGCTGCCCGTCGCTCGCCTGGCTAGCCGCACCCAGGTCCCCCTCAAAGAGGTCGTGCGCTGGCTGCGCATCGCCTACTTCCAAGAGCTGCGCGCGCGCGGCGCCACGCTGCGCGAGATCGCCGCGCTGATGGACGTCAGCCAGCCCACCGCCGCGCGCTTGGCACGCGAGGCGCGCGACAACTTCTTGCTGCCCGAGCGCGAGCACCAGCTGCCCCAGCGCCTGGAGTTCATGCTCTGGGCCAGCCCCATGAGCGCGGCGCGCCTGCACCAGTGCTTGCCCGAGGAGGCCCCCGAGGACATCGACGCGGCCCTCGCCCTCATGAGCGAGCAAGGGCGCATCGCCCCCCACCCTGAGCGCCCCGATCAGCTCACCCTCACGCGCCCCGAGGGCCGCTTGATGGGCGACTCCTGGGTCGCGCGCATCGGCAGCCTCAACAGCCTGCTCGACAACCTCGACCAGACCGTCAAGCAGCGCTTCCTCGATCACAGCGACGACGCCTTCGCACGCACGCTCAACCTGCGCGTCGCCCTCGACGAGCTGCCCGCGCTGCGCGCGCTCTATGAGGACACCTTGTGGCCCGCCCTGGTCGCCCTCGACGCCCGCGCGAGGCACGCCCCCAAGCGCGTCGCCATCAAGCTCTCTTTGCTGTGGGCTCGCGGCCCTCGCGAGGACGATGGCACCCCCTAAGACACACGCCCCACCCCACCCCGAGGCCACCTCATGACACAACGCTTCGCCCCCTTCTTGCTCCTCGCCCTCACCTCGCTCCTCGTCCCAAGCTGCGACGCTGACGACACCCCCGCCGCCATCGAGGCGTGCATCGACGACTGCGGCGTCGGCTGCCCCGCACCCCAATTCCAGGTGTGCGGTGAGGATGGTCAGCGCTACTGCGGCGCCTGCGTGATGGCCTGCTACGGCGTCGAGCAAGCAGACGATCGCAGCGTCTGCCACACCACCAACCCCGACGAGGACACCTGCATCGCGAGCTGCGGCGACGGCTGCGCCTCGCCCGATGAGCAGCCCTGCGCCTCCGACGGCCAGAGCTACTGCAGCGAGTGCGTCATCGCCTGCAAGAACCTCTTCGTCGAGCACGACGCCTCCCTCTGTCAATGACCCCTCACCTCACCCCTCACACTCAGGAGCCCCCATGTCTCACCACCCGATCGCTCGCCTCCTCGCCATCTCATTCTCCAGCGCCTTCATCCTCGCCGCGTGCGGCGACGCTGAGCCTGACGCCACCGCTCGCGCGCGCTGCGCTCAAGATCGCGGCGTGGTCTACGGCGAGGGCGCTGACGCCATGTGCGTCATCACGGGCGCCATCACCGAGGAGGGCTTCTCGTGCCCCGTCAACTTCATGGGCGCGCGCGTCTACGGTCAGCTCATGATCTGCGGTGGTCCCTCCACGATCCCTGGCGGGTTGCGCGATCAGCTGCGCCGCGACTTCCCCACCTATGCGCCCGTGGAAGCCTGCATCAACACCGTCTGCGGCTTAGGTCACACCTGCGCCAGCGGACCCTGCATCGCGGACCCTCGCCAGGAGGTCGCCTGCACCGAGCTGTGCGGCGTCGGCTGCCCCGCCCCTGAGCTTCAGACCTGCGCCTCCGATGGCAACCGCTACTGCGGTGCGTGTCAGATCGAATGCAAGGGCCTGACCGTGGATGAGACGGGCGAGCTGTGTGAGGCGCTGGAGCCAGACCTTGAGACCTGCATCAACGACTGTGGGATCGGTTGTCCTGCGCCCCAGTTTCAAGTGTGCGGTGAGGATGGTCAGCGCTACTGCACCGAGTGTGTGATGGCCTGCTACGGCGTCGAAGAAGCAGACGATCGCAGCGTCTGCCACACCACCAACCCCGACGAGGACACCTGCAT
>CAYXWB010000526.1:0-2641 GCA_964468515.1 uncultured Bradymonadales bacterium | reverse complement strand
AGACGTTCTCCACCGCCAGCGACAGCCAGACCTCGGTGACGGTGCACGTCCACCAGGGCGAGCGTCCGATGGCGCGCGATAACAAGTCGCTTGGGCGCTTTAACCTGGATGGCATCCCCCCCGCGCCGCGCGGCATGCCTCAGATCGAGGTCACCTTCGACATCGACGCCAACGGCATCGTCCACGTCTCCGCGCGTGACAAGGCCACCGGCAAAGAGCAGAAGATCCGCATCGAGTCCTCCAGCGGCCTGAGCGACGCTGAGATCCAGCGCATGGTCGATGACGCGGAGAAGAACCGCGCGCAAGACGAGCAGAAGAAGGCGCAGGCGGAGACGCGCAACAAGGCTGAGACGACCATGCACTCGGCCAAGAAGACGATGAGCGAGCTTGGCGAGAAGTTCGGCGCCGAGGATCGTGCTAGCATTGAGGGCAAGATCTCGGCGGTCGAAGCGGCGCTCAGCGCCGACGACTACGACGCCATGGCCAGCACCGTGTCCGAGCTGGAGCAGGCGCTCCAGGCCGCTGGCGAGAAGCTGTATCAGGCCGCTGGCGCGGGCCAGCCTGAGGCGGGCGCTGCAGGTGGCGCGCAGCAGCCTGGCGCGGGCGACGCCGATGATGACGTCATCGACGCCGAGTTCGAAGAGAGCAAGTGAGCGTGACTGGCGCGCCCTCTCTTGAGGGGGCGCCTCACGCGCTGAGCGAGCCAAGGGGCGCGCGAGCTGATCAGCTCGCGCGCCCCTTGGCGCTTGTGCGGCTGTGGCGTGTTGCCGTCGCCGCGCGCGGTGGCTATAATTAAGCGGCGCGCTCTTTTGGCGCGGCGTCGTGAGGGTTGCTCGCGGCGGCCCTCTCGTGTCGAGGTGTCTCATGAGTGCGGAGCAAGGCGGTGGGTCGTCCCCACGCGTGGACTCGCGTCAGGGCGAGGACGGGAGCATCGAGCTGGTGATTGACGCGCCAGGGGCGAGCCCTGGTCGCGCCCGTGAGGAGACGTCTGCGTCATCAAGCGGTGAGCCGGTCGCTGCGTCGCGCAGGCTGCGGCCGTGGATGGCTGCGCCGCTGCTCATCCTCGTGGCCGCGCTGGCCTTCGCTTTGACGCGCAGCGCCGATGAGGGTGGGCGCGTGAACACCGCTGACGATGAGCCCGCTGGTTTTCGCGCTTATAATGGTGTTGGGGGCGTGGCTGCGCCTGAGCCGGCGGCTGCACCTCGCGTGGCGCCTGCGCGTCGCGCGCCCGCTGAGCCCGCGCTCTCCCCCGAGGAGGAGGAGGCGTGGCGCTTGGCGGAGCAGTCTAACCAAGATGTGGTGGTCGAGGATGAGGGGGTGGAGGAGGAGCCTCAGCGCAACAGCGCGCTGATGCTGCCAACGGACCCCACGCGTCGGCTCAAGCCGCTCAACCCGATGGCCATAGACACCTCGCGCCAGATGCCGTTTGAGCGCCTGCGCATGAACACCAAGCAGCGCGCCTTGATGCGTGACGCGATGCGCGCGCAGGAGGGATTGGCGCCGCTGCCCCCCGAACCACAGGAGCGGGTCAGCCCCACGCTGAAGACGTACGTGCCCAAGCGGATGCCTGATCCCAACGCGCCGAGCGTGCAGCCAGGCTTCCCTGAGGAGTTACCCGAGCACGTGCCAGCGCCAGGCGACTCAGGGAACATCTACGGCGATGGCCCCTCACCGTACAAGACGCCAGGGCAGTGAGCGCGCACGCTAAAAAAATGAAGAAGGGCGTTGACGCGAGCGCTAGACCTGTCTATACATAATCTCCCCGGCGGCGCTGAGCGCCTTCGAGGACGCGGGAGTAACTCAGTGGTAGAGTGCAACCTTGCCAAGGTTGAAGTCGCGGGTTCAAATCCCGTCTCCCGCTCTCAGATCAAGCGCAGCCCTCCTCCCTTGAGGGCTCGCCACTGCGAGCTTGATTGAGCGCCATCCTCAAGTTGCACAATGTGCAAAATAGCGGTTGACGAGGTCTTGAAGGGGAGCTAAAAGATGCGCCTCAGTTGAGCCCAGGCTCGCTGAACGCGGGAGTAACTCAGTGGTAGAGTGCAACCTTGCCAAGGTTGAAGTCGCGGGTTCAAATCCCGTCTCCCGCTCTCTCAAGTCAAGCTAGCATGTCAAGCGAGCCGGTGAGTCATCACCGGCTCGCTGCCTTCTTGCTCTAGCCTAAGCCCACCTCTATGCATCGCATCAGCCTGTCACACAACTTTGAGACCGCTCACCGCCTCTCTCACCCTGACGCGCCGCTCAAGTGTCAGTCCATCCATGGTCACTCTTGGTGGGTCACCGTGACGCTGGAGGGTGACACGCTTGATGAGGCGGGGATGCTCGTCGAGTTTGGCGCGTTCAAGCGCGCGTGGCGCGCGCTGCTGGATGATGAGCTGGACCATCACCTGGTGCTGGCACAAGGCGATCCCATGATTGAGGCGATCCTGAGCGTGCAGCCCGAGGCGCGCTTGCGCGTGCTGCCCTTTGATCCCACCACGGAGCTGCTGTCGCGCTGGATCTTTGCGCGCACGGAGGCGGTGCTTGCGACGCTGCCTACAGGCGGCGTGGACGCGCGCGTCGCGCGCGTCCACCTGCATGAAACGCGCGTGAACGCGGCTGAGTATGAGCGCTAACGCGCCCATACTCTGCCGCGTTCACGCGG
>CAYXWB010000525.1:0-2644 GCA_964468515.1 uncultured Bradymonadales bacterium | reverse complement strand
CAGGTCACCATCGGTGACACCACCTACCCCTTGCAGCGCCCCTTCCTCGTGCTCGCCACCCAGAACCCCATCGAGCAAGAGGGCACCTACCCGCTGCCCGAGGCTCAGGTGGACCGCTTCATGCTCATGATCAAGGTCGGCTACCCCACCCGCGAGGAGGAGCGCCAGATCATGGATCTGATGACCGAGGCCGCGCCCGTGCAGATCAGCGCCGTGGCCACCCAGCAGGACATCATCGACGCGCAGCAGGCCGTGCGCCATGTCCACCTGGACAACAAGCTCAAGGACTACCTCGTCGACATCATCTGCGCCACGCGCGACCCTGCCGCCTACGGCCTCAAGGAGCTGGCCCCGCTCATCGAGTTCGGCGCCAGCCCCCGCGCCACCATCTCCCTCAACCTCGCCGCGCGCGCACACGCCTTCTTGCGCCAAGAGGCCGATGTTTATCCTGAGGACATCAAGGCCGTGGCCGCTGACGTGATGCGCCACCGCGTCATCTTGTCCTATGAGGCCGAGGCCGAGGAGGTCACCGCGGAGCAGCTCATCGCGCGCCTGCTTGAGGCGATCAAGATCCCCTAATTTGTGCGCGAGGCTTCTGAGCATGCTCCCCAAGGAACTCATCCGGGCCGTCAAGCACCTGGAGATCATCGCCCGGCGCGCCGTCAATGACCAGCTCGCTGGGCAATACCAGAGCGTCTTCAAGGGGCGCGGCATGGACTTCGTGGACGTGCGCGAGTACCAGCCCGGCGATGACGTGCGCGTCATCGACTGGAACGTCTCCGCGCGCCTTGACAACCTGTTTATCAAGCAGTTCACGGAGGAGCGCGAGCTGACCGTGTTCCTCGTCGTGGACGCCTCCAGCAGCCAGCAGTTCGGCACGCGGCGCAGGCTCAAGCAGGAGACCGCCGCCGAGCTTGGCGCGCTCGTCGCGTTTAGCGCCATCGCCAACAACGATCGCGTCGGCTTGCTCACCTTCACCGACCACATCGAGCGCTTCATCAAGCCCAAGAAAGGCCGCAAGCACGCGCTGCGCGTCATCTCCGAGATCTTGGGCCATGAGGATCGCGGCCGCCAAGGCACGGACCTCTCCGGCGCGCTGGAGCATCTGTCGCGGGTGACGCGCAAGAAGGCGGTGGTGTTCCTCATCAGCGACTTCTTGGATGAGGGCTTTGAACGCCCGCTGCGCGTGGCCAGTCGCCGCCATGAGATCGTGCCGGTGGTCATCACTGACCCGATGGAGGAGCGCTTGCCCGACCTTGGCTTGGTGCGCATGGAAGATCCTGAGACTGGCGAGGTGTTCACTGTGGATACGGGCAGCGCGCGGGTGCGTGAGGCGTTCGCGCAGGCGGCCCGCGAGGCCGCTCAGGTGCGTGATAAGACCTTCAGGCGCCTCAAGATTGAGCCTGTGCATGTGCGCCTGGATGAGGATCACATCGCGCCGCTCGTGAACTACTTTCGCCACCGCGCGAGGCGGTGATGGAGCCTATGAACGTTCGCGCTCGCCACACATTCTCACCGCTGCTGCTCGCGCTGACGCTGTGTTGGCCCGCGCTGGCCGCAGGCCAGCAGCCTCAAGCGCCAGACGCCTCGCTCACGCAGCGCCTCGACGCCCCCGAATCACCGCAGGTGGGTCAGCCGCTCACCCTCACGCTGCGCGTGGAGCATCCGCCCGGCGCCCGCGTCGTCTGGCCTGAGGCGCTGCCTAACCCGCGCTGGAAGATCGTGCAGCGCGCCATCACCCAGGCGCCCGGTGAGGCCTCTACCGTGAGCGAGGCCGCGCTCACGCTCGTGGTCATGCGCGCTGGACGCACCACGCTGGCGCCGCTTGAGGTGGGCGTGGTGCAGGGCGACGGCGTCACCACCCTCAAGGGTGAGCCGATCGTCGCGCGGGTGCGATCCACGCTCGATGATCCTGACACCGCCACCTGGCGCGACGCGCGTGGCGGCGTCGTGGTCACCGCTGAAGACTATCGCCCGCTATGGTACGGCTTAAGCGCCGCAGGCGCGCTGATGCTGGCGCTGCTCGGCCTGTGGGCGTGGCGCCGTCGCGAGTCACACACCGAGGCGCCCGCGCCGCGCGCTTACCATGAGGTCGCCACGCAGCGCTTGCACGCGCTGGCTGAGCGCGAGCTGGTGGCCAGCGCTCAGCTCGTCCTCTATTACACTGAGCTGTCCGACATCTTGCGCGCTTATCTGGGCGCGCGCTGGCAGCTGCCAGGCACGGAGCTGACCACCACGGAGCTGCGCGCGCGCCTGTCGCGCGAGGTCTGGCCTGCGGGTTTGAGCCCTGACGATGTGAGCGCGTGGTTGCGTCGCGCTGATCGCGTGAAGTTCACCGCGTGGCGCCCCGAGGCGCAGGAGGCCGAGGCCGATCTGCGCTACGCGCACCTCGTCGTCGCGCTGACATGGCAGCAGCGACAACAGGAGCTTGAGCGCTTGGCCGCTGAGTCCGAGCTTGCGCGCACATCGTCAGGTAAGCTAGGCCCCACGGCTGAGGCTGCGGCTTCGCCGCAGCCCAGCGCGGACGCGGTCGCTCGCGCGACCGCGCCCACGCCGGTCGAGGACGCGCCTGTAGGCGCGCCCTTGTCGGCTCGACAAGCCCAGCGGCTGCGCCACATCGCGCGCGCTGACGATGAGGCGGCTT
>CAYXWB010000524.1:0-2645 GCA_964468515.1 uncultured Bradymonadales bacterium | reverse complement strand
GAGGAGTGATCCTCGCTTGTGGGCTGCGGCTGCGCCGCAGCCCGCGCCGCGTCGCGCGCCTTGCGGCGCGCGACGCGGCGCTGGGCCTCTAGCGCTTCTTGCTCAGCGGCGCGTCGCCCCAGAAAGTAGCCGGCGAACACGCCGACCAAGATCAGGATGGGGATATAGAAGATGTGCGCCGAGGTCATGCGCGCTCGCGCTCCTGAGCCAGGGGGGCGTCAAGCTCGCGCGCCACGCGCGCTTGGAGCGCGTCCATATCTCGGCTGAGCGCGCGCTGAGCGCGCAGCACGTAGGCCAAGAATCCGAAGATCAGCAGCCAGAAGATCACATAGGCCGCCAGCATGAGATCGCCGCCCGTGACGGCGCGCTCTTGTGAGGCGAGCGACTGCGTCTGAGCGAGCGCTTGGGCAGGCCAGCTGAGCGTGAGGAGCAGCGGCAGCAGGCGCGCGCCTGCGCGAGACAGATCAGATACGGTCATGAGCGAGCTCCTCCAGATCGAGGTGGAGGCGGTCCACCGCGCGGGCCATCAGCCTGACGCGCAGCAGCAGCCAGAGCAAGCAGAAGAACAGGAGCAAGAACGCGAGCATCGACAGCGAGAACGTGTGCTTCATCGCATCCGCCAAGCCCCCGCCCTCGCCGCGCTCGACCTCGGGGTGAATGCCGCCCCACTTGCGCACCGCGTAGTGAATGATGGGGATGTCGACGAAGGCGATGACGGCCAGCACGGCGGCGATCTTGCGAATGGCGGGGTTATCGCGCGACAGCGCGCGCAGCAAGACGTAGCCGCCATAGAGCAAGAACAAGACGAAGGTGGCGGTGAGCTGAGGATCCCAGACCCAAGCCGCGCCCCAAGCCTTGTAAGCCCACAGCGGGCCCGAGATCATGACATAGAGGCAGAACATGAGGCCGACCTCCGCGCCGCTGCGCGCGGCCAGATCCCAGACCTCATGAGGCTTGATGAGGTAGAGCAGGCTGCACAGCGAGGCGATGGTGAAGCCCGCGTAAGCGGCCATCGCGGAGGGGACGTGGACATAGAAGATCTTCTGAACGATGCCCATCTGCAGCTCGACGGGGGCATAGAAGAAGATCATCACGAGCGCGCTGATGCAAGCGAGGGTGGTGAGCGCGACGATGAAGGGGAAGGCCCTGTCGATCAGGCGGATCATGGGCGCCTCATAGGTGTGGGAGTGCAGCGCTGGCGAGCGCGCCCGCGCGGTGGCGCGTGCTTTATCACAAGGGGCGTGGGGCGACAACGCTGCGCGAGCCACATGATGGCGCCCTGAGAGCGGCCCGGGCGCGACAGGGGCGGGGTCTGGCGATTGACGCCCCTCTGATGGGTCGAGTATAGTGCGCCAGTCAGGCGCCTCACGCACGATCTCGCGAGCGCTCATCAGGCGCGCGCATTGCGATGCCTCAAGCCCACGCGCCCCCACTGTAAGGTGCACGCATGATCCCTAAAGAGATCTTCGAGCAGTCCATCAAGCGTTATTTTGAGCCAGTGCGCGCCTACTTGGAAGATCCGAAGGTGTCTGAGGTCATGATCAATGGCCCGGATGACATCTGGATCGAGGTCAGCGGCAAGCTCCAGCGCACTGACGCGCGCTTTGAGATCGAGGATGATCTGCTCAGCGGCGTGAAGAACATCGCGCAGTTCGTGGGCAAGGTCCTCAACGAGCTGAACCCGCGCATGGACGCGCGCCTGCCTGACGGCAGCCGCGTGCACGTCGTGCTCCCGCCGTGCGCGCGCAACGGCGTGACCGTGTCGATCCGCCGCTTCGGCACGTTCGACATGAACATGGAGAAGCTCATCAGCTTCGGCTCAGTGAGCCGAGTCGCCGCAGATTTCATCAACATCTGTGTGCAGATGGAGCGTAACATGATCGTGGCCGGGGGCACGGGCTCCGGCAAGACCTCGCTGTTGAACTGCGTCTCAACGCTGATCAACCCGAACGAGCGCATCTTGGTGATCGAGGACTCCTCGGAGCTGCAGCTGAACCAGCCGCACGTGGTGCAGCTTGAGGCGCGCGGCGCCGACTCCAAGGGGCGCGGCAAGGTCGAGATCGGGGATCTGTTCCACTCCGCGATGCGCCTGCGCCCGGATCGGATCGTGATCGGTGAGATCCGTGGTGGCGAGGCGCTGTCGCTCTTGCAGGCGATGACCTCGGGTCACGGCGGCAGCATGTCGACGACGCACGCGACCTATCCCGATGACACGCTGCGTCGTCTGGAGACGATGGCGATGATGTCTGACATTGAGATGCCGCTGATGGCGCTGCGCAGCCAAGTGGCGAGCGCGATCCAGCTCATCATCCAGACCAGCCGCTTCAGCGACGGCACCCGCAAGCTCACGCACATCGTGGAGTGCCTCGGGCTAAGTGAGAATGGCGAGTACAAGATCTATCCGATCTTCGAGTTTCGCCATCGCGGCACCGATGACAATGGCAAGGTGCTTGGCGAGCTGGAGCCCTGCGGTAACATCCCGACCTTCTTTGAGGCGACCAAGACGCGCGGCCTTGAGATCCAAGAGTCTTGGTTTCAGCCCAAGAGCTGAGCGAGTTCGACTCGCAGTCCGCTACCGAACCCCGAGCGCGAAGAGGCGTCATGTCCGACGATCGCTTTAAACAGGCGAGGCGAAGCCTGCTCAA
>CAYXWB010000523.1:0-2667 GCA_964468515.1 uncultured Bradymonadales bacterium | reverse complement strand
GTTCTGCGTGTTGATGCGGAAGTAGGTGGACAGATCCATCGGGCAGCGCACGCCGCGCGGGATGTACACGAACGAGCCATCGGAGAACACGGCCGCGTTGAGCGCGGCGTAGAAGTTGTCGGTGTAGGGCACCACCGTGCCGAGGTACCTCTCGATCAGCT
Source organism: uncultured Bradymonadales bacterium (assembly GCA_964468515.1). Taxonomy (GTDB): domain Bacteria; phylum Myxococcota_A; class Bradymonadia; order Bradymonadales; family Bradymonadaceae; genus CAYXWB01. The sequence continues at coordinate 2,506 of CAYXWB010000523.1, read as the reverse complement.
CGGGGTGATCCTTCACGGCCTCGGAGAACGAGCAGAAGATGACGCCCACCTCCGCGAGCTTCTCGCGAAAGGTGGTGACGACGCTGACGCTGTCGAAGACGGCGTCGACGGCGACGTTGGCGAGCATCTTCTGCTCCTCCAGCGGGATGCCGAGCTTCTCGTAGACGGCCAGCAGCTCGGGATCGACCTCATCCAAGCTCTGCTTCTTGGGCTTGTGCTTGGGGGCGGAGTAATAGCTGATGGCGTCAAACTGAGGCTTCTCATAGGTGACGTTGGCCCACTCAGGCTCCGTCATCGTGAGCCAGTGACGATACGCCTTGAGGCGAAACGCCAACATGAACTCAGGCTCGCCCTTGATCGCTGAGATCTTGCGGATCACGTCCTCGTTGAGCCCCGGGGGGAAGACATCAGCGGCGATGTCTGACACGAAGCCGTACTTGTAAGGCTGATCGATCAGCGATTGAATCTCGGTCGTCATGGTGGCTCTCACTTACGCTAGAGGGGCAGCCGCGGTGGCTCGCGGCGCTTAGACTTCAGGAGGCGCGCTAAGGCGCGATCGCTTGAGCGATGGGGCACTGATGTGGGGTAGGCAGTGACGCAGTCAGCGCCGCCTTAGGCGGCGTCATGGCGCGCAAGAAGCGCGCGACGTCGTCCTCTTGGGACAAGAGCAGCGCCAGCGGGATGGCATCGAGCGTGCGCGCCAGGAACTCAGATAAGAAGGACCACACGGGTCGGATGGTGCAGTTTTGCGTGTTGCAGCAGACGTCGTGCTGGCCCGTGTGATGCTCACACAGCGTGTCCAGCTCGACCATGCCGCCCAGCGCGCGGATGGCGTCGCCCAGAGTGAGGATTGAGACCTCGCGGGCCATGACGTAGCCGCCGCTTGAGCCGCGCCGCGCCTCCACAAGCTCCGCTTGGGTGAGCACGCGCAACAGCTTCTGAGCGTAGGGCGTGGAGATCCCCTCAAGCTGGGCGATCTGCTGCGCGGAGATGGGCGAGTCTGCGGGCTGGCGTGCGACGCGCAGCAGGCAGCGTAACCCGTACTCTTCTGTGGCTGAGATCTTCATCGCGTGGGGCTCCTCATCAGGTCCAGGGGAGAATGTATACCATTTAGTATGCATTTCAACCCTCGCCAGGTGCGTACACGTACTTTTTTGTCTAGATTGAGGCAAGCACAAGTTCACGCCATGCGTCTGGCGCATGACGTGGCGCGTCAAAACAGCGCGACGCGCGCTTTGACAGGGGCCAAGCGCGAGGCCTAGTATGAGCGACTGCTTGGCGTCGCGCGCGCATAGAAATTTCACCTTATCCCGATTCGACTTGCCTATGACTTTAACCGCCATCGGGCGCTACGCTATCCTGGAGGAGATCGGTCACGGCGGCATGTCCGTCGTCTACCGAGGCCAGGACACGAGCTTAGAGCGCGAGGTCGCGGTCAAGGTGCTGCACGACCACTTGGCGCGCAAGCCGGAGCACCGCAAGCGGCTGCACCGCGAGGCCAAGGCCATCGCCAGGCTGCGCCACCCGAACATCGTCGAGGTCTATGATTATGGCGCGCCCGATGCGGAGCGCGCCTACATCGTGATGGAGTATGTGGCGGGCCAGAACCTGCGCCAGTTCGTCGCGACGCATGGGCCGATGGCGCCTGAGCACGTCGCGCTGTTGGGGGCGCTGTTGTGTGAGGCGCTGCGCGAGGCGCATGAGCACGGCATCATCCACCGTGACTTGAAGCCTGAGAACGTGATGGTGTCGCGCACAGGCGACGTGAAGCTCATGGACTTTGGCATCGCGCATGTGTTCGACGCGGAGACGATGACGCAGACGGGCAGCCTCATGGGCAGCCCCGCGCACATGGCGCCCGAGGTGATCGAGGGGGAGGACGCGGACGCGCGCTCAGACATCTTCGCGCTGGGCACGATCCTCTACTGGCTGGTCACCGGCGAGCTGCCCTTTGATGGCAAGAACGCGCCTCAGGTGCTCAAGCGGGTGATGGAGGGGCTGTATCGCAACCCCGAGACGATCGACGCGCGCGTGGGCCAGTGCTTTGGCGACATCATCCGCCGCGCGATGAGCCATGAGCCCGCCCAGCGCTACGAGGATGTCGGCGCGCTCGCTCAGGCGCTGCGCGCGGTGGCCGAGCAAGCCTCACCGACGCGCGCGTCGGGCGCGCTGCGCGCCTATTTGCTCGATCCTGCTGGCGAGCGCGCCGCGCTTGAGCGCGCGCTGATGGCGGAGCTCGTGGCGCGCGGCGAGGCGGCGCTTGAGGCGGGCAACGCGGCGCAGGCGATGCGCGCGTTTAACCGGGCGCTGGCGTATGAGCCGAGCAATGAGGCGGTGCACGCGGCGCTGCGCCGCTTGCATCAGCGCCGCCCAAGCGGCGCGCTGGCGCTAGGGGCGCTCGCCATGGCTGTCCTCTGTCTCAGCGCGGGGCTTGTGTGGCAGCATGTGCGCGCCCAAGCCGCTGAAGACGCGCGCCTCCAGCGCGGCCTGGACGCCGGCCGCGCTG
>CAYXWB010000522.1:0-2667 GCA_964468515.1 uncultured Bradymonadales bacterium | reverse complement strand
AAACCATCGCTTTTCCCACAGCGCTTGCCCCTCCCAAACTCAGAACTCACGTTAATGCCGCATTTAAGGGTGAGGCGCGATATGGTGCGGTCAGTTGCAGGTGGCGAGTCGTGGGATGAGGCGCGCTTGCGGGCTTCGCCCTGCACCCACCAGGGACTACCGTCCCTGGCCCCTGATGCTCAATTGAGCAGCGTCACCATCATGAAGCACTTGTGCTCGGGGCGCGCTCAGCGCCCTCGACAATCCCCCCCTCACACGCTAGTGTGCGCGCCCTGTGAACTCGCCGGTATTGGCCGGCCTGGCAGCGCAGGAGCGTGGTGATGGCGACCCCCTTTGATGACTCCGATCTGGCGCATGACGCCTTGCAAGACTGGTCCCTGGATCGCAGCCGTGAGCTGTATCAGGTCCATGGCTGGGGCCAGCCTTACTTCTCCATCAACGCCGAGGGGCATGTCGAGGTCAGGCCTGATCCTGACAGACCCCAAGGCATCGATCTGTTCCGCCTCGTCGAACAGCTCAACATGCGTGGGTTGGAGCTGCCGCTGCTGATCCGGTTCCCAGACATCCTGCAGCACCGCATCCGCCTCATCAATGAGTCGTTCCAGCGCGCGATCGAGGAGTACCAGTATCAGGGCACCTATCGCGGCGTGTTCCCGATCAAGGTCAACCAGCAGCGTCACCTCGTGCATGAGGTCGTGCGCGCGGGGCGTCCGTGGCGTTATGGGCTTGAGGCAGGCTCCAAGCCGGAGCTGCTGATCGCGCTATCCGCCATGGACGTGGCGGACGGCTTCATCGTGTGCAACGGCTACAAAGATCGCGCGTTCATTGAGACGGCGCTCATCGCGCAGCGCTTTGATAACACCGTGATCATCGTGCTGGAGCGCCCCGATGAGATCGATCTGGTGCTGGAGGCCAGCGAGCGCCTGGGGATCCGCCCCACGCTCGGCCTTCGCAGCAAGCTCGCCACCAAGGGCATGGGCCGCTGGGCCGACTCGGCCGGCGATCGCGCGAAGTTTGGCCTCACCACAAGCCAGATCGTGTCGGTGATCGACAAGCTCGCCCAGCGCGACATGCTCGACTGCATGAAGCTGTTGCACTTTCACATCGGCAGCCAGGTCTCCTCCATCACCCCCTGGAAGAACGCGCTGCGCGAGGCCGGTCACATCTACGCCGAGATGGTCAAGATGGGCTGCGCCATGGGCTACCTCGACGTGGGCGGCGGCTTGGCCGTCGACTACGATGGCAGCAAGACTGACTTCCACGCCTCGATGAACTACGGCGTGCAAGAATACGCCAACGACGTCGTCGCTGGCATCCAGGCCGCGTGCGAGCATCACAGCATCGCCAGCCCCACCATCGTCAGCGAGAGCGGCCGCGCGGTCGCGGCCTATCAGTCCGTGCTGATCTTTGGCGCCGTGGGTGAGTCCCATGAGGACAGGCGCGCGGTTCAGCCCGGCGCCGACGCCCCGCGCGTGCTGCGTGAGCTGTGGGAGACGTACGACAGCATCGCGCCTAAGAACGTGCAAGAGGCGTGGCACGACGCCAACCAAGCGCTCGAAGAGGCGCGCAGCCTGTTCCGGTTTGGTTATTTGCAATTGCGCGACTTAGCGCAGGTTGAGTCGCTGTACTGGGCGTGCGCGGAGCGCATCCGCGCCAAGCTCAAGAACCGCAAGCGCGTGCCTGAGGAGCTGCTGCACCTTGATGAGCTGCTGGGCCACATCTACTACTGTAACTTCTCATTGTTCCAGAGCGCGCCGGACATCTGGGCCATGGATCAGCTGTTCCCCATCATGCCCATCCATCGCCTCGACGAGCGCCCCACCGAGAAGGCCCGCTTGGCGGACCTGACCTGTGACAGCGACGGCATCATCAAGGGCTTCATCGACGTCGAGGACGTCAAGACCTCGCTCGATGTGCACAAGGTCAGCCCCGGCCAGCCCTACCTGCTGGGGATGTTCTTGAGCGGCGCATACCAAGAGATCTTGGGCGATCTGCACAACCTGTTCGGTGACACCAACGCCGTGCAGATCCGCCTGGAGGGCGACAGCCACCGCGTCGCGGAGGTCATCAAGGGCGACACCATCGCTGAGGTGCTCAGCTTCGTGCAGTACAACGCCGAGGCGATGATCGAGCGCGTGCGCCAGCAAGCCGAGCTCGCCCACCACGAGGGGCGCATGACGCTTGAGCAGGTGCGCATGTTCATGCGCCACTACGAGGACGCCATGGGCGCGTACACCTATCTGGCTGACTCGCACTGAGCCTGACGCCTCAGCCGCAGACGCAAAACAAGGGGCGCCTCACTTTGAAGTGAGGCGCCCCTTGTTTTGCGTCCTGGCTGTGAGCGCGGGGCGCTTTTCAGAACATCGCGGACTCGTCGAAGACGGCCACGCGGTTGTCATGGTGGCTCATGAGCATCTTGACCGCACCCCAAGGCACCACACAATAGAACGGCTTGCCGCCAAAGGAGAGCGTGGCGCCGATGGCCAGCTCATCATAGGTAAAGTCGTCGATGAAGAAGCGCAGCGAGAAGTTGAGCACGAGCTGCGGCTGCTGGGAGAACTGATCCGGCACACAGACGCCCGGCGCGGTCGCGTCGAGCGTCACCGCGACCTTGCCCTGATCGATGAACTTGGTGAAGACCTCCAGCTTGGTGGAGGCCATGGGGTC
>CAYXWB010000521.1:0-2692 GCA_964468515.1 uncultured Bradymonadales bacterium | reverse complement strand
AAGTGCGCCACGATCGCCGCGTGATACCACCACTGATGGTAGCGCTGGCGCACCTCATCCACGAACCGCCAGCGCGCCACCCCTTGCTCCGCGCGTTGCACCAGCAGCTCGCCATCAAGCAGCGCCTCGCGCCGCTGAGGCAGCGCCCCAAGCTGCACGGTGACCAGCGCGTTGATGATGTGCTCCGCGCCGCGCCATGTGGCGCCCGCTGCGGGCGCCTCAAGCTGCGCGGTGACCTGGACGCTCTGCCAGCGGCTCGGCAGCGCCCCGCGCTGCGCCACCAAGCCCGCCCGCGCCGCTGCGAGCGCGCGACCCTCCCCCTCATCCCAGCGCTGCTGGGCCAGCAGCTCCACGCTGAGCGCGTCGAGCTGCTGTGCGCGCGCGGGCGATGCGGCCAGCGCGCTGCTGAGGCTGCACAAGACGACCAATAGGGGCCATCGTGACGACATCTGCACTCCCTCCTCTCGCGTCGTCGCGCGCCCTCATGACAAGAAAGCGGGCGCGGCGCGCTCATCCTCTTGTCACGAGGGCGCCCGCGCTGCTTGAGCCGCTTGATGAGAAATCTCTCATCTTCGCGTGAGGAGGCGACGAGGCTGAGCAGGTCGGCGCCGCTCGCGCGCGCCGCTTTACTTTCACGCCCGCTGGTCGCTAACATGCGCCGCGCGCGCCGTCGCGATGAACCCCGCGCGCGCTCATGGAGGTGTGATGATGGCGACCTTGCTTGATCAGCTCAAAGCGATGACCGTGGTGGTGGCTGACACCGGTGACTTTGAGAGCATCCAACGCTACGCCCCGCGCGATGCGACCACCAACCCCTCCCTGATCTTGGCCGCCGCTGGCATGGAAGGGTATCGCGCGATCGTCGATGAGACGATCCGTGGCGCGCGCGGCATGGCCGGCGCCGAGGCCTCCCCCCGCCAGGTCGTCTCGCTCGCCCTCGACCAGCTCGCCGTCGAGTTTGGCGTCCGCATCCTCGACGTCATCCCAGGCCGCGTCTCCACCGAGGTTGACGCCCGCTTGTCCTATGACACGCAGGCCACCGTCGCCAAGGCGCGCCAGATCATCACGCTCTATCAAGAGCTCGGCGTCGATCCCGATCGCGTGCTCATCAAGATCGCCGCCACCTGGGAGGGCATCAAGGCAGCCGAGATCCTGGAGCGCGAGGGCATCCACTGCAACCTCACGCTCATGTTCGGCTTGCACCAAGCCATCGCCTGCGCGGAGGCGGGCATCACCCTCATCTCCCCGTTCGTCGGCCGCATCCTCGACTGGTACCGCAAGCGCACCGGCCGCCAAGACATCCCCGTCGACGAGGACCCCGGCGTGGCGTCTGTGACGGAGATCTATCAGTATTACAAGAAGTTCGGCTACAAGACCGAGATCATGGGCGCGAGCTTTCGCCACATGGGCCAGATCACCGCCCTCGCCGGATGCGACCTGCTCACCATCTCCCCCGCGCTCCTTGATGAGCTGCAGCGCGCCGAAGGGGAGCTGCCCCGCGCGCTCGATCCTGCCCGCGCGGATGCGGCGAACATTGAGCGCTTGCACATCACCAAAGACCTCTTTGAGCAGATGCACGCCGCCGATGAGATGGCCACGGACAAGCTCAAAGAGGGCATCGACAAGTTCAGCGAGGCGATCGTGGAGCTGGAGCAGCTCTTGCGCGGTCGCTTGGCCACCCTTGAGGGCTGAGGCATGACCGCACAACCGCTCGGCGCCGAGCCTATCGGCCCCATCTCGCGCCCCGTCATGCAGCTCATGCGTCAAGCGGTGCGTGACTTTCAGCTCATCCAGCCCGGCGATCGCGTGGCCGTGGGCTTGAGCGGCGGCAAGGACTCGCTGCTGCTCATCCACGCCTTGCGCGAGCTTCAGCTCGCCAAGGATCTCGCGTTCTCACTGCACCCCATCCACCTCGATCAGCAGCAGCCAGGCTTTGATCGCGCCACGTTTGATCGCGCGCTGGCGCTGCTCGGGGTCGAGTGTGAGATCATCACCCGCGACACCTACAGCGTGGTGCAAGCGCAGCTCAAGCCCGGCCAGATCCCCTGCTCGCTGTGCGGGCGCATGCGCCGAGGCATCCTCAACGGCTTCTGCGCCGAGCGCGGCTACAACCGACTCGCCCTGGGCCATCACCTCGACGACGCCATTGAGACGTTCCTGCTGAACCTGCTCTATGGACGCAAGCTCGACCCGCTCAAGCCCGCCACCCCCGCGAGCCAGCACGACGTCACCACGATTCGCCCCTTGATCCTCGTCGAGGAGCGCAAGATCGCCGCCTGGATCACCGCCCAAGACCTCCCCGTGGTCGCGTGCCCGGTGTGTGACACGACCCCTGAGAGCAGGCGTCGCGACTTGAAGCAGCTCATCCGCCAGCTCCAGTCGCTCAACGCGGACGTGCACGCCTCGGTGCGCGCCGCGCTCTATGAGCCCGGCGGCACGCTCAACCCCATCGACTGAGCACCAAGCGGCGCCTCGTGCATCCCCCGCGCCGAAGGCGCATCTGACCACCTCGCTTGGACGATCCCCGCATAGCACCTCGCGCCGCGAGGCATCGCGCGCGAGGTCGTGTGGATATCCTCGCCACACACACCAAGCGCTGCATCGCTTGAGCTAGCTGGGCGCGCGCGATCTTCATCACCTCAGCCGCGCTTGGCATCGCGCGCCCTGAGCGCGCCCTGATCGGGCGCGCTCA
>CAYXWB010000520.1:0-2695 GCA_964468515.1 uncultured Bradymonadales bacterium | reverse complement strand
CTGCGCTACTCGCGCATCAGCATGAACGTCAACCAGGTCTACTATGAGCCGCTCTACGACATCATCCTCGCCCCAGAGGATGGCATGTGGCACATCCGCCCCATGGTGGGCGGGATCGTCTATCGCAACGACGAGGAGAAGAGCTACCTGCTCACCGCGCTGCGCTGGGAGCGCTACATCACGCAGACCTCAGCGGTCACGCGTGACACCCTCAACCTCTTGTTCCTCTGGGGGCTGCCCCGCTCTTGGATCGCCTTTGGTAAGCCCCGCGCCATCTTGCAGGCGGGTGTCTGGCTGTCGCACCCTCAAGAGCGCCAGTGGGATCCGTTCATCGCCATGCAGTTCTCGATGACCTTCGGCGAGAAGTGAGCGTCGCTGCGTAAAATGAGAGGGCCGCGCGGACGCTCCGCGCGGCCCTCTCCTAAGGTCTGAGCGTTGCGCGCTCAGCGCCTGCGACGGCGCATCCCGAGCATGAGCAGCCAGCCCATCATGGCGGGCGCTACGGGCGCCGCGCCACCGGCCGCGCTACAGTCTGAGCTGGGCTTGTCGTCCTGAGGGATGAAGATGATCAGCTCATCATCTGGCCTCACCGCCTCAGGGTTACAAGCGCTCTCGTCTTGCGTGGAGTTTGGCGTGTCAGGGCAGTTGTCTTGGGCGTTGGGGATGGCATCGCCATCGCGATCGGGGTCACACACATCCCCGACCCCATCATTGTCGAGATCGGACTGCGCCTCATTGAAGATGTCAGGGCAGTTGTCTTGTGCGTTGGGGATGCCATCGCCGTCGAGGTCATCATCACAAGCGTCACCGAGCTCGTCGCCATCGGAGTCAAGCTGATGAGGGTTAACAGCGGCCTCACAGTTGTCTTGGGCGTTGGGGATGCCATCACCATCGCTATCTGGATCGCAGGCGTCACCTAGCCCATCGTCATCTATGTCGCGCTGATCAGGGTTAGGGGCGTTGAGGCAGTTGTCCTCCAGATCGAAGACGCCATCGCCATCGGTGTCACGCGTGCCAGCGAGCACCCACTCGGGCGTGGTGTAGCCGCCACGCTGCGCGGCGCCCAAGGCTTGCTGGCGGATCCAGGAGGCCCAGCGCGCGGGCGACGAGTACAGCGAGCTGGAGCAGCCCTCACCACCGCGCGACAGCGCGCCGATCACGCGGCCTTGCGCATCGATCGCGGGGCCGCCAGAGTCACCTTGGCAGGTGCCATCTGAGCCCACGAACTCCGCCTCGGTGACCTGTCCAGGCGCGCGGCAGCTGACGCCCTCACAATAGACGGTGCGGTTGGTGAGGACGCGGCGCACCCCGCTGCCCTGCTCATTGCCCGTGTGGCCGTAGCCCACCGCCGTATAGCGCTCACCGCTCTGCGGCAACAGATCAAGCCGAGGCTCAATAGGGGTCACGCCAGTGATGGGGCGATCAAGCACGACCAGCGCGATGTCAAAGCCGCACATGTCATTACCGCCAGGCGGCACCAAGATCTCCGCGCCACGCGCGGCGTAGCCATTAGGATCTTGGGGCATGGTGGTCTGGGTCGTGACCATCACGTTAGAGGCGCGATAGGTCGAGCCAAACGCGGAGCGGCCACAGATCACATAGCTGCTGGTGACGCGCGCCACGCAGTGTTGCGCGGTGAGGACCAGGTTCGGCGCGATCAGCGTGCCGCTGCAGATCCCGCCGCCGCCGCCACCAAAGATGACGAGGCCGACCACCGCAGGGTGTGCCTGCGCGGTGTCAACTTGGCCGCCCATGATCTCCTGGCGATGCACCAAGATAGTGTCATCCAGCGCTTGCGTTGTGTCACCGCAACCTCCCATGGCGAGCGCCGCGCACCACAGCGCGACGGTGGTAGGGGAGGGGCGGCGAGGCTTGTCTTGAATCTTCAACGAACACCTCTGATTGGGACGTTCAGCTCGTCACTCAATGACCAAGCGGGTAGCACATTTGACCACCTCGTGCAAACGCAGGGGCTCGCTCAGTAGCGACGCGCGGGCGGGCCATGCTTGAGCGACGACTTCGCCCCGTGCTTTGCCCCATGCTTACGAGAGCGCGTGTCGGGGTGCTGCGCCAAGCGGCGCGCGCGCCGCTTCTGGCGCCTGTCCTCGCTCGTGCGCTCGATCGCGAAGTCGACTCGCATCGGGCGATGATCGAACATCTGAGCGTCCAGGCTCAGCGCCTCCCTGGCCTGATCGAACGTATGGAAGGTGATGAAGGCGAAGCCTTGAGACTTGCCCGTGTAATTGTCACGGATCAGGTCCAGCTGCTCGATCTCCCCAAACGGCGTGAAACGATCGCGCAGCATACGCTCGTTCACCGTCCAGCTCAGGTTCGCCACATACACCTTGCGCGTCTTCTGCTCTGCCATATCGCCTCCCCAGCGCCGCGCGCTGTCCCTGCCCTTATCGTCACTGTCCCTTATCGAGAGGCCGCTCGAAGGCCATCACTGATGGGGCGCAGGCTAGCACGAGGCGCGCGCGCCTCGCTAGTCATGGTTTTGACGCACCACCACGCGCGGCGTTGTCTTCGCGCGAAACTTCTTGACCCCACGGACTCGCTCCTTCATAAGCGCTGTCCGCGACGGCGCCGTGTGCCACTTGGCCCTCGACCCTGAGCGATTCGGACGCTGACCGAACCTAAAAAAGTAGCAAAAAAGATGTTGACAGGGTGAGCCCAGACGGGCATAACTCATCTC
>CAYXWB010000519.1:0-2701 GCA_964468515.1 uncultured Bradymonadales bacterium | reverse complement strand
GAGGCGGCCACCGCGTTGGAGACGAGGTTGAGCAGCGCGCGCTCCAGCGCCGCGCGATCGACGCACGCCCACAGCGGCGGCGTGGGGAGCGCGAGCTTGAGCTTCAGGTGACCTGGCAACATGCGCTCTAGCAGCGGGGCGATGGTGCTCAAGATGGGCTGTAAGGTGGTCACTTGGGGCTCATGCACCCCGGCGCGCGAGAGCGCTAAGAGCTGGCGCGTCAGCGCCGCGCCGCGCGAGGCGGCGGCGAGGATGTCATGGAGCGAGCTGAGCGGCTCCTGCGCCTCGTCGTCGCCGACGCTAGACAGCGCCAGTGAGGCGCTGCCTGTGATGACGCTCAAGAGGTTGTTCAGATCGTGCGCCGCGCCAGCGGCGAAGAGGCTGACCGCCTCGGCCTCCTCGGCGTGCATCAGCAGGCGCTCATGATGCTCACACAGAGAGACATCTTGCGCGATCAGCGCGCGCGCTTGCTGGCCTGCGAAGGTGAGCGCTTGGGCGCGCACGGTGACGACGCGCTGCTGGCCGCTCGCGTCGATGAGGCGCGCTTGGCCGAGCACCACGCGCTGCGCGCTCATCAGCGCGGGCAGCAAGGTGGCATGATCTTGAGGCGCGATCAGCTCCCCCAACGTGCGCTCCATGATCACCTCGCGAGGGGCGTCACTGTAGCGCAACGCGGCGTCATTGATCGCGAGCATCGTGAGCGACTGACGCGCGAAGATCCAGATGGGCTGCGGGCAGGCCAAGAACAGCTCATGATGCAGCGCGCGCTCCTCCTCGCGCACACGACGCGCTTGTCGCTGCTCAAGCGCCTGCTGGGCAGCGGCGACCACGGGCAGCAGCGCGTCGAGCGCCTCGCTCAAGCGCTGGCGCTTGCGCCAGGCGCAGATGAGGCTCGCGCGTGGCGTGTCGCGTGGTCCCCACGACAGCGCCGCCAAGGAGCCCATGCCATTACGGACGCAGAGGGTGCGTAAATAGGCGAAGGTGTCGGGCAGGGCGGCGGCGTCTTCAATGAGCAGCAGCGGCTGGGCGCTGAGCTGGCGTGACCAGTCAGTGAGCTTGCGCGGTGAGGGCGGCGGCAACATCAGCTCAGCGCGGGCCAGCCACTGGTGGGTGCGCGTGTAGCTCGTGTGATCTTGTGAGATGACGTTGAAGGTGCAGACCTCCGCGCCCAGCTGCGCGCCGATCGCGCGCAACACCCCCTCCATCACCTGATCGAGGCTCGCATCATCGGTCGCTAGGAGCGTCAATAAGAGCTGGCTCGCGAGCTTGAGCAGAGGTTCGCTGGACTCGGGCCGTGTCTCCATGGCGCGCGCCTTTTGGGCTGGGGAGAGATCATGTCAAGACCTGTGAGGTTGCGCGCTCGCTCGCGCGACGTCAAGCGCGAACGCCGCCAGCTCTTGCCCGTTGGCGCCCCGGGTGCGGAGCGCGGCGATTGCGCGCGCGCGCGTTTTGAGGTAGGCGGACACGCGACGCGCGCTTGCATCGCGTCACCCCTCACGCAGCTCAAGACAGCGAGGCGCACCTATCATGACGAGCAAGAGCGAGCCTGTTCAGATCGGGATCATTGGTGGCAGCGGCCTGTACGCGATCGAGGGGATGACCCTCATCGATGAGATCGCCATGACCACCCCCTTTGGCGCCCCGAGCGCGCCCATGACCATTGGGGAGTTGGAGGGGCGCCGCGTCGCGTTCATCCCGCGCCATGGCAAGCACCACGAGCACAACCCCTCGCAGGTGCCTTACGCCGCCAACATCTGGGCGCTCAAGCAGCTGGGCGTGTTCTGGGTCGTCGCTGTGAACGCCGTGGGCTCGCTCCAAGAAGAGATCGCGCCGGGCGATTTTGCCATCCCTGATCAGATCATTGATAAGACCTACATGCGCCAGAACGCGCTCTACCCCGACGTCGTCACCCACGTCAGCTTGAGCTATCCCTTTGATCCCGCGCTGCGCGAGGTGCTGCTCGCCGCGACGCGCGCCGAGGGCATCAAGGTCCACGACGGCGCCACCTACGTCTGCATGGAAGGCCCCGCCTTTAGCACCCGCGCCGAGAGCATGATGCACCGCCAGTGGGGCGCGCACCTCATCGGCATGACGGCGATGCCCGAGGCGCGCCTCGCGCGCGAGGCCGAGCTGAGCTACGCCTCCATCGCGCTGCCCACGGATTACGACGTCTGGCGCGACGCCGATCATGTCGACGTCTCCTCCGTGCTCGCCGTGCTGCGCCAGAACATCGACAATGTGAAGCGCGTGCTGCGTCGCGCCATCCCCATGATCCCGCTGGGTCAGGAGTCCACGAGCCAGGCCTATGAGGCGCTCAAGTACGCGATCATGACCAAGCCTGAGGCGATCTCCGCGCGCAGCCGCGAGGACTTCGCGCTGGTGTTGGATCGCTACCTGCCGCGCTGAGGCTTGATCGATCGCATCGCTGTGCGCTATCACAGCAGAGGATCCGATCGGACGCTCGCTGCGGCGAGCTAACACACTTATCGAGAGGCGCGACCGTGAGCTTTTCTTCCAGCGCTTACATGCAGGCGATGCTGTGGACCTGCAAGACCTGTGGCTTCGTGCTAGAGGGGGGCCAGCCCAAGTATGAGTGTCCGCTGTGCGAGTCGTACAAGACCAGCTTCATCGACATCCCGCAGCATCTGGAGCGCCAAGTGCGCGAGGCGCACGACAAGCTGCCCCCGAACCATCAGAGCTG
>CAYXWB010000518.1:0-2721 GCA_964468515.1 uncultured Bradymonadales bacterium | reverse complement strand
GCGGTCGCGTCCACGCTTCAAGGCTTCGATGCGCACCAGTCAGGATGAATGGTGGCCTGGGCCTCCCCCCACTTTCAAGCGATGCGGCGCCTTGGATAAGAGGTCTGCTCACACAACCTCCCTAGCGGCACATCGCAGGCTCAGATTTTATGCGGGGATCGTCCAAATTAGGCGTTCACTTGCACCGAGCAAAGCGCGCTGAGGCTAGGGCGCGTCGCTGCCCAAAAACTCGCCCATGGTCACCTGCCCGCGCGCCGAGATCCCCTCACGCTTGAGCACCTTGCCCACGGTCTTAACCAGGATCATGACGTCGAGCTTGAGCGACTGACGATCGACGTACCAGACATCCAAGGCGAACTTCTGCTCCCAGGAGAGCGCGTTGCGGCCGTTGATCTGAGCCCAGCCCGTGACGCCGGGCTTGACCTCATGGCGGCGCGCTTGCTCGGGGGTGTAGCGCGCAAGATAAGCCATCAGCAGCGGCCTTGGGCCGACCAAGCTCATGTCACCGCGCAGGACGTTGATGAGCGTGGGCAGCTCATCCACGCTTGTGCTGCGCAAGAACTTGCCCAGCCGCGTCACGCGCTGCCCATCCGTCGCCAGCATCGGCTCGCCGGGGCGGACCTGACGCATGGTGCGAAACTTCACCATGTCAAAGGGGCGCCCTCCCAAGCCTGGGCGCGGCTGACGAAACAGCACGGGCGCGCCCATGGTGGCGCGGATCGCGATGGCGGCGGGCAGCGTGATCGGCGCGGTCAGCGCCAAGCCTGCGGCGGCGCCGGTGAGATCGATCGCGCGCTTGATCACGCGGTAGCTGAGACGGTTGTTCGGCATCAATGCTCTTCGCCAAGCGGGGGGGGCCCAGGGCGCCGCAGCGGTCACGACAGCTGACGCTTGGTATGGCACAAAGGGGCGCGCGATGACAAGTCATCGCGCGTCTGCGGCCGCAGGCTGCGCGGCGCTAGTCGGCGCGCGGTGCTTCTGCTAAAAGTCACGACCTCGGGCCGCACACTGTCGAAGGAGTGACATCATATGAGTGAGCACAAGCGCATCTACCTCTCGCCGCCGCACCTCGGCACGCTGGAGCGGGTCTATGTCGAGGAGGCGTTCGCGACCAACTGGATCGCGCCGCTGGGGCCAAACGTTGACGCGTTCGAGCGCGAGCTGGCCGAGGAGGTCGGCGCTGGGCATGTGGCCGCGCTCAGCTCCGGCACGCACGCGCTGCATCTGGCGCTGCTGATGGCGGGCGTGGGGCCGGGCGATGAGGTCTTGGTGTCGGACCTGACCTTCGTGGCCAGCGTCAACCCGATCCTCTATTTGGGCGCGACCCCGGTGCTGATCGACTGCGAGCTGGAGTCGTGGAACATGGACCCGGCGCTGGCCGCCGAGGCCATTGAGGCGCGCGTGAAGGCGGGCAAGAAGCCCAAGGCGCTCGTGCTCGTGCACCTGTATGGCCAGAGCGCGGACATTGATCCGATCTTGGCCGCGTGTCAGGCGCACGACATCCCCATGATCGAGGACGCCGCCGAGGCGCTCGGCGCGACGTATAAGGCGGGCAAGCCGGGCGCGTTCGGCGTGTCGGGCGTGTTCTCGTTCAACGGTAATAAGATCATCACCACCAGCGGCGGCGGCGCGCTGGTGAGCGATGATGAGGCGCTGATCCAGCGCGCGCGCAAGCTCGCCACCCAGGCGCGCGAGTCGGCCGCGCACTATGAGCACACCGAGATCGGCTTTAACTATCGCATGAGCAACATCTGCGCGGGCATCGGGCGCGGGCAGCTCAGCACTTTGGGCGAGCGTGTGAACGCGCGCCGCGCGATCTTCGATCGCTACGTGGCGGGCTTGGGCGATCTGGCCGGGATCACCTTCGCCCCGGAGGCGCCCTGGGGCCGTCACTCGCGCTGGCTGAGCTGCATGGTGTTTGATCCGGCGGCGTTTGGCTGCGATCGCGAGGTCATCCGCCAGACCTTGGAGGCGCACAACATCGAGAGCCGCCCGCTGTGGAAGCCGATGCACATGCAGCCGCTGTATCGCGGCGCGGCGATGGTCGGGCCTGGGCTTGGCGCGCGCCTGTTCGAGCGCGGCCTGTGCTTGCCCTCGGGCTCCTCGCTCACCACCGATGAGCAAGATCGCGTCATCGCGCTGGTGCGCAGCTGCGCCAGGCAATGAGCGCGCGCTGACGCGCGGAGATCGCCTGAACCTCACTTGTCGGGCGACCTCGCGTGCTTATATTTAAAGTCTCATTTTATAGTTAGGGGTGATGGTTTTCCACATTTCCCCAGGTTAGACTGTGGAAAAAATGTGTGGAGGAGGCTTGACGCTCTCGCAGAGGTGAAAAGTTTGTGTGTCGCGAGCCGATGACGCCGAAGGTGGCGTCACGAGGCTCAGCTCAACCACCACACTACAATGAGCGCACATCGCGCGGGAGGTCGCAGCCATGTCGGATCTACGCCGGTATGATGACCCATTTACGCAGCTTCATCGTGAGATCAACTCGCTGTTCCAGCGTCGCGGCGGCCCTTGGGCTGGCGGCTGGGGGCAGCGCACAAGCGCGGGCGTGTACCCGCTCGTGAACATCTATGACGACGGCGAGTCGTTCTTGGTGCAGGCGAGGGTGCCTGGGGTGAGCAAGGAGGCGCTGGATGTCAGCGTCAAGGATCGCCAGCTCACCTTGCGCGCTGAGCGTCAGCTCAGGCAGCGCCACGCGCTGCGCGTGACGCCACG
>CAYXWB010000517.1:0-2727 GCA_964468515.1 uncultured Bradymonadales bacterium | reverse complement strand
GAGACGTGGACGATGCCGTTGGCGTCGATGTCGAAGGTGACCTCGATCTGGGGCATGCCGCGCGGCGCGGGGGGGATGCCATCCAGGTTGAAGCGTCCGAGCGACTTGTTATCACGCGCCATCGGACGCTCGCCTTGGTGGACGTGCACCGTCACCGAGGTCTGGCTGTCGCTGGCGGTGGAGAACGTCTCGCTCTTCTTGGTCGGGATCGTGGTGTTGCGCGGGATGAGCGTGGTCATCACACCGCCGAGCGTCTCGATGCCGAGCGACAGCGGGGTCACGTCAAGGAGCAGGATGTCGTTCACATCGCCGCTGAGCACGCCCGCCTGCACCGCCGCACCGAGCGCCACGACCTCGTCCGGGTTGACCGTGCGATCGGGGGCCTTGCCGAAGAACTCCTCGACCTTCTTATGCACGATCGGGATGCGGGTGGAGCCGCCAACCAAGAGGACCTTGTCGATCTCAGAGGCGTTCTTGCCAGCGTCCGCGAGCGCCTTGCGGCAGGGCTCAATGGTGCGGGCGACGATGGCCTCGATCATCGACTCGAACTTGGCGCGCGACAGTTTCATCTGGAGGTGAAGCGGGCCGCTCTGGTTCATGGTCAAGAAGGGCAGGTTGATATCGGTCTCGAAGACGCTCGACAGGTCAATCTTGGCCTTCTCAGCGGCCTCCTTGAGGCGCTGCAACACCATCTTGTCGTTGGAGACGTCGACGCCCGTGTCGCTCTTGAACTCCTTGATGAGCCAGTCGATGATGACCTGGTCGACGTCATCACCGCCCAGGTGCGTGTCACCGTTGGTGCTGACGACCTCGATCACGCTCTGGCTGACCTCCAAGATCGACACGTCGAGGGTGCCGCCGCCGAAGTCATAGACCGCGATCAGCTGCTCGCCCGTGGTGTTGAGGCCGTAGGCGAGCGCCGCAGCGGTGGGCTCATTGACGATGCGCTTGACCTCAAGGCCCGCGATGCGGCCCGCGTCCTTGGTGGCCTGACGCTGCGCGTCGTTGAAGTAAGCGGGCACCGTGATCACAGCCTCGCGGACCTCCTCACCCAGGTAGGCCTCGGCGGCGGCCTTGAGCTTCATCAAGACCTTGGAGGAGATCTCGGGCGGACTATAAGCGCGGCCGTTGACCTCGATCTGAGCGTCGCTGTTGCTCGCGCGTACGACCTTATAGGGCACGCGCTTGCGCTCCAGATCGCTCTGATCAAACTTCGCGCCCATGAAGCGCTTGACCGAGAAGATGGTGCGCTCTGGGTTGGTGATCGCCTGGTTACGCGCGACGCGCCCGACCAGCACGTTATCCTTGTCATCGAAGGCGACCACAGACGGCGTCGTGCGGTGACCCTCCTCGTTGGGGATGACCTTGGGCTCCTTGCCCTCCATGATGGCGACGACCGAGTTGGTCGTGCCGAGGTCGATGCCGATGATCTTACCCATGCGTCAAGCTCCTTCTTAGCATTTCTGAATTCGTCAAAAGACCACAATTGAGCACACACCCGCTGACCTAGCGGCTCAGCGTCAGCGCGCTCGCGTGTTTGAATCATCGTCGTATTAAGCGAGGGTGCGCCTCGTCAGGCTGGCAAGCGGGCCTCAACCTAGACACACGCGCTCAGCCGACAAGGCGCTGTTTCACCCTCAGTCGCTTGATGCGCTCGGCTCGGCGCTGCTCGCGCTCGGCTTCTTATAGTCGGACGCGTACCACCCACTCCCCTTGAGCTGAAAGCCCGCGCTGGACATCAGGCGCGCGGTGCGATGGAGCGCGCCGCACGCGGGGCACTGCTCCGGCGCCGCCTCCTCAATCCCCTGGATACGCTCAAAGCGATGTCCACAAGCGCCACACTGATACTCATAGATAGGCATCGTCTGAAGCCTCCTTTGTGCTTCGGCGCGCCGCTTCAGGCGCGCTAAGGCTTTAGGCGCGCTAAGATCGCGGCTCTCGCTCAAGGTTAACGCTCGCGCGCCAGACGGCGCGGCTCAGGGAAATTAGCGAAATTCCCACGCACGTCAAGCGCCTTCCCCAGCCTGTCAGGATGTGCTCTCACGGCGGCCTCATGTCTGCGGCGACACTGCGCCCTCACGCGTCACGCCGTCCCTCAAAACTATGAACACGCGCGCTGCGCAAGCAAGGATTAGGCCACCTTTTTATAGCTGCTCATCCCACCAGCCGCCACAGCCACATCGTCGCCTCGGTCAGCGGGCTCACAGTCAGGCGCACATAATAAAGCGCCATCGCGAAGAACACCGCGCCAAACCCCACCTTCACCCCCTCCATCCACGCCCCCGAGCGTGGCAGCTTGCCCAGCAAAGACGAGAACGTCCCCAGCACCACGAACAAGGTCCCCATCCCACACGCGAACGTCGCAAGAAGCGCCCCCCCGAGCACGACCTCTTGGCGCTGCGCCACCACCACCAGCACCCCCGCAACGATCGGCCCCACACAAGGCGCGGCGATGATCCCCGCCACAAGGCCCATGGAGAACGCCCCCACATAGCCCACGCCGCCGCGCTGGCTCAGGCGCGTCTGCAAGTCCCCTGGCAAGCGCAGCGGCAGCACCTCCAAGCTGCTCAACCCCAGCAGCATGAACAACGCGGCGAGCGCTGTGAGCACCCACGGGCTCTGCATCAGCCCACCGAAGACCCACCCGAACATCGCCGCAGACACCCCCATCGCCGCATACGTCAGCGCGATGCCCGCCACATAGGTCACGCTCAGCGCGAACCCCTC
>CAYXWB010000516.1:0-2754 GCA_964468515.1 uncultured Bradymonadales bacterium | reverse complement strand
GCATCAAGGCGATCGACGCCATGGTGCCGATCGGTCGTGGTCAGCGCGAGCTGATCATTGGTGATCGCCAGACGGGTAAGACCGCCGTGGCCATCGACACGATCATCAACCAGAAGGGCAAGGACGTCATCTGCATCTACGTCGCCGTGGGCCAGAAGGAGTCCACGGTCGCGCAGGTTGTTGAGAAGCTGCGTCAGCTCGGCGCGCTTGAGTACACGATCGTGGTGAGCGCCACGGCGTCGATGTCCGCGCCGCTGCAGTTCCTCGCGCCTTACACGGGCGTCACCATGGGCGAGTACTTCCGCGACCGTGGCCAGCACGCGCTGATCGTGTACGATGACCTCTCCAAGCAGGCCGTCGCTTATCGTCAGCTGTCGCTGCTCTTGCGCCGCCCGCCGGGCCGCGAGGCGTACCCTGGCGACGTGTTCTTCATCCACAGCCGCTTGCTTGAGCGCGCGGCGAAGATGTCGGATGACGAGGGCGCGGGCAGCATCACCGCGCTGCCGATCATTGAGACGCAGGCGGGCGACGTCTCGGCGTATATCCCCACCAACGTGATCTCCATCACCGACGGCCAGATCTTCCTGGAGTCGGACCTGTTCAACGCGGGCGTGCGCCCGGCCATCAACGTCGGCATCTCGGTGTCACGCGTGGGCGGCAGCGCGCAGATCAACGCGATGAAGAACGTCGCGGGTATGCTCAAGCTGTCGCTGGCGCAGTACCGCGAGCTTCAGGCGTTCAGCCAGTTCGCGTCGGACCTTGACAAGGGCACCCAGCGCAAGCTCGCTGAGGGTGAGCGCTTCGTCGAGATCCTCAAGCAGAACCAGTACTCGCCGCTTGAGGTCGCCAAGCAGGTCCTCATCATCTTCGCGGGCAACGCGGACTACCTGATGAAGATCCAGGTGCCCGAGCTGCGCGCGTACGAGGAGGGGCTGTACAGCTTCGCGCAGAGCAAGGACGAGCAGATCTGGCAGAAGATCGCCAAGGACAAGGGCTTCGGCAAGAAGTGGGACACAGACGCCGCGAGCGAGCCCACGAAGCTGGCGATCAAGCTGCTGGACGAGTACACCACGAACTTCCTGGCAGCGCGCGAGAAGAACTGAGCGTGACGCGGGTGAGGCCAGGTGGCCTCGCCCGCGCGCGTCCTCTCGGCGGTGAGATGAGGGCTCATGCCTAACTTGAAAGATATCCGCAACCGAATCGGCTCGGTGCGTAGCACACAGAAGATCACCAGCGCGATGAAGCTCGTGGCGACGGCGCGTCTGCGCCGCGCGCAAGACGCTGTGCGCGCTAGCCGCCCCTACGCGACCAAGATGGGGGAGGTCATCCAGGCGCTCATCCCGCGCGTGGAGGAGGGCGCTCACCCGCTCTTGCAAGCCAGCGAGCGCGAGGATCGCATCCTGCTCATCGTGCTCACCAGCGATCGTGGCTTGGCCGCAGGCTTCAACGCCAACCTGTTGCGCATGCTGGAGCGCTTTATCGCCGATCGCGCCGACATCACCGACACGGTGCTGGCGATCACGGTCGGGCGCAAGGGGTTCCAGAACCTCAACAAGAACAAGCGCGTCACCGTGCATCACAACGTGCAAGGCGTGCTCGGCAAGGTCAGCTTCGCCGCCGCGCGTGAGATCGCTCAAGAGGCGATCGCGCTGTTCACGGCGGGCGAGGTGGATCGGGTCTATCTGGTGTACAACGAGTTTGTCTCGGCCATCCAGATCATCCCGACCGTGCGCGAGCTGCTGCCGCTGTCAGTGGACAGCGCGCCTGCAGGCGACGACGCGGCGGCCGCAGCGGCCAGCACGACCGAGTACATCTACGAGCCGAGCGAGGCCGCGCTCTTGGACCACCTGCTGCCCAACAGCGTCGAGGTGCAGGTCTTCCAAGCGCTGCTTGAGAGCGAGGCGTCCGAGCATGGCGCGCGTATGACCGCGATGGACAACGCCACCAGCAACGCCTCGGACATGATCCGCAAGCTGACGCTGGAGTACAACCGCGCGCGCCAGGCCTACATCACCAAAGAGCTGGTGGAGATCGTCAGCGGCGCTGAGTCGCTCAAGGGTTGAGTTTCACACGACATGAGACAGTCGCTCTGCCGCCCCTGGCGAGCGCTGAAGAGCTTTGGAGCTGAGCATCATGGCAGTAAGCGTAAACACGAGCGAGATCACCTACCAGGGGACGCTCAAGCAGGTCATCGGCCCTGTCTGTGACGTGGCCTTTGAGGGCAACGTGCCGCCGATCCTCTCAGAGGTTCGCATCACCAACCCCTCCATCTCGGATGAGCCATGGAACCTCGTGCTTGAGGTCGCCTTGCACCTCGGTGAGGGCATGGTCCGCGCCATCGCGATGGACTCCACCGATGGTCTGGTGCGCGGCATGAAGGCCACCAGCACCGGCGTCCCGATCACCGTGCCCGTGGGCAAGGAGGTCTTGGGCCGCATCCTCAACGTCGTGGGCGAGCCGGTCGATGAGATCCTCGTGTACGAGCTGAACAATGGGGAGCGTCGTCGCGGCATCCCCTCGGGTGAGTCCGACACCGCCTACACCATCAAGGTGCGCAACCCCAGCGATGTGCACGAGTTCAGCGAGGAGCAGATCTCCAAGACCAACGTCAAGCAGATCCTGCGCGTGGAGGCCACCGAGCGCTGGCCCATCCACCGCGAGGCGCCCACCTTCGAGCAGCAGGCCGTCCAGACCGAGGTGTTGGAGACGGGCATCAAGGTCATCGACCTGCTCGCGCCGTATGCGCGCGGCGGC
>CAYXWB010000515.1:0-2756 GCA_964468515.1 uncultured Bradymonadales bacterium | reverse complement strand
ACGAACGCACCGTACTCGGTGATGTTCTTGACGATACCCTCGATGATCGCGCCCTCCTTGAGCTTGCCCAAGGTCTTCTTCTTGAGCTCCTCGCGCTCCTTCTCAAGCAGCGCGCGACGGCTCAGCACGATGTTGCCGCGCTGCTTGTTGAACTTGATGATCTTGAACGCGAACTCCTGACCGATGTAGCGGTCCAGGTTGCGCGTGGGGCGCAGCTCGACCTGCGAGCCGGGCAAGAACGCCTTGACGCCGATGTCGACCTGAAGGCCACCCTTGACGCGGCTGACGATCGTGCCGCGCACGAGCTCGTCCTTCTCGGCCTTCTCGGAGATGACCTCCCAGACCTTCATGCGGTCGGCCTTCTCCTTGGAGAGCACGCACTGACCGCTGTCATCCTCGCGCTCCTCAACGAGCACGTCGATCATGTCACCGGCGGCGATCTCGATCTCGCCGCTCAGCGTCTTGAACTCGTCTAGCGAGATGCGACCCTCGGACTTGAACCCGATGTCCACCAACACGTAATCGGCGTGGACCTCGAGCACGCGGCCCTTGGTGATCTCGTTCTCCTTCACGACCGACTGCGCCGGCTGGTACTCCTCAAGGAGCGCCGCGAAGTCATCCGTGCTGGGGAAATTCTGTGTGGTATCGGTTGCCATGGAGGATCTCGTGTGGCCCTGGCTTGCTGGTCCGTGCGCCTCATCAAGCGTGATGAAGACGCGCGGGGGGCGCGGTGAGGGATCAACCGCGCGCCATCTTCTGTTTGGGGATAAATCCAGACGCCTCATCACACCATCACATGATGCCAAAGCGCCAAGACGAGCGAGCGCGCACCCTAGTGGGGCGCGCGCTCAGTGTCAAGGCGGGTTTTTGATGCGCTGACGCGCGGATCAGGCCCCTATCCCCGCTTGCTCCATCATCTTGCGGAACGCCGCCTCATCGACGCCCATCTGGCGCGCCGCCTCGGCCACGTCACCGCCCGCCGCGTCGAGCGTCTGCTGCACCTCGGCCTGCCAGCTCACCACCCCCAGCGCCGCCGTCTTCTTGTGCTGCGCTGTGCCCGCGATCTTCTGCTCTGTCAGGCCGTGGTCGGTGCCGAAATTGCCATGGTGATGGTACACCAGCACGTTGTCGCCGAGCTGGATGCGGTCGCCATCTTTGAGCTGACGCGCCACCCCTGACACCAGACGCTCCCCGTTGCACAGCGTGCCATTATCACTGCCCGCGTCGGTGATCTCTAAGCCCGCCGTCGTGCCGCGCAGCTTCAGGTGCACGCGTGAGACATTATCATCAATGATCTGAATGTAGTTGCCGACCTTGCGCCCGAGCGTCGCCTCGCGCTGGCCCACATGGTAGGTCTTGCCCGCCACGCTGCCGGCCTCGCCAGCTAGCCAGTTCAAGCTGCGGCTCTGCGCGACCTGTCGCGGCGATGAGGCGGCGACTTGGCCCGTGGCCACCTTGTCTTGCGCGCGCGCGCGCATCACGACAAAGGCGATGACGCCGACCACTAACGCGACGATCAGCACGCCCATTAAGACTTCCATAGATCACCTCCGCTGGGGGCGCCGCGCCCGCGCTCGTAGGGTGCGCGATAGGCCATGTTTGCAGCGCTCAAGCAACAAGTCTAAGCGCGCTGACGCGCGCTCCTAGCGCCGCGTTGAGCGCGCCATGGTCGAGGCGATGCTTGCAGCGCGATCGGGCGCATCACCTCCCAACGCGCCAGCTCCCAACGCTTCGGGTTGACCCTGGGAGGGCAGCGCGACATAACCGCTTGACGCATGTTCGGCCCGAGCGCCGTGGCGAGGGCTCCTGGAGGCGTGCTTGGCCGTGGCGCACAGGCCGCCTAATCCATCATCTCCCGTGGCATGAGCGGAGCTGACGCTTGAACGCTGAAGAACGCGCGCGCGCGCTCGATCTGATTGAAGAGTTTTTCCCCATTCAGCCTGAGCTGGATGAGGACCTCACTGGGGGCGTCTTCGCCTCGCTAGAGCTTGTGCGCGCCGATGAGCCTGACGCTGCGTGGGTCGGCTCTTCGCCCGCGCAGCTCAAGCTCACGCTGCGTCTGATCGTCTGGGAGCTTGGCCAGCAGCCCGGCATGCGGCAGATCCGCGACATCAAAGAGCAGGATGTGATCTTCGCGCGCGAGGATGTGCTCGAAGATCACGCGCGCCTGCGCGCCTATCTGACGGCGTGGTCTGACGCGCTGGCGGTGTGCTTTAGCCCCCATCGTGTCGCGCAAGTTGAGCTGCTCATGCCCATGGATCTTGTCTTCAAAGACGCGCTCACGCTGCGCAAAGCCCACGCCGTCGAGGATTTTCGTCAGGCGCTCGCTGCCAAGTCCAGGCTGGGGCGCTACGGCTTCACGGGCTGAAGCGCGTGGCGTCGGCGCTGGGCTGGACAGGGCAGGGGGCTTCGGCTTACCGTGGCGCGCCGCCACCGCGCGGCCGCTTAACGCCCGAGCCCAGAGGAGCCCATGCACAAGCCTGATCATAGCTTCAAAGAGGCAGGTTTTGACACGCGCGTGATCCACGCCGGTCAGCCGCCTGAGCCGAACACTGGCGCCATCATGACGCCGATCTTCCAGACCTCGACCTATGTGCAGTCAAGCCCCGGCGTGCACCAAGGCTACGAGTACAGCCGCACGCAGAACCCCACGCGTCATGCGCTGGAGGACTGCCTGGCGAGCTTGGAGGGCGCGGAGTTTGGCGCGGCGTTTGGCTCCGGCTGCGCCGCCACCACCACGCTGTTGCACACGCTCA
>CAYXWB010000514.1:0-2772 GCA_964468515.1 uncultured Bradymonadales bacterium | reverse complement strand
GACGCCATCAGCCCCGTGGGCGTCTCGCTGCGCTGGCGCGCGCCCGATGAGCGCGCCCTGATGCTCGACGACTTCGATGAGCTGGCGCGCAAGGACACCTCCCTGCGTGGCGACCCTTATCGCTATGACAACCTCTTTGAGTATGGCCCCTATTACACTTACGCCCCAGACGCGGCCTCCCTGCCCGCCCGCTCACATCGCGAAGCGCGCGCCATGCGCCTGCGCGTCCTCTATCCAGGTGAGTCAGCGCCAGATGACTCGGGCGATGATGCGGTTCAGCCCCCCTCCTCGACACCACCGCCGGGGCGTTGGCACATCACGCTTGAGCCGCCCGTGCCGCTGCATGAGGGGGTCATACTCACCGCACAAATCCGCGCGGGGCTTGAGGAACAAGACCTCAGCTTCGCCCTCACCCTCCACACTGACGCGGGCGCCACCACCTACTCGGGCGACACCCTCATCGGCCCACACCCGCTCACCGATCGCTTCACCCAGCTCGTCGCGCGCTCTGATCGGGGCGCGCTGCTCGAAGCCATCGAGCTGTCCTTGGAGGGCGGGCTGCTAATGGTCGATGAGCTGCGCCTCTTGGGCGCGGGTGATATGCAAGTTTTACATTAAAAACAAACCGCTTACTCAAGGTACCATGCACCCTTTCTTGCCCCACCTCGCGCCCTGAGAGGGCGCCCTTGGCGGTAAGCCAAGGGCGCCCTCTCAGGGGTCAAGCACCCAAACTAAACCCTTACTATCTAATCACAATCATGACAAATGCTCGCTCAAAAAGGCGAGCGTCGCCTCATAGAAGTGACGGATCGTCTCGGGCTTGCGCCAGCCGTGCCCCTCGCCCTCATACAAGTGATAGATGTGTGGGATGCCGCGCTCGCGCAGCGCGGCCACGATCAGCTCAGCCTGCTCAGGAGGCACGACCTCATCCTCAGCGCCTTGAAACACCGCCAGCGGATCGCTCAGCCGGTCCACATGGCGGATCGGGGAGCGCTCGGCATAGAGGTCACGCGAGTCAGGCAGCGGCCCTAACAAGGAGTCATTGTAATGGGACTCAAACTTGTGCGTGCTGGCGGCGAGCGCGAACAGGTCCGCGATGCCATAGAGTGAGACACCTGCGGCGAACACGCCGGGGTGGGCTGTGAGCGCGCGCAGCACTGTGTAGCCGCCCGCGCTGCCGCCCAAGATCGCCACGCGCTCACCATCGACGTCATCACGCGAACCCAAGAACTTGGCCGCGCTCACCGCGTCGGCCACGTCGAGCACGCCCCACTGCCCGCGCAGCGCCTCACGATAGGCGCGCCCATAGCCTGTGCTGCCGCGATAGTTGACCTCTAACACCGCATACCCGCGCGTGGCGAAGAGCTGATCGCGCGAGTCCCAGCCCATCATGCGATGCGCCGTCGGCCCGCCATGAATGATCACGATCGCCGGGGCCGCTCCCTCACCCCGATACCTCGCGCTCGCCGGAGGATAGAAGATCCCATGCACCAGCTCACCATCCTCACCGCGCCATGACACCGCCTCGGGTCGTGACAGCGCGCTGGCGGCCTCGCGCTCCGGCGAGCTGTAGCGGGCGACGCGGCTGGTCTGGGTGGTGGGGTCCCAGCAGATGACGCGCGGGGGGATGGTGCCCGATGAGGCGATCAACGCGACCTGGCCTTGGGGGGAGCAAGCGAGCTGAGCGAGCGTGGTGTAATCCTCCAGGCCGGGGACGACCTCCTGCTCGCCCTCCAGGCTCACGCGCGTGAGCTGTGTCACGCCGCGCTGCGCGCGCAGCGCGAGCAAGCTCGCGCTGTCTGCGCTCCAGGCGTAGAAGCGCTGCCCTTGCACCCAGGCGGGGCCGCCGTGATCGGCCTCCCCTTGGGTGAGCTGACGCACCTGCCCCGTGGCGAGCTCTCGCACCATCAGGTGCGTCCAACCGGAGGCGTCGCTCAGGTAAGCGAGGTAGCGCCCATCGGGTGAGAACTCAGGCTGCTGGATCGCCTCGCGAGGGCCGCCTGCGAGCACCTCAGGCGCGCTCACGCTGAGCCCCTCAGGGCCGGCATCGGTGACATGCACCACCTCTAACCTCGTGCCATCCCAAGGCATTTGAGGATGATCCCAGGCGACATAGGCGAGCATCGCGCCGCTTGAGCTCCAGGTGGGCTGCATGTAGAAGTCGGCGCCCTCGACGATCTTGCGAGGCCAGCGCGCGCCCTTCGCGTCAATGATAGCGAGCGTGTCATGATGACCATCGGTGTGCACATAGACGATCCACGCGCCGCTCGGATCATAACGCGGTGACGCGACGCGCCCGTGCGGGGTGGTGAGCGGTGCAGGGTCGCCATGATCGAGGTGGGCTTGATACAAGCGACCATCAGCGCCCGCGAAGCACACACGCTCGCCCGCGACGCACAGCTCACCGCCGCCATAGCCCACGCCACCGCGCGCGCTGTGCGTCACATACAGATCGCGCGGCGCATCGCCCGGACGTGACACCACGATGACGCCCTGCCCCCCGCGCCCTTCAAGCCACACCAGCGCCTCATCTTGCCCCCAGGCGACCTCAGAGAGGCGCAGCTGACTGGCCATCGCGCTCGGGCTCAGGGGGCTGGGCCACTGCCCAAAGGGCTTGATTTGCTTTGGATTCTCGTCGTGTTTGGCGTCCGTCATGTGGCGCATCCTGGCAAGTGAGGGGGGAGGGAGTTGGCGAGACACACAGGGTGTATCAAACACGACGCTTGGTGCAAGGGCCTAAGACGCCGAAGGGCCCGGCCACACCGTCACGGT
>CAYXWB010000513.1:0-2774 GCA_964468515.1 uncultured Bradymonadales bacterium | reverse complement strand
CCAACCTCCAACACCTCACCTGGCTCGCCATGTCACAGTGTCGCGTCGGCCCCAAAGGGGCCATCGCGCTGGCTCAATCACCGCACCTGACCAACCTCCAAGAACTGCGCCTGAGCCACAACAAGATCGGTGATGCGGGCGCCATCGCGCTGGCTCAATCACCGCATCTGGCCAACCTGACCACGCTCCACCTCGCGGACAACGCGATCGATGACGCGGGCATCTTCGCCCTGGCAAGCTCACCTCACCTGAAGAACCTCACCTCGCTCGATCTGAGCGCCACCACCGTCAGCGACGCGGCGGCCGCCGCGCTCGCGAGCTCCCCCCACCTGAATGAGACGATCCGCGCCCGGTGGCAGCGCTGACTGACGCGGCGCAAGCGCGCCGCACGCCTCCCCCTCTGCCGCCATTCATCGGCACGGGCGCCATGTCGCGCGCGAGGTTGTGTCTGGCAGGACGTGTCATACGCGCCCGCGCAAGGCGTCTGCGCGCGTGACGCGCGCATCTTCATCACTTGCCACGCGGCATCTGGTGGCGAAGATGTGCGCGTAGAGCGCGACGCGATGACAGTCAGGAGCGACGAGATGGACGCAGAGCGAGAGGCCCCCACCGCGCAATTAGAGCGCGGCATCGACGAGGTGCAGCGCCGCCTAGACGCGCTCAAGTCGCCCCCCCACGCCACCCTCGGCGCGATCGTCAACGTGCTGGAGGCCGCCATCGCGCACGGCGCGGGCCTCTACAATGAGGGGCGCGAAGATCTGTGCTTCAGGCTCTACGCTGAGGCCAGCCAGCGCCTCATCGGCGCGGTCAGCGCGCACACCACGCGCCCGCGCGTCGAGGAGGCCATCCACGACCTCATGCGCGCGCTGGAGCGCGCACAACAAGCAGACACCGCGCTCGGCGCTTGGATGCTGCGCCACGCCTTCGACAAGATCATCATCAGCCAGCAGATCGTCGCGGAGTCCTTGCAGTGGATGATGCGCTTGGGTGAGTCGGCGTTCGCGCGCGGGGATTACGGTGGGAGCATGGACGCGCTGCGCACGGCGGCTGAGCTTGGCCCCGACCTGTGGATAAGCCCCGATCGCGACTCCCCCGCGCTGGTGCAGGCCGCGCACATGGCCATGCTCTATTATGGGCACGCGCTGCTGCTGTGCGGTGAGGAGGAGCGCGCCCATGAGACGCTGCGCGAGGCCATCGTGCGGCTGCCCCAGCTGGCGGCGCTGGACTTCGATCTGCGCGAGCTTGGCCCTCACTCCCAAGCGTTCATGCGCAGGCTCGACGCGCTGGAGCGATCGCCCGCGCCCCACGCGCCCTTCTTGTGCGCTTATCTGTATCAGTTCTCAGGCCAGCGACGCCGCGCCGCTGAGCTGCTCATCGCGCAGATGAACCTGCGCCCCGACGATGAGGCCGTCCAAGTCTTGCTCGCTATGACCGCCGAGGCTGGCGAGTCCACGCGCGCGTGAACCAACGCTTAGCAGCGCGTTAACACTAATTTACACGCCTCCCGCGCCTTGAGCGGGCGCGGTCATCAGGCGAGTCTAAACGCGATGATGCGCAGATTAGCTAGCCTTCTCGAAGATCGTCCGCATGTTTTTGACAGCGTCACGCGAGAGACACAGCGGCTTCGATTTGCGATGCAAAAAGATTCGCTCGCGCGTACAAGACCTAACGAACGTTAAGCAGGAAGACAAACAGCTTCCTGCCTGCTCACTCGACCGGCGCGCCGACGCGACCTCTCAGCGAAGCGCCCAGACTTGCTCAGGAGCCATGACCACGATGTCTACACACCCCACTACGCGCGAGAAGGTGGCTGTCCTGCTGCCCGGGATGGGCGCCGTCGCGACCACCCTCATCGCGGGCGTCGAGGCCGCACGACGTCACCAGCAGCCCCCCATCGGCAGCGTCACGCAGCTGGGCATGGTGCCGCTCGATCCCGCCACTGGGATCCAAGCCCCGATGACCAGCGTGCTGCCGATGGCCGCGCTTGATGACCTCGTCTTCGGCGGCTGGGACATCTACCAAGGCAGCGCCTTTGAGGCGGCCAAGCGCTCCGACGTCTTGGGCTACCAAGACATGGAGGCCGCGCGCTCGCTGCTTGAGTCCATCCACCCCATGGCCGCCGTCTTCGATCAGGAGTACGTGCGCAACCTCTCCGGCCCCAACGTCAAGTCCGGCGAGTCGAAGCTGGCGCTGGCGCTGGCGCTCGTGGAGGACATCAAGCGCTTCAAGCAAGACAACGGCTGCGCGCGCGCCGTCGGCGTCTGGTGCGGCTCCACTGAGCGCTACATCGACCTCACCGAGGTCCACCAAGACATCGACGCCTTTGAGCGCGGCCTGGCAGATAGCCACCCGCTCATCAGCCCCAGCATGATCTACGCCTACGCCTTCATCAAGGCCGGCGTCCCCTACGCCAACGGCGCACCCAACATGGGCGCGGATATCCCCGCCCTCATCAAGCTCGCCCAGCGCGAGGGCGTGCCCGTCGCTGGCAAGGACTTCAAGACGGGTCAGACCCTCATGAAGACCATCCTCGCTCCAGGCTTCGCCGCGCGCCGCATCGGCGTGCGCGGCTGGTACTCCACCAACATCCTGGGCAACACCGACGGCGCCGTCCTCGACGACCCCGGCTCCTTCAAGAGCAAGGAGAAGACCAAGCTCAGCGTGCTGGAGTCCATCCTCGACGCCGGCCAAGCCCCCGCCCTCTACGGCAAGCTCGATCACAAGGTCCGCATCGACTACTACCCGCCTCGTGGTGACAACAAGGAGGGCTGGGA
>CAYXWB010000512.1:0-2816 GCA_964468515.1 uncultured Bradymonadales bacterium | reverse complement strand
AGCGGCCTCGTCGCTAGCGGCTTGTGCTTGTAGCGCAAAGGTGCTAAAGAGGCGCGTCCTTATAGGAGCCTGGCATGGTGTCAGGTCACCTCATCATGCACACCGCTGGACTGCGCGCCCGGGTGCTTCACGGTAGACACCGTGGGGTGGGAGAGCCAGGATGAAGGCGGTGGAAGTACAACAAATCGAAAGGGAAAGAAGCATTATGGCACAAGTGACCATGCGTGATCTGTTGGAGGCTGGCGTCCACTTCGGCCACCAGACCAACCGCTGGAACCCGAAGATGCGCCCGTTCATCTATGGCGCGCGCAACGGCATCCACATCGTCGACCTGAGCCAGACCGTGCGTCTGTTCGCGTCGGCGCACCAGTTCGTGGTGCAGACTGTGTCGCGCGGCGGCTCGGTGCTGTTCGTGGGGACCAAGAAGCAGGCGCAGGAGACGGTCCGTGAGCAGGCCGACCGCGCCAACCAGTACTTCATCGTGAACCGCTGGCTGGGCGGCACGCTGACGAACTTCCAGACGATCCGTCGCTCGATCGATCGCCTCAAGGAGTTCGAGGAGCTGGAGCGTAAGGGCCTGTTGGAGCGCTACACGAAGAAGGAGCGTCTGATGCTCAGCCGTGAGCGTGAGCGTCTTGACAACAACGTCGGCGGTATCCAGAACATGGGCGGCCTGCCCGGCGTGTTGTTCGTGATCGACCCCAAGAAGGAGGAGATCGCGATCAAGGAGGCCAACAAGCTGGGCATCCCGGTCGTGGCGGTGTGTGATACCAACTGTGATCCGGCTGGCATCGACTACGTGATCCCCGGCAACGACGACGCGATCCGCTCGATCCGCCTGTTCTCGGCCGCCATCGCGGACGCCTGCCTGGAGGGCGCCAAGCTCGCCTCAGCGCGTCGCGAGGAGGGCGCCCGTGGCGATCGCAAGCAGCCTCGCGCGCCCGAGCCCGAGGTCCAGCGCGTGGCTCGCGGCCAAGCCGCTGAGGAGAACGCCCAGGGCTGAAGCCCTGAGCCAGGACGCGCGGGCTTGAAGCCCGCGCGTCCAGGCTGAATGAACTTGTGATTCGGCGTGCGGGGCTGCTCAGCCGCTGCGGCGCGCCTCATGTGCACCAGATGGAGATATTATGAGCGTCAGCGCACAGGACGTGAAGAAGCTTCGGGAGATGACCAGCGCAGGCATGATGGACTGCAAGAAAGCGCTGGTGGAGACCGGAGGCGACTTCGACGCCGCCGTCGAGTTTTTGCAGAAGAAGGGCCTCGCGAAGGCTGCCACCAAGGGCGACCGCGTCGCGGCCGAGGGCTTGGTGAACGTATGGGTCAGCGCGGATGAGCGTCAGGCGGTGGCCGTTGAGGTCAACTGTGAGACCGACTTCGTGGCGCGCAATGAGCAGTTCTTGGCGTTCGTGGATGAGGTCACCACCCTCATCGGCGAGAGCGGCGTCTCCAGCGTGGACGAGCTCGGCGCGGTCATGATTCAGGGCGTCTCGGTGCCTGAGTACGCGCTCAAGCAGACGGTCACCATCGGCGAGAAGATCGAGGTGCGTCGCGTGGCGCGCGCGTCGGTCAGCGAGGGCGTGATCGGTCAGTACATCCACGCTGGTGGCAAGATCGCCGTCCTCACCGCTGTGGCTGGTGCCACGGGTGAGGAGGCCAAGCAGTTCGCGCGTGACGTCGCCATGCACGTCGCCGCCATGAAGCCCGCTTACCTGTCGCCCTCGGACGTCGATGACGCCTCGGCTGCCAAGCAAGAGGAGATCTTCACCGCGATCACGCTGGAGGAGGGCAAGCCCGCCAACATCGTGCCTAAGATCGTCGAGGGCAAGATGCGCAAGTGGCGCAATGAGTCCAGCCTGCTGGAGCAGCCCTTTGTGAAGAACCCCGAGGTCACGGTCGGCCAGTTCCAAGGTCAGGTCGGCGGTGTCACCCTCCAGGGCTTCGTGCGCCTTGAGGTCGGCGAGGGCATTGAGAAGCAAGCCTCGAACCTGGCTGATGAGGTCGCGGCGCAGCTCAAGGGCTGATCCCGATCGGTTGGCGAGAGAGCGCCGGACGATGAGCTCGTTAGGCGCTCTTTTTTTATGTCCGCAGCGGCCACATCGCTTGAATCCGTCCCGTCTGCTGCAAGATGAGGTGTCAGCGTGAAGTATAAGCGGATCTTGCTCAAGCTCTCTGGCGAGGCCTTACAAGGCTCGCAGACCTATGGGGTTGACCCCAAGGTGCTCCAGGGCTTGGCGGCTGAGGTCGTCGAGCTGCAATCCTTGGGCATCGAGGTCGCGCTGGTCATCGGCGGTGGGAACATCTTTCGGGGCGTCTCCGGCAGCACCGCTGGTATGGATCGCGCCACCGCCGATCACATGGGCATGCTCGCCACCGTCATCAACGCGCTCGCGCTGCAAGACGCCATTGAGAAGCTCGGCGTGCCCACGCGCGTGCAGACAGGCTTGCAGATCAACGAGGTGGCGGAGGTCTACATCCGCCGCCGCGCCATCCGACACCTGGAGAAGGGCCGCGTCGTCATCCTCGCCGCCGGCACCGGCAACCCCTACTTCACCACCGATACGGCGGCCGCGCTGCGCGCGATGGAGTGTCACGCGGAGGTGATCTTGAAGGGCACGCAGGTTGACGGCGTCTATGACGCGGATCCTCGCAAGGTGCCAGAGGCCAAGCGCTTCGAGCGCTTGAGCTATCTGGAGGTGCTGTCGCGCGGTTTGCGCGTGATGGACTCCACCGCCATCAGCCTGTGCATGGACAACAACATGCCGATCGTCGTGTTCAACGTGCATGATAAGGGCAACATCTTGCGCGTGGTGCGCGGCGAG
>CAYXWB010000511.1:0-2828 GCA_964468515.1 uncultured Bradymonadales bacterium | reverse complement strand
GCTGCGTCGACGGCGCCTATGCGGACCTGCCCGAAGCGGGCGCCCCTTAAAGCACGTTGACGCTCTCCTGCCGATGACGGGCGTGCGGGTGAGGCTTGTTAAGCCTCACCCTCACGCCCTTCATTTTATCAGCTCAGCGCATCGCGCAGCCGCTCAAGCCCCGCGCTGATCAGCGCGTCGCTCGTCGCATACGACAGACGCATGAACCCCGGCGCCCCAAACGCTGACCCCGGCACCAGCGCCACCTTCGCCTCATCCAACAGATAAGCCGCCAGCGCCAGGTCATCTTCGAACCCGCGCGCGCTCCCCTCGCCAATGTGCGCCGAGAAGTCGGGGAACACATAGAACGCGCCACCAGGCATCGCGCAGCTCACGCCAGGGATCGCGTTGAGCCCCGCCACGATCAGGTCGCGCCTGCGTCGAAACGCCTCGCGCATCGCGTCGATCTCCGCGTCCGGCACCTCCTTCAACGCTGCCAGCGCACCATACTGCGCGAACGTCGTCGCGTTCGACGTCGACTGGCTCTGCAGCGCGCTCAGCCCCTTGATGATCGCCTCAGGCCCGATCGCATAGCCCAAACGCCAGCCTGTCATCGCATAAGTCTTGCTAAACCCGTTGAACGTCAGCACGCGGGAGGCCAGCTCCGGCGCCACCGCGACGAGGTCCGGCGCGATCTCGCCATCGTAGTAGAGCCGGTCATACATCGCGTCGAAGAACACCGACACGTCTGGATGCTCACGCAGCACCTGCGCCAGCGCCTCCAGCTCATTCGCATCATACACCGCGCCCGTGGGGTTCGACGGCGAGCACAGCACGAGGCCCGTGATGCCCTGGTGGGTCTTCAGCGCGTCGGCCAGCATCGCCGCAGTGAGCTTGAAGTCGGTCTGCGCATCGCAGCTCACGAACACAGGCTCCGCCTCCGCCAACACCAGCTGCTCCGGATAGCTCACCCAATAGGGGCCAGGCACGATCACGCGATCGCCGGGGCCAAACACCGCAAGCGCCGCATTAAACAGCGCCTGCTTGCCCCCCGTCGACACGATCACCTCGCTCGCCTTCACCGCGCGCCCGCGACGCTCCGTGTAATCAGCCGCGATGGCGGCGCGCAGCTCAGGCAACCCTGGCACATCAATATAGCGCGTCTTGCCCTCGCGCAGCGCGCGCATGGCCGCCTCACACGCCGCGCGCGGCGTGTCGAAGTCTGGCTCGCCAGCGCCGAAGCTGATGACATCCACACCTTGCGCCTTGAGCGCCTTGGCGCGCGCCGTGATCGCGAGGGTAGGGGAGGGCTTGATCAGAGAGAGTCGTGCGGCCAGCTTCAAGGTCGCTCCTTCAGTCAGTGAGGTCTGCTCAGACCTGCGGGGGGTATTTGTCACGGAGCCTCTGCCCTATAGGATCGGGCACGAACGCGCTGATGTCTCCACCAAAACGCGCCACCTCCTTGATCAAGCTTGAGCTGACCGCAGCCAGCTCTGGCGAGGTCATCAAGAAGACCGTCTCAATCTGCGGGGCCAAGCAGCGGTTCATCGTCGCCATCGGCAGCTCATACTCAAAGTCCGTCACGCTGCGCAACCCGCGCAAGATCGCTTGGCACCCCTGCGCGCGCGCCGCGTCGATCAGCAGCCCGTCCAGCGAGGCGATCACCACGCGCGCGCTGTCAGGGAACACCTCCCGGATCATCGCCACACGCTCCATCACCTCAAAGAGCGGCTGCTTGCGGATGTTCGGTGCCACCGCCACCACCACCACGTCGAACAACGCCAGCCCGCGCTGGATCAGATCGGCGTGCCCCAACGTCAGCGGGTCAAAGCTGCC
This sequence comes from uncultured Bradymonadales bacterium, assembly GCA_964468515.1. GTDB lineage: Bacteria > Myxococcota_A > Bradymonadia > Bradymonadales > Bradymonadaceae > CAYXWB01. The sequence continues at coordinate 1,013 of CAYXWB010000511.1, read as the reverse complement.
CGCATAGATCGCGCGTCGCGTCATCGCTCACTCCTCCTCTGAACCCTTGTCATGGGGCGCGCTCCAAAACGTCAGCCGCGTGCGCCCGTAAACCCGCGTGTTCTCCAAGCGCAACGCGCTCACGCGCGGGACAGGATCGGCGAGCTCCTGCTCCAACATGATCCGCGCGCCCGGCGCGAGCTGCTGCGGCGCGGCCTCGATCGCGTCGAACGCCTCTTGCGCCAGCGCCGTCCCATAAGGAGGATCCAACAACACGAGGTTGACCCCACCCTCTAAGCCGCGCCAACCGCGCGCGAACGGCTCGCGCACCACGCTGGCGCGCGCCTCCAGGCGCGTGCGCTTGAGGTTCTCTTGCACCAAGCCGATCGCCACAGGCGCCACGTCCATAAACACACAGCGTGCGGCCCCTCGGCTCAGCGCCTCACACCCCAGCGCGCCCGTGCCCGCGAACCCATCCACCACATGCAGCCCATAGAGGCCGCCCAAGATCGAGAACATGGCCTCACGCACACGATCAGTGGTGGGCCGGATCTGATCGCCCTTGGGGCTCGCGAGCGTTCGCCCGCGCGCCTCTCCTGAGATAATGCGCATCGTGTCAGCTCCTCATCGCCCGCGACGTACCTCGTCGCAGCGCCTTGATATAGCAGGGCATCCCCCTCGTGAACAGCGCCCGTCTGCCCCGAAACTCGCCGCTCAATTCCGCCTGCAGAAGAATTTTTTACAAATAGGGTTGACGCTCAGCGACAGATGACTAATATCGCTCTTCCGCTGCACGGCGCCGCTCACAAAGCGACGCCAGCGCAGAGAGCACACGGTCTGCCCGGTAGAAGCTGCCCAGCATCTTCCGCCACGCGTCGAGAGACGGGGCAAACACCTCCTCGGAAAAAACTCCGAAAAAAGGTGTTGACAGTCTGCTCCTCATCGCTATGATGGGCGGACGCGGTGAGGGAGACCACATCGCTCTTTGAAAAGTGAATAGGAGCCTGGAAGAGACAGGGCGTCTGCGCATCACA
>CAYXWB010000510.1:0-2833 GCA_964468515.1 uncultured Bradymonadales bacterium | reverse complement strand
GCCGATCGCCGCGCGGTGGCGCGTGCCAAAGGTCTTCTCGACGTTGGGGTTGTTCGTCAGCGGCAAGAAGCAGCCCGCGGCCGCGATGCGACCCTTCTGGATGATCGCCGCCCCGTCATGCAGCGGGTTCTGGTGCTCGGGCAAGAACATCGTGAACAGCAGATCCTTGGACACCTCCGCGTCGAGCTTGATGCTGTCCGCGATGATGTGCCCTAAGTCGGCCTCGCGCTCGATCGCCACCAGCAGCCCGATCTGGCGCGAGGACAGCATCACGCACGCCTTGATCACCTCCTCCAGCACGCTCGCCTCTTGATATGAGCGCGAGCTGGACAGCCACGGTGTGCTGCCCGCTTGCGCCAGCGCGCGGCGAATATCGTGCTGGAAGATGATCACGATCACGATGATGAAGTTGGCGATGAACTTGTCTAAGAACCAGTGCGTGATCCGCAGATCAAGCGAGCCTCGCCCCGACACGAAGAAGCTCACGATCACGATCATCAGCCCGAGCAACATCTGCGCCGCGCGCGTCCCCTTGATGAGCAGCAAGATCCGGTAGACGATGTAATACACGATCGCCAGATCCAACAGCACCAGGGGCGCCTCCCGCCAGCTTGAGATTTGCAAGATGTCGAACAGGGCGTTCATCCAGCGTATGGCCCCGCAGGGTGTGATGAGTCATCGCGCGCGACGTGGTCGCACCTATAACATGTTATCATCTGGTGAGAAACTTTTTACCTGACCCTCATCGCGCGATCGTCGTGCCCGCGCCCATCCCCATCACCGCCTCGCTCACGCGCAGCACATCGCGCATCGAGGCCACCTGATGCACGCGCATGATGTGAGCCCCCAACAGCGCCCCGCATGCCACCGCCGCCGCTGTGCCCCAATCACGCTCATGCGCGGGGCGCTGCGCGCCGATCGCCGCCGCGATCATCCGCTTGCGCGAGGGACCGATCAGCAGCGGATAGCCCAGCTGTGACAGCCGCTCCACGCCGCGCAACAGCGTGTAGTTGTCCGCGCTCGACTTGCCGCCAAACCCCAAGCCCGGATCGAGGATGAGCTGATCGGCGCCGATGCCTTCTGCGCGCGCGCGCTCAAGCTGCGCTTGCAGAAAACCCTCCACCTCAGCGACCACATCCTCATAGAGGTGGGGCTGATGCATCGTCGTGGCGTCGCCGCGCACGTGCATCAACACGAGCGCTGCCTCATGATGGGCGACCACGCTGGCGAGCTCCGGGTCAAAGCTCAACCCGCTGATATCGTTGATGATGCAGGCGCCTGCGGCCAGCGCCGCCTCGGCGACCTCAGCCCGGGTGGTGTCAACGCTGAAGATCGTGTCAGGGCGGCGCGTGAGCACCTCATCGATCACGGGCAGGATGCGCTCCAGCTGCGCGCGCGCGCTCACAGGCGAGGCGCCTGGCCGCGTGGACTCACCGCCAATGTCAATGATCGAGGCGCCCTCATCAAGCATCACGAGCGCGCGCGCGATGGCCTCATCGCGCGCGTGATAGTGCCCCCCATCGGAGAAGGAGTCTGGCGTCACGTTGAGGATCCCCATCAGGTGACGCTGGGTGTCGAAGTGCAACGTGACGTGGCGCGCGCGCAGCGGCTCAGGGCATGGTGCGTACAAGGATGACCTGACGGCGGTTGAGGGTGGGCGTGCCGCCTCGCGTCAGCGCGCGAGGCGGCGCGATGCTCGCTCAGATGGCCTCTGGCGAGCTGTCAGGGGCGGGCTTGGCCAGGTCTGTGAGCTGATCCTTGAGCTTGGAGCTGAAGCCCGTCTTTGGGGCGCGCTGGCGCGCCTCCTCAGCGACCTGCTGGCGCACGGCGCGGCGCTTGCGCACCGCCTCAATGTCACCATGCTCCATCAAGAGGCGCAGCTCCTCGGTGTCGAGCACCTCGACCTCCAGCAGCGCCTCGCTGATCAGCGTCAGCTGGTGATGATGCTCGCGCAGCAGCGTCAGCGCCGCGTCATATTGCTCAGTCACCAGCCGGTGGATCTCATCATCAATGCGCTGAGCCATCTTCTCCGAGTGCGCGCGCGAGGTGTCACCGCCGCCTTGCAAGAAAGGGTTGGTGTTACCTGAGGCGTAGCGCAGCGGCCCAATCGCGTCGCTCATGCCCCACTCACACACCATCTTGCGCGCCATATCGGTGGCGACCTCGATGTCATTGCCCGCGCCGCTTGTGATCTCACCGAACACCAGCTCCTCAGCGGCGCGACCGCCCATGAGCACGGCCAAGCGCTGCGTCGCGTAGCGGCGCGTCATGGTGTAGCGATCCTCCACGGGCAGCTGCTGCGTGACGCCCAGCGCGCGACCGCGCGGGATGATCGTCACCTTGTGCACGGGGTCCGTCTCATCGAGCAGGATCGCCACCAGCGCATGGCCCGCCTCGTGATACGCGGTGAGGCGCTTCTCCTTGGGGCCGATGACCGCGCTCTTTCGCTCGGCGCCCATGAGCACCTTGTCCTTGGCGTCCTCGTAGTCGCTCAGCTCGATCTCGTCCTTGTTCTTGCGTGAGGCCATCAGGGCGGCCTCGTTCACCAAGTTCTCCAGATCCGCGCCCGAGAAGCCGGGGGTGCTCTGCGCGATCTGCTTCAAGTCGACGCTCGGCGAGGTCGTCGTGCGGCGCGCGTGGATCTTGAGGATCTGCTCGCGTCCGCGCACATCGGGCGGGCTGACCATGACGCGGCGATCAAAGCGGCCAGGGCGCAGCAGCGCCTGGTCCAGCACGTCAGGGCGGTTGGTCGCGGCGACGATGATCACGTTCTCCGTGGCCTCGAAGCCGTCCATCTCCACGAGCAGCTGGTTGAGCGTCTGCTCGCGCTCAT
>CAYXWB010000509.1:0-2837 GCA_964468515.1 uncultured Bradymonadales bacterium | reverse complement strand
CGACAGGTTGAAGTCGAGGTGAGAGAGCTTGCGCTGGAGCGCGGCCCACTTGCCATAGAGCGGTCGCCACACGACGAGGGCGCTGGCCTGCCAGGTGAAGCGATCGCCCAGATCGGTGTCGGAGTTAAAGGAGTCCTCACGCTCGCTGATGAGGAAGTCATGCAGCTCGGTGTTATTAGCGAGCGCGTAGTTGCCCTCGATCTCAAGGGCGAGGTGTTCGGTGAGGGAGTAGCCGATGCGCCCGCCGAGCGGGACATACCAATAGAAGGGGTCGCTGCTCATGAGGCCTGTCATCAGGCCGAGCTCGATCTTGCCTTCTCGGCTGAACAGGCGCTCACGCACCACGGTCAGCTCGCGCTCCACCGACCAGTACTCGCGGAGCTGCTCTTGGAGCGGCCCCTCAAACTCGCGCTCTTCTTGGGCGAGCGCGGGGGTCGCGGCGCTCAACGCGCCTAGCGCTACCAGCGCCATCATCACATGTCGCTTCATGGGGTTGATCCTCATCATCTGCACTTACGGGGAGGGCACACGCGCATGGGGGCTAGAGCGACGCCTCATCACAAGGATGAGGCGCAGGCGAAGCTCACAGCATGTACGTGAAGCCCAGCGACACCTCAGAGGGGTTGGCCACGCCGCCGCTCACTTTCTGGAAGATGAACTGGCGAAAGTCGAGGCGCAGGGCAGTGTGCTCCGTCATGAAGAACATGAGCCCGCCGCCCAGGGCGCCCTCTGGCGAGACGCCGGTGGAGAGCTCCGCGCCGAAGTTGGGCTGGGTGCTCTTGACGACGGCGCCGAAGCCCGCGAACAGGTACATGTCAAAGTACTTGATCGCTTGATTGTGCCAAGCGGCCTTACCAAAGATCGGGCTCCAGGTGATCCCGAAGTTAAAGCGCGCTTGCTGGCGATCACCTAACAGCACGCCGGAGGCGCCGACGCCCTCCTGATCGAGCAGGTAAGACTCCAGATCGGTGGTCTTGCCAAAGGTGTAAGAGCCGGACAGCTCCACGCCGATGTTCTCAAGCACGAAGTAGTTGAGGCGCGCGCCGACGGGGAAGTACTGCTCGAAGATGTTGTTAGGCACGACGCCGAGATAGCCGGTCATCGCGAAGCGCCCCTCTTTGAGGATGGGGCGCTGTTGAATGGTCTCAATGCCGCGCACTGTTGACCAGTAGAGGGGATCATCGGAGTCGATCACCTCGCCATCACGGCTCACTTGGAACTCTTCAGGGGCAACGCCCTCTTCTTGAGCGACCGCCAGGGGCGCCCACAACAGCAGCAGCGAAGCTGCCGCTAGAGCCCGCGCTTGCGCGGGGTATGACCACCTCGTGTGACTCTTCACCACGTCATCCTCTCAGCCAGTTCGTCGATTCTCTCGAACACGCGCCACCTCGCACACCCAGGCTCACCCCTTGAGGGGGCGAGGCTCAGGGCGCGCTGAAGAGCACCGGGCGATTATCATTAGCGCTCGCGCTGCCGAGCTGTGACGCGCTCTGCGTGATGGTCCTGCCCCCGAGGGTCACCTGCATGTTGACCTGGAGCAGATGCGCCTCACCGGCGCCGAGCTGACCGCGCCCGAACACGTCCACGCTGACGGGCAGCTCCCACAAGCCGTCCAAGGCGAAGGGGAGCCAGCCCATGTTGGCAGGCAGCGCGTCGCTTTGATTCACATAGATGTAGCCGCCGCCTGTCTCACAAGCGAGGAGCGCGTAGTCATCAATGGGGCCAATGCGCCCATTGGCATCACGCTTGGGGTGACAGAAGCTGAGGGCGCGACGCTCAGCGGCGGGCTGTGTCACGGGCTGACCGGGCGCGTTAGCGTAGGCGGTCGTGGGGCGACACTCTTCAAAGTTCTTGCACTCGTCATCGCTCGCGCAGCCATCTTGATCGCTGATATAGCCAGGATCATCCAAGAACAGAGGCTGCATGCTCACATCCTGCGTGGGCACAGCGGCGTCGAGGTGGACGATAAACACGCGGGTGTTGGTGGCGGTCGCCGCGGCGGCGACTGATTGGGCGTCGATCGCGTCGAGGCGCAGCTGATCGGGGCCATCCACGAACAAGACGAGCACCTTCTCAAAGCCCGCATAGGCAGGGTCATTGTAGCCCTTGGCGCTGTTGAGCAGCGTGCGGGCGGACTCAAACACGGCGGCGCGGCTGCTGAGGGTGTTGCTGGGGCTGGGGAAGGCGTTCACGGCGTTGATGACGCCGCCCTCCTCGGAGACCCAAGGGGCGTCATCGCTGATGGTGGAGCGCAGCTCGGCGGGGCTACCGCCGAACGACCACAGGCCAAAGAGGGTGCGCTGCCCAGAGGCGAAGGCGGGCCCACGCACGCGCCCCCAGCTGGTCTGGATGTTGGAGAGGGCGGCCTTGCGCTGCCCGCTCGTATCGGTCGCGCGCTCCGTGCGGCGCATCTGCCACAGCTGCTGGTTGAGGTTGGTATCGGAGGTGCCATCGCCATCAAAGTCAGGGGCGAGGTTGCGCACGGCCTCAGGCAAGGTGCCTGAGAGGCTGCCCGTGTTTTGGACGAGCACGCCGAACAGCTGCGAGGTGGTGAGCGAGGAGACGAAGGCGGGGTCGCCATCGGGGCCAAAGCCGGCGTCGATCTGACAGCGGCGCAGGCTCTCCTCGAAGCTCGCGTCAGCGACCTCGCAGACCAAGGGGCTGTCGCAATCGGCCGCCCCGGTGCACTGCTCGTCGGGCGAGCTGAAGACCTTCCCGGAGGAGAAGGCGACGGTGTCGCGGGTGAAGTTAAGGGCGCGGTTGTTGAGCGTGTCCGCGGGGATGAGCGCGTTGCCGTTGTTGTCCAACAGGACGAAGCGGGTGACGGCGCTCCCTGA
>CAYXWB010000508.1:0-2879 GCA_964468515.1 uncultured Bradymonadales bacterium | reverse complement strand
CATGGCAAACGCATCGAACATCGAGTGGACCGACGTGACGTGGAACCCCTCCACGGGCTGTTCCAAGGTCTCGTCGGGGTGCAAGTACTGCTACGCCGAGGTGCTCGCAGCGCGCTTAAAAGCGATGGGCAGCGAGCGCTATGAGGACGGCTTCGCGTTCACGATCCACTGGGACAAGATCAGCGAGCCGCTGGCTTGGAAAAAACCGCGCAAGGTGTTCGTTAACTCGATGTCTGACCTGTTCCACGAGGACACGACGATCGAGTTCATCCGCAAGGTGTTCGACGTGATGATGCAGACGCCACAGCATCAGTACCAAGTGCTCACCAAGCGGCCTGCGAAGATGGCGCAGATGCTCAAGCAGCTCCAAGACGAAGGCCTCTATGCGCCGCGCCCCCACATCTGGCTTGGCACGAGCGTGGAGGATGCGCGCGTGTGGGCGCGTGTGGACGAGCTGCGCGAGGTGCCAGCGATAATCCGCTTCTTGTCGTGTGAGCCGCTCATCGGCGCGCTGCCCGAGCAGCTGGATTTGACGGGGCTCGCTTGGGTCATCGCCGGCGGCGAGTCTGGCAACCACCTGTGGAAGCAGGCGCCTCGTGAGCGCCGCGCGCTCGTGGATGTGAAGGGCTCGGTGTGGACGCCTCGACCCGAGCGGGTGCCGTGGGTGCAAGCCATCCGCGACGCGTGTGTCGCGCAGGACGTGGCCTTCTTCTTTAAGCAGTGGGGTGGCGTGACGCCTAAGGCTGGTGGCCGCCTGCTTGATGGCAGGATCTGGGAGCAGTATCCAGCTGTCGCTGATGTGGAAGTGCCTGCTGCTGAGTAAGAGACGAGTCCATGAGGGGCAGCGATGACCACAGATCCAGACACAGCACATGCGGCGGCGATGGGTCGCATCATCCTCGCTCCGGCGCGCGACGTAGACCCTCAGCTCGCCGCTGAGCGGGCGCTCTATGGCAAGTGGCATCAGGCAGCGCCGGACTACAAGCCGCGCCCTCGGCTACGACCCCACGCACCCCGATCTGAACCACTCACCACCCAGCTCTCATTCACGGAGCGCTCTGGCAGGAAAGGATGGGTCTTCGCCTCTCGCGAGCTGCGAGGATGGGAGTGCGAGCAGGTCTTTCGTAATATCGCGAGCGCGGGTCGGCTGCCGCTTGCGCATGTGAGGGGGATGTCTCACGAGCTCTTGGGCTGTTTGTCCTTTCGTTTAGAGCAGCAGATGGCGGGTCGAAAGCGCCAGTGGCTCAAGCATCTAGACGCTCAAAAATGGGGCTATGCAGACGAATGCTAGACTAGTGCTAAAGTAATGGGTCACCACAAGATGAGGGTGTCAGGGTGAAACGGTTTCACCCTGACACCCCCATTCACGTTCGAGATGGCATTGCCATCATCCACAGTGACCTCCTCAATTTGTGTGCTCAACGCTCCCGCTCGCCAGCATCGCGGCTGCGGCCGCGTGGGTTCAAGCCCTCATGCTCACGCAAACTCGCCACCTGGTAGCGCGAGCGCTCCGCGTCGAGCGAGCCTCCCTTGCCCCAGGCGTAGTCCACGCAGCGCTTGGCGTAAGCCTCGCGGTCTTGATGGGTCGTCGGAGAGTGCGCCGCGACGAGCTGGACCACCTCAGCTTGACCATGACCCGTGACGCGCAGCCTGGAGGCGATCATCGCGTCGATGCGCGAGGCATCGGCCTGGCTGCCCTCAATCGCCACCGTGTGTTGTCGGTGCATGTCATAGAGCGCTTTGCCTTGGAGGGGACCATCGAGCTTCTGAGCCTCGGGCGCGCGCGCCTCGACAAATCGGGTGCTCGGGGCGTCGGCGCGCGTAGGCGCGCCGCGCTCCTGCTTCTGCCGTGCCTGCTCAGCGGCGATGGCTGGTTGAAGTTCGGGGTTGGTGATCTGGATGCGGTGTTTGACGGCGAGCTCGATGGCGAGCTTCTCAAACGCCTCGGTGCCGCTGATACTGATCTTGCCGCCGTGCTTCTGCGCGCCGAGCTGCATGGCAGCGAGCACGCTGTCGGCGCGTAGCTCGTGCACGTCTACGCGCGGGCCAAAGTCGATGAACGCGGCGGGCGCGCCCTGCGGTGCGCCATCACGCACATAGCTCACTGAACGACTGCCGGGGCGCAGCTGGGCGCTGTAGGCGCGCAAGTCTTCTGCGGAGCGTGTGCCTGGGCCGATCATGCCGGGCTCGCTCTCGCGCCACCGCCAAGCGGTGGCATGGTCTGGGCTGCGCGATGTCTGCTGCTCCCGCAGCCACTGCTCAAAGCTCATGCTCGGGGTGCGCCGCGCCTCTTTCAGCCGCTCTCGCTCTTGCTGCTGTTGATCCCTCAAGTCGAGCTTTTGCTTGGCGTGCTCGGCGCCGAGTACGCTTCTTAGCGCGTCGCGCGCAAGCCCTACACCCTGCCAGTCGCGCCCCTTGAATGTGCGGTCGCGCTCAGCGCGCTGTGCGTCACGAAGCGCGTCGCGCTGTTGTTTGTGCAGCTGCCCGAGCTGCTGCTGTTCGGCTTTGAATGCTTTGCGCGCGACGAGCTGCTCATCGCGGTAACGCTCCCACTGAGGGTTGACTCGCTTAACCAGCGGCTGCGCCGCGTCGCGCGGCGCGATGGTGAGCTTGGGGTCGCGCGGCGTGTAAGGCCCCAGGCGCGCCTCAAGCTTGGTGAGGCTTGATTGGCGATCCACCGAGCTCGCTTTGACGCCGACCTCACCGACGAACAGCGTGGCACCACTGCCTGTCTTCTCATAGCGCATGCCACGGGCCGCGAGCTGTGTGTGTAGCTCGCTCCATGAGCGCGCCTGACGCAGAACTTTCGGCGCCTCCTCCTTGGCCTGTCTAATGGCGCTCTTCTCTCCGGTGTATTGCTCCATGTCGCGGCGCGCGGT
>CAYXWB010000507.1:0-2921 GCA_964468515.1 uncultured Bradymonadales bacterium | reverse complement strand
CGCTGCCTGCGGCGCCCTTTCGTCCCTTTGACGATGAGCCGCTTGAGCCTGAGCTGAGCACGCGCGTGGCAGACGCCGCGCAGCTTGGCGTGCTGCGTGATGAGTTTGAGGAGGAGCAGCCGCCTCCTGACGCCACCACGGTAGGCGACGCGCGACTGCTCGCTGGGCTCGCGCAGCGCTCCTCGCACGCCGAGCAGTCGCCCTCGCAAGAGCAGACGCGCGAGGTGTCCGCGCGCGAGCTCGCGGAGGTGCTCGGGCAGACGGACATGGACGCCGCCACGCGCGTGCATGACATCGCCTCGCTCGCCAGCGCCGCTTATACGCTGGAGCCGCCCGCTGCCGATGACGCGCCGACGCGCGAGGGGCAAGCGGTGGTCGGCGCCGAGGCGGCGCGGCTGCTCGGTGGCGCGCAGTTCCCCATCCCCTCGTTTGACGCACCCGCGCCCCAGCGCCAGCAGGCGCCGACCCCCGTGATGGAGCCCCCGCCCGCGCTGCGCCAGCAGCTGCCGACCCCCGCCGTGGAGGTGCCGCGTCATGGGGAGGTGGAGGCGCCTCGACCTGTCGAGGTGCCCCCACCTGTCGAGGCGCCGCGTCCCGAGCCGCAGCGCGTGAGCGCGCCTACGCCCTCGTGGGCGTCCGCTGAGCTGGAGCTCTTGCCTCATGTGCCGCTGGAGCCTGCGCCGATGACGACGCAGTCTGCCGCGTCAACGCCGACGCCGCTGCCCGCCCAAGCGCCCCCCGCCGTGCGCGCTGAGGGTGGGCTCTCACGCGGGATCCAGGTCCTGTTCGGCGGCAGCGCCGCGCTGGCGATGTTCGCCGCGCTGGGGTTGAGCTTGGCGCCTGGGCTGCCCGCCGAGCCCGTCGCGCTGGCTTTAGGTGTTGGGCCTGGGCTGTCGGGGCTGCTGACGCTGGTGGGCGCGCTGTTGCCAGCGCGCCCGGGCTTGCGCGCTGGGCTGCTTGGTATAGGCGCGCTGCTGGCGCTGGTGCTCTTCGCCGGTGGCATGTCGCTGGGCGCGCTCAATGTGGCCCTCATCGCGCTGTGCGCGGGGGCGCTGCTGGCGCTCGTGGCCGCGATCTTCCCGATGCTCGTCAAGGCCGTCTGAGGCCTGCCGTGAGGCGCCCCCGTCGCCTCGCCCGCTGTCCGTCCTATCATCGCGAGCGGTCCTCGCGCGCAAGGAGGCGTGCATGCCCACTCTGGTCCAGAAGTATGGTGGATCTTCCGTCGCAGATTTAGCGCGGCTGCGCGCGGTCGCGCGCCAGATCGTCGCGACCAAGCGCCGCGGCTATGATGTCGTGGTCGTCGTCTCTGCGATGGGCGACACCACCGATGATCTGCTGCGTATGGCGCGTGAGCTCTCCCCTAACCCCTCGCGGCGCGAGCTGGACATGCTCTTGTCCGTGGGAGAGCGCATCTCCATGGCGCTCTTGTCGATGGCGATCCAGCAAGAAGGGCTAGAGGCCATCAGCCTCACAGGGTCGCAGTGTGGGATCATCACCACCGCCAGCCACGCCAACGCGCGCATCATTGATGTGCGCCCCTTTCGCGTGCAAGACGAGCTAGATCGGGGCGCCATCGTGATCGTGGCGGGCTACCAAGGCACAAGCTACAAGCGCGAGGTCACGACGCTCGGGCGCGGCGGCAGCGACACCACCGCTGTGGCGCTGGCGGCGGCGCTGGGGGCGCAGGCCTGTGAGATCTATAGCGATGTGGACGGCGTCTACAGCGCCGATCCGCGCGTGGTGTTGAGCGCGACGCAGCTGTTGACGCTCAGCCACGATGAGATGCTGGAGATGGCCCGCGCGGGCGCCAAGGTGCTCAACGAGCAGGCGGTCGAGTTTGCGCGCCGCGCGCAGATCGCGCTGCACGCGCGCCGCGTGCATGGCCAGGGGGAGTCGCGCGGCACGATGGTGCGCCCGGACGGGTTCGACGCGCGCGCCGCGCGCGTTGAGGCTGGCATCCCAGCGGTCGCCGTCAGCCACCTGAGCGCGGGCATGCTCGTGCGCGCGCAGCAGAGCGCCGACGCGGTGATGCTTCGCCTCGACGCGCTCGACACAGTGATCTGTGATTGGCGGCCAGGCCAAGGGCTCGTGGCCTTCTTGAACCCCGAGAACATCCACGATGAGGCGTCGCTCACCGACGCGCTGCGCGCGCTCGGCGACGATGTGCGCGTGGAGCAGGAGGCGCTGGTCAGCCTCATCGGCCACGGCATCGGCGGACAGGCGCGCTGGATCATGCAGGGGCATCAGGCGCTGTGTGACGCGGGCTTGACGCCGCTCGCGCTCTCCTGTCACACCGCGCGCGTGTCGTGGGCTGTGCCACGCGCCTCAGCGCTACAGGCCGCCAACGCCCTGCACGCGCTCTTCAGCTCGCCGTGGCGCCAAGAGGCCGCGAGCTGAGTCATGTGGCCAGCCAGCCAGGGAGCTTGTCGAGCAGCAGCGCTGACCAGCTCTCTAAGCGTGACGAGGCTTGATGCAGCTGCTCAAGCGCCCACCACTGCCCTGTCATCTTGTCCGCCTCGCGGATCTGGAGCGTCGCCTCAGGCGGCAGCGCGCAGGTGGCGATGATCCCCAGGTGGACCTGCCCCACAGGGGTGTCGTCATCGTTGAGGATGCCGCGATACACGAGCTGAAGCGCTAACCCCTCAGGCAGCACGAGCTCCTCGTGAAGCTCGCGCCAGGTGGCGGCTTGGATCGGATCTTCGGCGCCCGCGTCCACGCGCTCCATGTGACCGCCGACGCCCAGTGAGAGGCGGCCATGCAGGCGCGCCTCATGCTGAGCGCTCGTGCGCGCCATCGTCCACAGCTGCGCGCCGCGCGTGAAGATCACATAGGGGATGAGCTGCTTGCGTGAGGGGTCGGTCTCTAAGGGGCCGCGCGGCGCGTGATCGAGGTGCTGGAGCAGGCGCTGGTAAGCGCGCCGC
>CAYXWB010000506.1:0-2927 GCA_964468515.1 uncultured Bradymonadales bacterium | reverse complement strand
CAAGCCCCAGCGCGGCGCTCAAGCCGCCCATGCCCGCCCCGATCACCACCGCGTCAACCTGCTCGCTCATCGCTGGATCTCCTGTGAGGTGAGCGCGCTGGGGCGCGCGTGCTGGCTTGAATCTGTGGGCGCGGGCGACGCGTCAGCGTCGTCCGCGCCCGGCGCGTAGGTGCGACCGCGCCAGCGGATCGCGCCGCGCCGATGCCAGCGCCATGAGTTCACCGCGATCGCCAATAACCCCAGCGTGGCCACCGGGTGTAACAGCACGCTGAGCGCGCCGTGGCGCTGGCGCGCCATCAAGATCAGGCGCAGCGCGAGGTTCAACCCCACCCCCAGCGCGCCCCAGCGCACAAGCTCCGGGGCGACCCCGCTCAACCCTAGCCCCAGCCAAACATAAGGCGCGATGAAGGTCATGGTGTAGAGCGCGATGACGAACACCAGCGCCAGCGGCTTGGCGCCTAAGCCCGCGTAGATGTTCTTGGAGAACCCCTCCCACACCTGACGCCCGTCTTGGTACATCCGGCAGGTGGCGATGTGATGGCCGTCCGCGAACACCACGCGCGCGCCGCTGGACTTGAGCGCGCGACACAGCGCCATGTCATCGACGACCTCGCGACGCACCGCCTCGAACCCGCCCGCGCGCTCATACGCCGCGCGACGCACCGCCAAGAATTGCCCATTGGCGGCCAAGAAGCGCACGTCGCGGCTCAGATAAGTGAGCGCCAGCGGGAACCAGCTCGTGTAGGTCACATGCAGCAGCGGCAAGATGAGCCGCTCCGCGACGCTGCCGACCTGCTGGCGCGGCACCGCCGTCACGACATCCGCGCGCAGCCTGGTCAAGAGCGAGGCCGCGCGCGCCAGCCCCGTGGGGCTCAGGCGAGTGTCCGCGTCGAGGAAGATGAGCACATCACCCGTGGCGAGCTTGGCGAGGCGATGACAGGCGTGCGGCTTGCCAACCCAGCCTGCGGGCAGCCCGTCACCTTGCGCTACGCGCAGCTTGGGGAACTCCTCAGCGAGCTTTGTCAGCAGCGCGGGCGTCGCATCCGTGGAGCCATCATCATAGACGATGACCTCATGGAGCGGGTGCGTCGACGCCATGACGTGGCGGACGCAGGCCTCGATCGTGGCCTGCTCATCGCGCGCCGGGATGAGCACGCTGACGCGCTCCGCCACGCGGCCTGCGGCCTCACCGCGCGGCCACGTCAGCGCGTTGAGCGCGGTGAGGCCGCAGGCCAACCCCGCGCAGCTCGCGCTCGCCACGCTCGCCACAGTCAGCAGCTCAAGCGCGGTCATCGCGCGCCTTTGGGCAAGAATTGCGACAGCAAGCGCGTCACGCGCCCTTGGCGCGGGCCGCAGAACAGGGGCAGCCAGATGGAGCTGCGGCGCGGGCGCCCGATGCGCATCTGCACCAGCGGCCGATGCGCCGCCAGATCGATCCTGTCCGGCAAGCACGCCTCGCCGATGCCCACCGCGCCCGCGCCTTGGCGCGTCGCCTCAAGCTGAAAGCGCTGGTAGAACGGCCCCATGTCGAGCGTCTGGGTCACGCGCGCGTCGAGCCACAGGGCGCCCTCATCGAACAGCTCCACGCGCTCATGCCAGCGCATCCCCATGGGGCTCCACGCGGGCGATGACAGGCGCACGTCGAGGCCGCGCACGAGCGTCGTGCGGCCGCTCGCGTCGATGCGCACGCCCAGCGCCTCGGGCGCGCCGCCGCCGCGCGGCCACAAGATATAATAGAGGATCTCCTCCCCCTCAAACGCGAGCCTGCCCCAGATCCAATCCTCGAAGCCCAGCGCGTGCAAGGGCGCCTCGCCGCTGTTGCGATCATGATACGCGCGCCCCTCAAACTTATAGTGCGCCTGACCTGCGCGCAGATCGACGACGCCGCTGGCTGGCCCCATCAGCGGCGACCAGTCGTGCGCGCCGCGCGTGTCATGCGCCTCATCGCCGCATGACACGCGCGCCACGCCTGAGACCTGAACGCTGCCGCGCAGCCGCTCCTTGGTGCCTGCCAGCGCGCAGTCCAGCGTGAGGTCCAGGTGCACCTGATGATCCTCGACGCGCTGCGTGATGAGGTTGTGGCCAAACCGCCATCGGCCCGCCTCCCAGCTCACCTCATCCGGCGCATACTCTTGCAGCAGATAGCACACTGGCTGGCCCGCGCGGTAGATCACCACGTTGAGGCTGGGCCTCTCGCCAGGAGGACGCGGCGCGCCACGGCGCGCCGCGCTGGCGATGCCTGGCAGAAACGGCAGCCCATACGACCAGATCGCCACCAAGCCGTCGCCCGCCTCATTGATGAGATCGACATACCACCACAAGAACGCGCCCGGCACCTCAAGCAGCTCGCGTCGCAGCGGCTGCGTGGGTGGGGCGAGCGTGATCAGATCGTGTTGTATTACCATGGCAGGCCTCACGCTTCATTGAACCAGCGCCAGCATCATCGCGCATCAAACAAAGATGCACACGATCTGGCATGGGGTGCGCTGGGCGGCCGCTTTTGTGGTCGTTTGCGACCACCGATGCACCTGTACACGGGGTGTGCGTATCTTAGACAGGCGCGGCCACCTCTTGATGAGTGTGAGCACGTGAGCTCCATGAGCGAATGAGGTGAGCGTGAGCGAGCAGACGCATGACGCGCTGGTGTTAGGCGCGGGGCCTGCGGGGATGGCGATGGCGGCGGCGCTGCGACAGCGCGGGCTGTCGGTGGCGATCGTGTCGCCGCAGTGGCCCGCGCCTTGGCCCAATCAATATGGCGCGTGGCTTGATGAGCTGCCTGTGTGGGCGCAAGGGGCGCTGTCGCACCGCTACGAGGCGCCGCGCGTGCGCGCGGCGCCTGGCGCGCCCTGGCGCGCGCGCGCGCGCGCGTATGGGCGCGTGGACAACGCCTCGCTGCGCGGGGCGGGGTCCACGCGCGCCGAAGGCGC
>CAYXWB010000505.1:0-2929 GCA_964468515.1 uncultured Bradymonadales bacterium | reverse complement strand
GTTGACAAGTTCTTGGGCGACTGCGTGATGGCGTTCTGGAACGCGCCGCAAGCGCAGCCCGATCATGCGGCGCTGGCGCTGCAAGCGGCCGAGGAGATCTTGAGCTGGCTGGAGCTGGGCAACGCGGGCTGGCAGCAGCGCTACGGCCTGACGTTGCAGCTGGCCATTGGCGTTCACACAGGCGACGCGATCGTGGGCAACATCGGATCGCGCACGCGCATGGAGTATACGGTGATCGGAGACACGGTGAACGTGGCCGCGCGGCTGGAGTCGATCGCGCGGCCGATGCAGATCCTGACGACGCAGGCGACCTGTGAGGCGGCAGGCTCGGGCTTTGATGTGGTGGCGCTTGGCGAGCGCGAGCTGTCGGGCCAGGCCAGCGCGCTGATGCTCTATGAGGTGCGCGTATGAGCCAGGGGCCGGTGCAGCTGCCGCAGCCGGGGGAGCTGTTCTTAGAGCGTTATGAGGTGATCGAGCAGCTCGGCCAGGGGGCGATGGGGGCGGTCTATCGGTTGCATCACAAGGGCTTGCGTCGCGACTTCGCGCTCAAGGTGATGCTGCCCGAGTTCAGCCTCAATGATGACTATCGCGCCCGGTTTGAGCGTGAGGCGCGCATCAACGCGCGCCTCACGCACCCCAACGCGGTGCAGGTCTATGACACGGGCGTTTGGCGGGGGCTGCTCTACATCATCATGGAGCTGCTCAGCGGCGGCGCGCTGCGTGAGCGCATGACAGATGGTCAGCCCGCGCCTCTGGCGCTCACCTTGAGCGTCGGTGAGCAGCTGGCGCAGGTGCTCGTCGCCGCCCACGCGATGCAGCTCGTGCATCGCGATCTGAAGCCTGAGAACCTCATGCTAGAGGCCACCTCCACGGGTGAGCCGCGCTTGGTGGTGGTCGACTTTGGGTTGGCGTTCATCGCCGACGCCTCGGATCTGCGCCGCATGACCCAGGTCGAGGGGCGCATCACCGGCACGCCGATGTATCTGTCGCCGGAGCAGGCCTCGGGCAGCCGTGACATCGGCCCCGCCACGGACCTCTACGCCATGGGGGTGATCCTCTATGAGCTGATGACAGGCCTGCCCCCGTTCGACGCGCCGACGGTCATGGAGATCCTCACCCGCCACCTGTTCGTCCCGCCCACCCCCCCAAGCCAGCTGGCCCCGAACGCCACCATCCCGCCCGCGCTGGAGGTGCTGGTGATGCAGCTGCTGCACAAGGAGGCGGCGCGCCGCCCCAGCGCCGACGATGCGCTGCGCGCGATGCATGAGCTGATCGCCTCGCCAGATGACACGGGCCGCAGCGTGCAAGTGTTGCAGTCGCGCGCGCAGCGCATGGTCGAGGGGCAGACGCGCCGCGAGGCCCCCTCTCGCGATCGCGACCTGGCCTTGCTCAACACCGAGGAGGGCTTGGTACCCACCGCGCCGCATCGGCCCGTGACCAGCCGCCAAGTGGCGATCTTGGGGGAGCTGTCGGTGCTGGGGCAGCTGCCCGACGCGGACATGATGATCGCGCTTGGCGCCTGTGGGATCCGCGCGCGCGCGATCGAGCGCGTCGAGCAAGCGAGCGTAGGCGCGGTCGTGTTCGCCCCTGTGGCGAGCGCCGCCCAGCTTGAGGCGATGGTCGAGGCGGGCTACGCCGTCATGGCGGGCGTCTTCCCGCAAGACCTCGACAGGATCACCGCGCTCGCCAGAGCGGGCGTGATGGAGACGGTCACGCTGCCGATCGATCACGCAGAGCTCGTCAGGAAGACGCAGCGCGCGCTGCGCAAGGCCAAGAGGAGGCGCTGACTATGAGACGACCTGTGAATCACCGCGCCGCGCTGCTCGGCCTCATCATCACCCTGTGGGCCGCACCCCTGGCCGCGCAGCAGCGCTTCATTGAGTACACGGTGGTGCGCGGTGACACCTGCATTGGCATCGCGCGCAAGGTCTACAAGGATGGCCAGCTGTGCTACAAGATGCTCGCTAAGTACAATGAGTTTAACCAAGAATTCTTGATCGTCCCAGGCCAGCGCTTGAAGCTCCCCACCCGCGAGGAGCTGGCGCAGTCGCCTGACGCCGAGGTCGCAGAGCGTCGCAACCAGGTCGCCGCCCGCGAACCTCAAGCGGCCGATTGGAAGCGCGCCGCCGCAGGGCAGAAGCTGTGGAGCCAGTGGCGCGTCAACGCTGGCGAGGACTCCAGCGCGCGCGTCAGGTTCTTGGAGTCGCGCGACGCGCTCGATCTGCGCGAGAACACCTTGGTGGTCATCTATGGCCCGCGCTCCAGCGTGTTTCAGCGCGCGGGCTCGCGCGTGGAGCTTGAGCGCGGCGCCCTGCGCAGCCGCCTGGGTGAGCTGTCGGGGCAAGCCCCAGGCGCACCGCACGGCTTGGAGGTCGAGACCCCCAGCGCTGACACCTACATCGATCTTGGCGAGGTCGTGCTGACGGTCGACGTGCGCAAGACCACGCGCGTCTCCAATCACACCGGCCGAGGCGTCACGGTGAACGGGCGCGATACCACCCCACACACCAAGCACGACAGGCCACACCCCAAGAAGAGGCGCAAGGTCGTCAAGCTCCCCGCCAACATGGGCACCAAGGTGGCGCATGGCCAAGATCCTACGCCCCCGCGCCCCCTGCCCCCCGCCCCCGCGTGGCTGACGCAGGCGCCTGTCGCCTATCAGGTCCAGGGCAAAAGCCAGCTCAACGTCGCCTGGGCCAAGGTTGACACAGCCGCCCGCTATCGCGTGGAGCTCGCGCGCGCGCCGGATGGCGGCCAGCTCGTGGACACCTTCGAGTCCCCAGCAGACACCACCACGCTGCGTCTGGAGGCGCTGCCCGAGGGCACCTATTATGCGCGCGTGGCCACGCTCGACGCCGAGCAGTTTGAGAGCCGCAGCGGCGCGCCGCTGCGGCTGGAGGTGCGCCCGTTCCCGCTGGAGATCGAGGAG
>CAYXWB010000504.1:0-2945 GCA_964468515.1 uncultured Bradymonadales bacterium | reverse complement strand
AGGTCATCAAGGAGCACCCTGTGCTGCTCAACCGCGCGCCGACGCTGCACCGCTTGGGCATCCAGGCGTTCGAGCCGGTGCTGGTGGAGGGCAAGGCGATCCAGGTGCACCCGCTGGTGTGTGCGGCGTACAACGCCGACTTCGACGGCGATCAGATGGCGGTCCACTTGCCGCTGTCTCTGGAGGCGCAGACCGAGGCGCGCGTGCTGCTGTTGAGCACCAACAACATCCTGTCGCCCGCGCACGGTGGCACGATCATCGGGCCGACGCAGGACATCGTGCTCGGCTGCTACTACATGACGCGCGAGCGCCCCTTCGCCAAGGGCCACTACCGTGAGGACGACAAGGGTCGCGTGATCCAGGGCCTGTTCGCGAACATGGAGGAGGTCCGCATGGCCTTCGACCATGGCGAGGTGGACTTGCAGGCGGCGATCCGCGTGCGCTACGAGGGGCAGATCGTGCCGACCACGGTCGGTCGCGTGCTGTTCTTCGAGCAGGTGCCGCAGTCGCTGCCGTTTGACGCGGTCAACCGCAACATGGACAAGAAGGCGCTGGGTCGGCTGATCGACATGGCGTACCGCGACGCGGGCAGCAAGGAGACGGTGCTGCTGGCCGACGCGCTGCGCAGCATCGGCTACACCTACTCGACGCGCGCGGGCATCTCGATCGCGATCAAGGACATGGTCATCCCGACGAACAAGTGGGACATCGTGGACGCGTCGCGCGCGGAGGTGTTGGACATCGAGGGTCAGTTCACGGAGGGTCTGATCACCGATGGCGAGCGCTACAACAAGGTGGTCGACATCTGGGCGAGCTGCACGGACTCGATCGCCAAGACGATGCTCAAGGGCATTGAGCAGCAGACCTATGTGGATCCGTTCACGGGGGCGAGCCATGAGGCGCCGTCGTTCAACTCGATCTACATCATGGCTGACTCGGGCGCGCGTGGTTCTGCCCAGCAGATGCGTCAGCTCTCGGGTATGCGCGGTCTGATGGCCAAGCCCTCAGGTGAGATCATTGAGACGCCCATCACGGCGAACTTCCGTGAGGGGCTGACCGTGCTCGAGTACTTCATCTCGACGCACGGCGCGCGTAAGGGTCTGGCGGACACGGCGCTCAAGACGGCGAACTCGGGTTACCTGACCCGTCGTCTGGTGGACGTGGCCAACGACTGCACGATCATGGAGTACGACTGCGGCACGCTGGACGGCATCGACGTGCAGGCGCTGTACGAGGGCGGCGAGCTCATTGAGGCGCTGCGTAACCGCATCTTGGGTCGTGTGGCGCTTGAGCCCGTGTGGGATCAAGATGACAACATGCTGGTGGAAGCCAACGAGGAGATCGACGAGGCCAAGGCCGAGGCGATCGACGAGGCGGGCGTGGAGCGCGTGCGCATCCGCTCAGGGCTGACCTGTCAGACTCTGGAGGGTGTGTGCGCCCTGTGCTATGGCCGCGACCTGTCGCGCGGTCGTCTGGTGAACGTTGGCGAGGCGGTCGGCACGATCGCCGCGCAGTCCATCGGTGAGCCCGGCACGCAGCTGACCATGCGCACGTTCCACATCGGTGGTGTGTCGTCGGTCGGCACGCAGCAGTCGAGCCACGAGATCCGCAAGAGCGGCGTGGTTCACTACAACAACATCAAGTTCGTTGAGAAGAAGGACCTGGCGGGCCGCACGTTCTACGTCGTGCTGAGCCGCAACGGTGAGGTCACGATCTGCGACGAGCGTGGTCGTGAGCGTGAGCGCTATCCTGTGACCTACGGCGCCAAGATCTTCTACGCCGATGGCGAGAAGATCGAGGGCGGCGCGATCATGGCGGAGTGGGACCCCTACGTCACGCCCGTGCTCACGGACAAGCCTGGTCTGGTGCGGTTCGAGGACATCATCGACGGCATGTCGATGGAGGAGACGTTCAACCAGAACACGGGTCTGTCGCAGAAGACGATCGTGGAGAGCCGCGACACCAACGTGCGCCCGCGCATCACGGTGCGCGAGAACAAGAAGGGCGGCAAGGTCCTCTCCAGCCACCCGCTGCCCGTGGGCGCCACCTTGCTGGTGAGCGACAACGAGGAGATCGAGGCGGGCCAGGTGCTCGCGACGGTGCCTCGCGGCACGACCAAGAACAAGGACATCACCGGTGGTCTGCCGCGCGTGGCCGAGCTGTTCGAGGGTCGCAAGCCCAAGGAGCAGGCGATCATCACCGAGATCGACGGCGCCATCTCGTTTGGTCGTGAGACCAAGGGCAAGCGCACGGTCATCGTCACGCCCGAGGTGGGTGAGGCGAAGGAGTACAAGATCCCGAAGTCGCGCTTTATCACGGTGCACGAGGGTGACCGCGTGCGCGCTGGCGAGGCGCTGATGGAGGGCTCCGAGAACCCGCACGACATCTTGCGCGTGAAGGGTCGCAAGGAGCTGGCGAAGTATCTGGTGGACGAGGTCCAGGAGGTCTATCGCCTCCAGGGTGTGCGCATCAACGATAAGCACATCGAGATCATCGTGCGTCAGATGCTGCGCAAGGTCCGCATCATGGAGGTCGGCGACTCAGACTTCCTGACGGACGAGCAGGTGGAGCGCTCGGAGTTCGAGCAGGTCAACCAGCGCCTCATCGCGACGGGCGCCAAGCCCGCGGTGGGTCAGGATCTGCTCTTGGGCATCACGAAGGCGTCGCTCTCGACCGAGAGCTTCATCTCGGCGTCGTCGTTCCAGGAGACGACCAAGGTGCTCACTGAGGCGTCGCTCTCCTCGAAGGTCGATAAGCTGCGCGGCCTCAAGGAGAACGTCATCATGGGTCGCCTGATCCCAGCGGGCACAGGCGCCTCGCAGTACCAGAAGCTGCGTCACCGCACCGATCGCCCGGACGACATGTCCAGCGAGCTGGCCGCGCGTTACGGCAGCGACGACGAGGTCCTCGCCTGATAAGCGACCAGGACGCGCGCGCCGTCAGGC
>CAYXWB010000503.1:0-2945 GCA_964468515.1 uncultured Bradymonadales bacterium | reverse complement strand
AGCGCGTCCTGCTACGAGACACAGCGTCATGGCCCACGAGTTCGACTTTCAACGCTATGTAGAGCGCCAGAAGAACCCTGATGGCGCGCGCAGCGGTCGCATGGACAGCTTCGGCGAGTACGCCTTCTCCGGTGATCTGCGCGTGCTGCGCAGGCTCGACAAGCTCGCCCCCGTGCGCGTCGTCGCTGAGTCCACCGTGCGCTTCTGGAAGTCCTTTGAGCGCAATGAGCTGCTGGGTCAGTGCGTACGCATCAGCCGGCGCCAGTTCCCGCAGCTCCATGACCTCACCATCGACTGCGCACGCACGCTCGACATCCCCATGCCGACCGTCTACATCCAGCAGGCCCTCGCCACCATCAACGCGGGCACCTATGGCACCAACGAGGAGGCGTTCATCATCCTGAACTCCGCCCTCGTCGATCGCTTCACCCCCGAGGAGCTCAAGTTCGTCATCGGCCACGAGTGCGGCCACTTGCAGAACAACCACGTGGTCTACCGCACCGCCGCCAACTTCCTCACCCAAGGCGTCGGCGCCTATGTCAAGTGGGCCGTCGTGCCCGCCTCCGTCGCGCTCAACGCCTGGAGCCGTCGCGGTGAGATCACCTGCGATCGCGCAGGCCTCATCTGCTGCCGCGATGAGCAGGTCGCCATCAACGCCATGCTGCGCCTCGCCATCGGCAGCAAGGAGCTGTTCGATCAGATGAACCTCGACGAGTACCTCAGCCAGCTCGACGAGCTGCGCCAAGGCGTCGGGCGCTTCAAAGAGCTGCTCGCTAGCCACCCCTACCTGCCCAAGCGCATTGAGGCGCTGCGCATGTTCGCGCGCTCCAGCTACTACAAGAGCCTGATCGGTCAGCCCGGCGGTGAGCCGCTCGACGCGGTCGATCGCCAAGTCGAAGAGATCATCAAGGTGTTCTGAGCGCGCGCTCTCCCCCTCCTCGCCATCGCACTCCCCCCCGACCCAGGTGCAGCATGACCGACGACGCACAGCAGCCCGATGACGCCGGGGCGCCCCAGGCTGAGACGCCTGAGACACCTCAGCCTGAGACCGCAGCTCAGGCGCAGACGCCTCAGGCTGAGACACAGCCCAGCAGCGCGCCGCCCCAAGCCGCGCAAGCCCCCAAGCCCGCCGAGCTGCCCGTCACCGAGGCGCACGTCGCGGACCTGCTCGGGGAGATCGCGGAGATCGCCCAGCACTGCGGCTTGCACTCGTTCTCGCGCGAGATCGCACAAGAACGCCTGCCCGCGCTGCGTAAAGGTCGCGTCACCCTCGTCGTGCTCGGCGAGTTCAACCACGGCAAGTCCACCGTGGTGAACGCCCTGCTCGGTGATGATGTCCTGCCCATGGGCATCACCCCCACCACCGCCGTTATCACGCACCTCGTCTACGGTGACGCCCCTGTCGTCACCGTCAAGCCCCCCAACGAGGGCGCCCCCTACACCATCGACTATGACACGATGGATGACGCCGTGCGCGACAGCGGCGCCGAGGGCGAGGAGCCTGAGTACATTGAGATCGCCTACCCTAACCCTGTGCTGCAGCAGTCGCTCGTGCTCGTGGACACCCCCGGCGTCAATGACATCTCGCGCCAGAAGGTCGAGATCACCTACGGTTATGTCCCCCGCGCTGATGTGATCCTGTACGTGCTCGACGCCACGCAGGTCCTCAAAAAGTCCGAGGTCACGTTCATCCGTGATCGCCTGCTCAAGGCCAACCGCGAGCGCATCCTGTTCGTCCTCAACAAGGTCGACGCCCTCTCCCCCGAGGACGTGCTGGAGGTCGAGCAGTACGCCCGCGAGCGCCTGGAGGCGCTCATCGGCCCCGTCGAGCTGTTCTCCTTCTCCGGTCGCCTCGCGCTCAAAGCCCAGCAACAAGGCGCCCCGCTGCCTGAGCCCTTCTCGCGCTTTCGCGACGCGCTGCTCGGCTTCTTGAACGAGCAGCGCGCGTTCATCATCCTCGACTCCGCGCTGGCCGGTGGCCAGCGCGTCAGCGGCATGCTCCAGCAGAACCTCGCCATCAAGCGCCAAGGCTACAGCCTGGAACAAGCCGAGCTGCAGCGCCGCATCGACGCCGTGCGCCAGAAGCTCAAGGCCTCGCGTCGCCTCATCGCCGAGAACGTCGATCATATCGACCAGCGCATCAGCGGCCTCGCCGCCACCGCGCGCCACAACCTGCGCCTGTTCACCGAGCAGTTCACCGAGCAGCTGCCCGTCGAGATCGAGCGCGCCGAGGCCGGCGACCTCAAGCGCTATTTGCCCACCTGGATTCAAGAGAGCTTCAAGAGCTGGCTCGAAGACGAGGGCGCTGAGCTCGCGCGCAGCCTAGAGGAGCTGGCCGAGGAGATCATCCAGATCACCAACGAGTCGCTCAAAGACGCCGTCGAGAGCTACCGCCAAGAGTTTGGTTTGGGCAGCGACCTCAACATGGAGGTCGACACCGTCGCCTACGATGTCGGCGTCTTCGCGCTCGGCGCGTTCGGCCTCTCCATGCTCCTGTTCGCCAACGTCCTCGTCGGCAGCCTCCTCACCATCGCCGCCCCCGTGCTCGCCTTTTTCCTCAAGGAGAAGGTCGATGTCCGCGTCAAGGAGCGCGCGCGTGAGGAGGGCGTCAAGGCCATTGAGACCGCCAGCCAGAAGCTCGAAGAGGAGATCCTGCGCGTCATCCACGACTACGGCGATCGCCTCAAGCAGTTCGTCGAGACCGCCGGCGACAGGCTCTACCGCCAGGTCGAGGAGGCCTTGCAGCAGGTCCAACAAGAAACCGCCGGTGAGGTCGATCGCGAGGCGCTGTTGCGCGACGTGGAGCAGAACCTCCTCGCCGCACAGCGCCTCCACAAGGTCATCACCCTGAGCCGCGAGAAGCTCGCCGCACACCAAGCGAGCCTGCTCCAAAGCTGAAGGCGCGTCAGCTCAAGCCAAGACGCGGACGGGGCGCGCTCAAGCCA
>CAYXWB010000502.1:0-2948 GCA_964468515.1 uncultured Bradymonadales bacterium | reverse complement strand
AGCTTGATGTGGGGCGCGAGGGCGCCTCATGCCTGTGCTATGACGCGCGCCGCACGAGCGATGCCCAGACGCAGCGCGACGATCTCATCGGCGCGCGCGACGCGGGCGGCTTGCTGGCTGCATGCGCTGGCGGCAGCCTCATCATCCTGCACGCGCAGCTGCTGGAGCATGACACGCTCGAAGCGGCGCTTGATGAGGCGCAGGCCGCGCAGGTGCGCCTGTACCTGTGCGTCGAAGATGAGCACGCGCACGCGCGCTCCGCCCTCGACACCATGCCCGACCCCTTGCAAGCGCGCCTGGGCGCGCGCGAGGTCGTGATCCCTGACTTAGCCGCGCGCGCCAGCGCGCGCGGCGCTATCATCGACGCCATGTGGCAGCAGCTCACCGAGCGCTATGAGCGCCCCGAGCTGCAGCTGTCCCAGGAGGCGATCGACCACCTGCACGCCCTGCCCTATCACGGCCAGCTCGACGAGCTGCGGATGATGCTCGATGTCGCCATCCGCAGCGCTCCCCAAGAGGCGTCCACCATCGCGCTCATTGAGCCTGTGGCCATCGCGTGGCACGCGCAGGGCGAGGCTTGATTTCAGCGCGGCCAAGGCGCAAGCTGGTGGCGAGCGCTTCGCATGAACAAGACCGCAGCAGGATCAAGACGATGCGTCATCTTCTGGGCGCGGCGCGTGCGCCGCTTGTGGCGCTTGTGATGGGCCTCACCGCCTGCGCTGACAACGCCCCCTCTGCCCCGAGCGAGCAGCGCCCTGAGGTGCTCGCGCTCCAGGTGAGCTTCGAGCAAGAGGTCGTCGTGGCCTCCTCTGTGCTGCGCTTTAGCTTCCCTGGCACCGAGCGCCTGGTGGCGCAGCGCGCGCAGGTGGCGATCACTGGCCTCGTGGGTCAGCGTGAGATCAACTGGCAGCACAGCGCACAGCTCAGCGCGGCCGCCGCCAAGGCTGATGATCCTCAGCTGGGCGGCCTCTATCGCCGCGACGCTGACACCGGCGAGCTGTTCTTGGACGTGGCCATGCGCGATGGCCTCTGGTCGGTGCTGTCGCCCTCCCCTAGCGCCGAGGCGCGCCTCGCCATCACCATCACGCTCTTTGACTACTTCGATCGCGAGGTCGCGCGCGGCGCGCTGCCTGCGGTGAGGCTCACCGCCTACAATGAGCTCGCCCCTCAAGCTCAGCCCATCACGGGCGGCGCGGTGTTCTTGGGCGAGCGACTGGAGGTGCGCGGCGCCAACTTCCTGCGCCCTGAGGAGGGCGCCTGCCACGCGCTCATCACGCGCGGTGAGGTCGTCACCAGCACAGGCCAGCGCCGTGATCTGACTGGCATCGCCATCCCCCTGCGCTGGGGCGGCTCCCGTGAGCGCGCGGAGCTTGTCATCTCACCTGAGGTCTTCGGCGTGATGACAGGCCAAGCCAACGTCGATGTGCGGCTGGTCAACCGCCTGGCGGACAATCGCGTCTTTGAGGGGCAGTCCCAGCAGGGGTTGGTCTTCGAGCTTCAGCAGAGCTTCATCACCACCTTATCACCCGACGCGGGCAGCCGAGGCCAGCAGATCAGCGTCAATGGACGCGGCCTGATCCCCTCCTCGGGCAACACGGGCATGACGCTCATCTTGGAGGGGCGCTTCGTGCCCGACGCGCCCGGCGCCGAGGAGATCTCACTGCAAGGCCCGCTGGCGCAGTCGCGCGCGCCCGATCGCTATGTGAGCGATGAGCGCGTCTCCATGACGGTCTGGTATGACATTGAGACACAGGGCGTGCAGCGCTCGCTCACGGGCCTCGGCGCGCAGCCCGGCCTGTTCATCGGCACCATCACCCCGCGCCTGTTCGACGCCTTCGGCGGCCAGCAAGATGGCGTGCCTTGGGAGGGCGACTTCCGCGTGCTCCCCACCCGACAGGTGATCTACCTCAAGTACCTGCCGCGCTTCTCTGAGGGGCTGGAGAAGTATGGCCTGCGCAACGTCGAGAATGAGCTGCGCGCGAAGATCCTCCAGGTCGCGCAGGCGCCCTATGCCGAGCTCAACGTCGCGTTTCGCGACACGCGCCCCGACGACTTCGACGACTACGCCACGGTCGAGCTGAGCGGCCCCGACCCCTTCGGGCGCAAGGCGTTTGGCTACGATAACTCGTTTAACGGCGTCGCCAAAGATGTGGACAACCTCTACTTGGCCGACTACATCGGCGGCTACAACCAGGGCAGCCGCGAGGCGTTTGACAACCCCTTTGGCGGCATCTACATCGAGTCCTTCGACTACTTCAGCCCCACGCTCACGCCGCGCGACGCGGGCGGCGGCCCCAACCTCGCGGCCTCCGCAGAGTTTGACCGCATCATGCGCCCGCTGATGCCCGCGCTTGGCGGCTCCCCCGCGCAAGCGACGGAGTGGCCCGACGGCCCACGCGCGGCTCAGATCCAAGCGGCGATCGACATGGTGGGCAACGTCATCGGCAACACGGTCGCGCACGAGGTCGGACACTCGCTCGGCCTGTCCTTTTATCCTGCCGATCGCCAGCGCCCTGGCGAGGCGTTCCACAACCTCACGCCCGATGAGGGCGAGCTGATGAACGCGGGCAGTGACCGCAGCTTTGAGGAGCGCGCGAACCTCAACGGCCAAGGCCCCGCAGGCTTCAACGCGCGCAACCTCACCTACCTCAAAGAGATCCTGCCCAAGCCACAGTGACACCACGCTCGCCGCTGCGTCGCGACACCTCACCACCCGCATCACCGCACAGCGTCAAGGCGTCACGGCCTCCCGCTGAGAGGTTCACAGCGCGCGCTTCGCGCGCTTGTGCAGATGAGTCGTCGCGACCTGCGGTCGCTTGATCCGGACGCCGCGCGCTTCGCGCGCGGGTTTTGAGTCGTCGCGACCTGCGGTCGCTTGGCAATGACGCGACCTGCGGTCGCTTGAGGGCGCGCGCGACGACGCAGCCAGACCCACAGACCCAATGTGG
>CAYXWB010000501.1:0-2961 GCA_964468515.1 uncultured Bradymonadales bacterium | reverse complement strand
CCGAGGGACCAGAAGCAGGTGGTGGCGGCGCTGGTGATGGTGATCCCGCGCTCCTTTTCTTGCTCCATCCAGTCCATCTCGGAGGCGCCATCGTGGACCTCACCGATCTTGTAGGACTTGCCGGTATAATAGAGGATGCGCTCGGTGGTGGTGGTCTTACCGGCGTCAATGTGGGCCATGATGCCGATGTTGCGGACGTGCTTGAGCGGTGTGGTGCGAGGCATGAGGATCGCTCCATGAGGGCCCTGTGAGCGGGCCATCGATCAGGGCTTAGGGGGTAAGGAGGCGATGCAGCAGCGTGTGCGCATCACATCACACGAGCGCGACCGAGCGCAAGGGATGAGACGCAGACAGGCCCGAGCGCTGCGCGCTCGGGCCTGCGGACCTCAACAAAGAGGAGGGTTCACCAGCGATAATGAGCGAAGGCCTTGTTGGCCTCAGCCATGCGGTGGATCTCTTCCTTCTTGCGGACAGCGGCGCCACGGTTGTTCGAGGCGTCGAGCAGCTCGTTGGTGAGCTTGTCCATCATGGTCTTCTCAGCGCGCTTACGGGCGGACTGGATGACCCAGCGGATCGCGAGCGCGGTGCGGCGCTCGGGGCGAACTTCGACGGGCACCTGGTAGGTGGAGCCGCCGACGCGACGCGAGCGGGTCTCGACCTGGGGGCGCACGTTGTCGATGGCGTTGCGGAAGATCTTGATGGGGTTCTCACCTGTGCGACGCTCGATCTGATCGAACGCGTCATAGATGATCTTCTCCGTCGTGGACTTCTTGCCGTCGATCATCATGACGTTGGAGAACATCGTGACGAGCTCGTCATTGAACTTGGGATCGGGCAGTACGGGGCGCTTGGGTACTTCGCGGCGTCTAGGCATGGGTCAGGCCTCTGGCTATCGAGCTTGAGTCAGTGAAGATGAGCATGAGGTCATCAAGGCGCGGCGATCAGCGGGGGCGCTTGGTGCCGTACTTGGAGCGACCTTGGCGGCGCTTGTCGACGCCGACAGCGTCGAGGGTGCCACGGATGATGTGGTAGCGCACGCCGGGGAGATCCTTGACACGACCGCCACGGATGAGCACGACGCTGTGCTCCTGGAGGTTGTGACCCTCACCAGGGATGTAGCTGGTGACCTCCATGCCGTTGGTCAGACGCACACGCGCGACCTTACGCAGCGCGGAGTTGGGCTTTTTAGGCGTGGTGGTGTACACGCGGGTGCACACGCCGCGCTTCTGAGGGCAGCTCTTGAGGGCAGGGGCAGCCGTCTTCTTCTTGATCTGCAGACGGCCCTTG
This sequence comes from uncultured Bradymonadales bacterium, assembly GCA_964468515.1. Taxonomy (GTDB): domain Bacteria; phylum Myxococcota_A; class Bradymonadia; order Bradymonadales; family Bradymonadaceae; genus CAYXWB01. Next base: position 1,674 of record CAYXWB010000501.1, on the reverse strand, counting down.
CGCACGAGCTGGTTAATTGTGGGCATACCTTTGGACCTGATGTGTTGCTCGACCGGTCATGTCCCCGAGACATAGGGGAGAGGTCAGTCGGGTGATCTCATGGCGAAGGCGACGCGCGCCCCCGATTCTGCTAGTCTGGTGCGCGTGATACGCGGCCCCAGGCGCGCCTTGTGAGGGCGCATCAGGGGCATCAGAAGGCGGCATTATAAGAGGTCAACTCGGCTTGTCAAGGCGCTAATCCTCGCGAACGCTCGCCCAAGCCCTCGCCTGCTTGAGCGCCATCACCCCCGGACGCGCGATCGTGGCGAGCCAGTCGCGCGCCTTGGGCGCGCTCGCGCCGCGCGCCGCGGCGTGCGCGCTGGGGCTGCGCAGCACCTCGAAGATCGCCGCGCGCGCGCTGTCTTGGCTGCGATCAAGCGCGATGGTCGCCCCCAAGCGCCACGCCACAACCTGCGCCTGCGCCACCTTCCCCGTCTTAAACCCTGAGGCGCCCTCCTCCACCTGAGCGCCCCCCAACGCGCCGCGCGTCGCGCGCGCGCTCCACGCGGCCAACGCTCGGCTGCGCTTGGTCGATCGTGTCGCGATCTGCACCTCCCAGGGCCAGCGCTCCTGCGCGCTGAGCGCGCCGATCGCCCCCACAGGCCACGCGACCAGCCCGCGCACGCCCAGGCGTGACGCCTCGTCGATGGCGAGCGAGGGGGCAGCCCCCGCGCCGAAGCGATCGCACCAGCTTGCCACATCAAGCAGCGCCTTGAGCACGCCCGCGTGATGATGAAAGTGATAGCACGCGTGCAGCAGCTGATCCGCGTCGCTCAACGCCCGCACCTCAAGCGCGCCGCAGCGCACGCGCTGGGCGCGCGCGATGAGCTCGCAGGCGCGCGGCTGCGGCACCTGGGGCGCGGCCAAGGCCCAGTGCAGCTCCACCACCGCGTCATCGCGCCCCGGGCGCTGCCACGCCCACTGATTGTAGAGCCACGGCTCGGGGTGATCGGCGAACATGGGCGAATAGCCGAGCGTGCGCAGCGCGTCGCCTGCGGCGCGCGCTTCCTCCGGGCGGATGAGCAGGTCCAGATCACCCGAGCGGCGCGCCGCGCTGTGCGTCGCCCCATACAAGATCACCGCCAGCGGCTCGCCCTTGAGCACGAGCGCCTGCACATCGCGTGTTTGGAGCGCCTGTAAGACCTGCTCAAGCTGCGCGCGACGCCAGATGATGCCCATCAAGTGCTGGCGCCAGCGCGCCGCATCCTCCAACCGCTCGCCAGCGCTGAGCGCGCGCTGCCTGAGCAGCCCGTCCATGCCAAGCGCGTGCGCGGCGTCGAGCGCGCGCGGCCAAGGCGTCTGAGCGCGCGCGGCGTCGAGCACGGCGCCGGTGCGTGGCAGCGCGGCCCAGTCCATCCTCATGGCAGCTGCTCCTCGCTGAAGACCTCACGCAGCGGCGCATCACCGCGCATCCACGCGTCGCCCTTGGGCGTAGCCAGCCAAGCGTGCGCCTGCCAGCTAGCCGCCTCGCGGCGCATCCCGACCACGACGCGCGCGGCGACGCCGCGACGCGCCAAGTAGAGCCTCAGCGCGAGCGCGCGCTCCAAGCAGCTGATGGCGCCGCGCGCGCTGATCGTCTCCAGCCAAGCGGCCGCCTCTTGGGCGAGCGCTGGGGAGGCGGCTGCCGCAAGCGGC
>CAYXWB010000500.1:0-2979 GCA_964468515.1 uncultured Bradymonadales bacterium | reverse complement strand
CCCGCTCCGTGCTCCACTACGTCTGGCGCACCAAGCAGGTCCTCACGCTCACCCACCAAGAATCACCGCGCGGCTTCTATGAGCATGACCTCTACCTGGCTTGGCGCCAGCCAAGCTCCCTGGTGTGCCTGCCGCTGGTCACGCAGGGGCGCTGCTTGGGCGCGCTGTACTTGGAGCATGAGCGCTTGGCCCAGGCCTTCTCGCCAGGGCGCACCCGCGTCTTAGAGCTGCTCTCCTCGCAGATCGGGATCTCGCTAGAGCACGCGCGCTTGTACGCCGAGCTTGAGCAGCGCGTGGCCGAGCGCACCGTCGAGCTGGTGCGCGCCAAGGAGGCGGCCGAGGCGGCCACCCGCTCCAAATCTGAGTTCTTGGCCATGATGAGCCATGAGATCCGCACCCCCCTCAACGCCGTGATCGGCATGACCGGCCTGCTGCTCGACACCTCCCTCTCACCGCGCCAGCGCCACTACGCCGAGACCGCTCGTCACAGCTCCGAGGTCTTGCTCGCCCTCATCCATGACCTGCTCGATCTGTCTCAGATTGAGGCCGGGCGTCTCAACATGGAGCGCGCACCCGTGCCCGTGCGCAAGTGCGTCGAGGAGGCCCTGGAGGTCGTCAGCCGCCAGGCCGTCACGCGCGGCTTGGAGCTGCTCTACTGGATCGCCCCCGAGGTGCCCGATTGGATCGTCTCCGACATGACGCGCCTGCGCCAAGTCCTCGTGAATCTCCTGTCTAACGCTGTTAAATTTACTGAGCGCGGCCACATCTTGGTGCGCGTGGAGCTTGAGCCCCGCGCGCGCGGCGCGCAGGTCTGGTTTCACGTCGAGGACACAGGCATTGGCATCCCCGCCGACAGCCAAGCCTCGCTGTTTATGCCCTTCACGCAGCTGACGACCTCGTCGCATCAGCCCCGCGCAGGCGCCGGGCTGGGCTTGGCCATCTCGCGCCGCCTCGTGGAGGGCCTCGGTGGCGCCATCAGCGTGCGCAGCGCGCCAGGGGAGGGCTCAACCTTCTCGTTTTGGCTCTCTGGCGAGCCCCCCGAGGTCGCCCCCTCGCCCGCCTGGCAGCTCGCCGTGGAGCCCGCCTTGGAGGGCAAATGCGCGCTGCTCATCACCCCCCAGCAGGTCAGCGCGACCGTGCTCGTGGACACGCTGCGCGCCCTCGGCCTCACCGTGGAGCTGGCCGCGCGCCTGTCCGACGCGGCGACCTGGATCGCGCATAACCCTGACGCCCTCGATCTGGCCATCATTGATGAGCGCGCGCTGGCGCAGCGAGGCGTCGACTGGCGCGGCTGGGTCAGCGAGCATCCCGGCTGGACGCGCTGGCCTTGGATCGCGCTGGTGCCTATCGGGGAGGAGCATGAGCGTGTGGAGTCCAGCTGGGCGCGCACTTACATCTTGCCCGTGCGCCCTCAGTCGCTCAGCCACACCTTGTGCGACGCGCTCGGCCTCGTCGCCCGCGCTGACGCGCCCACCTCGCCACATCGCGTCATCTATGAGTCGCACGCGCCGCTGCGCATCTTGCTGGCTGAGGATAACCTCATCAACCAGAAGGTCGCCGTCCTCATGTTGGAGAAGCTCGGCTACCGCCCTGACGTCGTGGCCAACGGCCTGGAGGTGCTCGACGCCCTCAACCGCCAGCGTTACGATGTGGTGCTGATGGACCTCCAGATGCCCGAGATGGACGGCTTGACCGCCACGCGCGAGATCCTGCTGCGCTGGAGCGAGCCCTCGCGCCCGCGCATCATCGCGCTGACGGCCAACGCCGCCAGCGCGACGCGTGAGGAGGGCATGGCGGCGGGCATGGACGACTACATCACCAAGCCCGTCCAGCTGGAGCGACTGGCCGAGGCGCTGCGCGCCTCGGCCAGTCGCGTCGCGCACCACGCGCGCGCCCAAGCCGCCCCATCGCGCCTGTCCACACAGCGCCTGGAGATGATGCGCGAGCTAGGCCAAATCAGCGGTCGCGATGTGCTGACGCGCCTCATCCAGCTCTTCTTGTCCGACACGCCCCAACGCCTGGGGCAGCTCTACGACGCCATCGAGCGCGCGGACGCGCCGCTGCTTGAGCAGCTCGCTCACAGCGTCAAGGGCAGCAGCGCTAACCTCGGCTGTGAGGCGCTGGCCGCGCTGGCCGCGAGCGTGGAGGCGGCCGCCTCACAGCCCCTTGATGACGCCGCCATGCTCATGATGGTGCAAGAGCTTGAGCGCGAGTTTGAGGCCGTGCGCCGCTTGCTGCTCACCCAGCTCGTCTAAAGTCTCGCTCAAGCGATGCGGCGCGCCTGTGAGGTGGTCCGCTCACACACAACCTCGCGCGCGGTGCTTCGTAGCGCCTGATCTTATGCGGGGATCGTCCTGGCGAGCTTGTCACTTGCAGCCCAGCCCGCGCCCAGGCGGGCGCGTCATCCAGGCGACAAGCGCGCCTGGGCGCGCTTGTCGCGCCACGTCCACACCGCCGCCACGCTCAGCCCCGCCAAGATGTGCCAGATGCCCCACCACGCCGCGATGACCGCCATCCCGCCCAAGCCGCCAAAGAAGCCGAAGATCAGCACCAAGCCCAAGCCCGAGTTCTGAATCCCCACCTCGACGCACAGCGCGCGCCGCTGTGCCAAGCCTAACCCGCCCATGATCGCCACCGCGTAGCCGACTGACAGCGCCAGCGCGTTCTGCAGCAGCACGGGCGTAAACACGGTGCCGATGTGCGCTAAGAAGTGATCGAAGTTGGCGCGAAACGCCAAGACGATGATCAGCGCGAACAAGATCAGCGACAAGATCTTCGCGGGCTTTCGCAGCGCGCCTGCCACCTTGGGCGCCCGCGCCGCCAGCAGCATCCCCAACACCAGCGGCACCCCTAACAGCAGCATCACCGTGGACAACAGCGCCAGCGGCGACAGCGTGAAGCTGCGTATCAGCGGCGCGGTCGCTGGCGAGAGCGAGCCCCAGAAGGTCACGTTGAGCGGCGTCATCACGATCGCCGCCG
>CAYXWB010000499.1:0-2986 GCA_964468515.1 uncultured Bradymonadales bacterium | reverse complement strand
GGCGCGTCTGGGGCGCCAGTGAGCGCGCTCACTGGCGACACACCTTCAACCTCAGAAGAAGTTGTCGTAGCTGTCGTCGTCGTCGCTGTAGGCGTCGCCAAACTGGCTCATCTCGAAGTGGCCGTACAGCTCGGCGGGCTTGGGCTCAAGGGCCAGGCGCGGGGCGTCGGCCCACATGCCCTCCAGGTCGAACTCATGGCGCACCGTCTCTTGAAAGACGTGGGTGATGATATCGCCGAAGTCGAGCAGCGCCCAGCGGCCACGGTCCATGCCCTCGGAGCTCAGCGGCATGTAGCCTTGCTGGCGCAGCGAGGAGGAGACGTGGCGCGCGATCGCCTGGACCTGGCGATCGGAGGTGCCCGAGGTGATGATGAGGAAGTCGGTGTAATCGACGATGCCGCGCAGGTCGATGACGGTGGTGTTGAGCCCCTTGAGATCCCAGGTCAGCTCGGCGACCTCGCGGGCGAGCTGCTCAGGTGTGACTTGGGGTTGCTGGCTGGACATGCGTGTGGTTCCTCTGGAGGTGAGTCTCGGGCGCCGAAGACAAGTGCCTAGTGTGGGCGCGGCGCGCGTTCAAGTGCGGATCTGTCCTTCACCCATGACGATGAACTTGGTGGTGGTCAGCTCCTCTAGCCCCATGGGCCCGTAGGCGTGCATGCGGGTGGTGGAGATGCCGATCTCGGCGCCCAGCCCGAGCTGGCCGCCGTCGCTGAAGCGGGTGGAGGCGTTGACCATGACGACGGAGCTGTTGACCTCGCGCAAGAAGCGCTGGGCCATCATGTAGTCGCCAGTGAGCAAGCTCTCGGTGTGGCGAGAGCTGTAGGTGTCAATGTACGCGATGGCGGCGTCGAGATCCTCGACCACACGGACCGCCATCGCCAGCGCGAGAAACTCTCGACCGTAGTCTTCTTCTTCCGCAGCGCGCGCGATCGTCTCATTGAGGCCCAATTCACGCGCGATGGTGAGCGAGGCGGGGCACAGGTGCAGCGTCACGCCCGCGCCGGCGAGCTTAGGCAGCAGGCGCGTCAGGTGGGTGGAGGCGGCGTCTTGCAGCACGATGAGCCCTTCGAGCGCGTTGCACACGCCGGGGCGCTGCGTCTTGGCGTTGATGACGATGGCGTCAACCAGCTCAGCATCGGCGCTGCCGGCGACGACCACATGACAGACGCCCTCATCGTGCTTGATGACGGGCATGCGCGCGTGGGCGTTGACGAACTGGATGAGGGCCTTGCCGCCGCGCGGGATGACCACATCGATGTGGTGCTCAAGCGCGAGCATGGCGACGACAGCCTCACGATCAGTCAGCGGGATAAACCCGATCGCGTCATGCGCCTCTGCGGCCAGGGTGCTGGCAGCCAACCCCTCGCGCATGGCCTTGGCGATGGCGATGTTGGACTCAAGCGCGTCAGAGCCGCCCTTGAGGATGACGCCATTGCCGCTCTTGAGGCACAGGGCGGCGGCGTCGCTGGTGACGTTGGGGCGCGCCTCATAGATGATCCCGATGACGCCCAGCGGGATGCGCCGCTTGCCGACCTGCAGGCCGTTGGGGCGCGTCCACATGCGATCGATCTTGCCCACGGGGTCGGGCAGGGCGGCGACGGCCAGGACGTCGTCTGCCATCTGCTGGATGCGGTCGCAGGTGAGCGTGAGGCGATCGATGAAGGCGTCATCGCGGCCCTGCTCGCGGGCCTTGGCCACGTCACGCGCGTTGGCGTCGAGGATAACGCTTTGATGGGTGAGCAGAGCGCGGGCGATATGGTGCAGGGCGTCGTCTTTGGCGGCGCTGCTCTGGCGCGCGAGCGCGCGTGAGCTTGCGCGCACGCGGTCTGCGATGCTGAGGAGCTGCTGTTGGAGATCGGACGCGGTCGAGGTCATAACGCTGCCGTGGTGCGAAGGGGGCGCGGGGCGAGGGTGCTCCGGCGTGAGGTGTTCGCATAGCAGAGGCTGGGGCCGAGGACAAGGCGGATGCGACGGCACATCCACGCGCTTAAGCGTCATCGCTGCCATGAGCGAGAAGCTTGTCCCCAGGCGCCCGGCGACAAGCCCAGCGCCTCGTGATGAGGCTTTGAAAGCGCGCTAAGCCGCATGCCATGCGGCGCTGGTGCGATCTTTGGAGAAAATGCACCAGACGCGCTTGACAGTGCAGAGCGCGTGGGTATTGTCCGGTGGCGATTAGCAGTCTCGGGTTGAGAGTGCTAAAAACCCAACGCGCATCATCGCCGATGAGGTGGGGTGCGAGCTTTCTTATAACGATTGAGTGACGAACTCAAGGAGCGCCTCGTATGAAGATCCAGCCCCTCAATGACCGCGTCCTGATCGAGCGAGTGAAGAGCGAGGAGAAGACCGCTGGCGGCATCATCATCCCCGACACGGCCAAGGAGAAGCCCCTTGAGGGTTTGGTGTTGGCGGTGGGCCCTGGCAAGACCAACGATCGTGGCGAGCGCGTGGCGCTGCAGGTCGAGGCGGGCCAGCGCATCCTGTTCGGCAAGTACTCGGGCACGGAGATCACCCTCGACGGCAAGGAGCGCCTGATCCTGCGTGAGGAGGAGATCCTGGGCGTCATCTACGAGTGAGTCGGCCGCGCGGCTAGGCCTGATGGCCTTCAAGCCGCCAACGCGCCCTCACACAGTCCACAGCCTTCAGACACTCTAAGCGGCGCAGCAAAGCGCGCGCCGTCGCATCATGCTTCAAGGAGCAAAAGCACATGGCATCCAAAGAGATCCTCTTCGACGTCCAAGCCCGCCAGCGCATCCTCAACGGCGTCAACACGCTGGCCAACGCGGTCAAGGTGACGCTCGGACCGCGCGGTCGTAACGTGGTCATCGAGAAGAGCTTCGGCGCCCCGACCGTCACCAAGGACGGCGTCACGGTGGCCAAGGAGATCGAGCTTGAGGACAAGTTCGAGAACATGGGCGCGCAGATGGTCAAGGAGGTCGCCTCGCGCACCTCGGACAACGCGGGCGACGGCACCACCACGGCGACCGTG
>CAYXWB010000498.1:181-2996 GCA_964468515.1 uncultured Bradymonadales bacterium | reverse complement strand
GCGTGCAGCTCGCCATCGCGCCGAAAGCGATAGTGGCCTTGATCATCCAAGCGCTCGGCGCGCTCATGGGCGAAGCCGCGGGCGTGGCGCGCGAGCGCCTCCTCGGCGATGCCCTCCCAGCCGAGGCCGCCGACGCGCGAGGAGGTGCCCGTGAAGGCGAAAGTGATGACCTCTTGCGCGATCCCGATCGCCTCGAAATTCTGCGCCCCGTGGTAGCTGCGCAGCACGGAGATGCCCATCTTGGCCATCACCTTGAGCAGCCCCTTCTCCAAGGCGGCGCTCCAGCGCGTGATCGCCTCAGGCCAAGCCTCAGGTTCAGGGGCGACCTCGGCCGCGATCGTCCAATGCGCAAGATACGGATGCACCGCGCTGGCACCATAACCAATCAGCGTCGCCACGTGATGCACCTCTCGCGGCTCACCGCTCTGCACCACCAAGCTGACGCGCTGGCGCGCGCCCACACGGCAGAGGTGATGATTAACCGCGCCTGTGGCGAGCAAGGCAGGGATGGGCGCATGCTGCGCATCAACCTCACGATCCGATAGGATCAGCAGCGTCACCCCTCGCGCGCTCGCTTGTTCTGCCTGCGCACAGAGCGCCTCAAGCGCCACACGCAGCCCCTGCGCTCCGGCCGCCACGGGGAAGACCATCGCCAACACCTGCGCTCGCCCCGCGAAGGCCTCTACGACGCGCGCCAGCGCCCCTGCGTCGAGCAAGGGCCCGGCGAGCGTCACCTTGTCAGCGTGCTCGGGGCGCTCATCCAGCCAGTCAAGCTGAGGCCCCAAGATGACATCTAGCGCCATCACCTCAACCTCACGGATAGAGTCGATGGGCGGATTGGTCACCTGCGCGAAGCGCTGCTTGAAGTAGCTGCTGAGCAGGCGCGGCTGACGTGACAAGATGGCCAGCGGCGTGTCATCCCCCATGGAGCCCACAGGCTCCTCGCCGCGCATCGCCAGCGGCTCAAAGATAAAGCGCGCCTCCTCGGCGGAGTAGCCAAACGCGTTCTGCAACGCCACGAGCGCGCCCCCCTCGGGGGCGCGCTCAAGCAGCGTCGGCGCTGGCGCGCGCGAGACGTGCCGCTGATGAGCGTTGAGCCACGCACCATAAGGGCGCGCTGCCGCTAAGGTGGCCTTGATCTGCTGATCATGATGGAGGCGCCCGCGGCGCACATCCACGAGCAACATCTGGCCTGGGCCGAGGCGACCTCGCTCCACCACGCGCGCCTCGTCCATATCAAGCACGCCCACCTCAGAGCAGACCAAGAGCAGCCCCTCGCGCGTGCGCTTGTAACGCAGCGGGCGCAGCCCGTTGCGATCAAGCGTCGCGCCCACATAGTCGCCGTCTGCGAAGACCACCGCCGCAGGGCCATCCCAAGGCTCATTGACACAGTCATGGTAGGCGAAGAAGGCGCGCGCCTCATCGGACAGCCCGCGCTGATGTTGCCATGCCGGTGGGATCATCATCGCCATCGCGTGCGGCGTGCTACGCCCTGACAACGCCAGCAGCTCCAGAGCCGAATCTAAGCTCGCAGAGTCACTACCATATTGGCTGATGACAGGGCGCAACGCGTCGCGCTCTCGCCCCCACACCGGTGACTCCAGCTGCGCCTCGCGCACGCGCGTCCAGAAGCGGTTGCCCTGGATCGTGTTGATCTCACCATTATGCGCCACCATCCGAAAGGGCTGCGCCAGCGCCCACGAAGGCATCGTGTTGGTGCTATAGCGTTGGTGAAAGACCGCGAACGCCGTCTCAAAGGAGGTGTCGCGCAGATCCGTGTAGAAGTCGGCCAAGATCGGCGCGATCATCAACCCCTTATAGACGATGGTTCGGCTCGACAGCGAGGCGATGGCGATGGCGTGACCTTGAGCCAACGCCCGCGTCTCCAGCTGACGACGCAGGACATAGAGCTGGCGCTCCACCGCGGCCGCCTCAAGCCACGGGTCGACCAGCAAGATGAGCTGCTCAATATCAGGCATCGTCTGGCGCGCCTTGCTGCCGAGGAGCGCCATCGCGCAGGGCACGTGCCGCCACACAAAGCTCATCATCCCGCGCTCGTGAAGCGTCGCCTCGATCATGCGCTTGGCTTTGGGATAAGCGCGCGTGCCGGAGTCGGGCAAGAAGAACACGCCGACGGCTACCCGACGCGCCCCACAAGAGGTGCCGCTGAGGCGCTCATATTCTCGACGAAAGAAGGGCTCCGGCACCTGAAACATCACCCCCGCGCCATCGCCTGTCTTGCGATCCGCATCCACCGCCCCCCGATGGGCCAAGTTGCTGAGCGCGAACAGCGCCTCTCGCAGCGGCTCATGACTACGCACGCCGCGCGTGTGCGCCACAAAGCCCACGCCGCACGCGTCATGTTCTTCATTCACATCGTAGAGTGGAAAGTGTTGACGCGTTGACACGAGTGGCCTCCTGAGGAACCTGGGCACGATGACCGTTTGACGCGACGCGTTATCTGCGCGTTGACGCAACGCGTCATCATAAGCGACCTGTCCCCCTCCCGCCAAGCTTCATTCCTCTTGAGAGACGCGAGTGATCGTATCACTCACACCCAGAGCCTTCACAAGGTCGCCACGCTCGTGCATCATGCCGCCTCCATGCTCTGCTTACGCGACAAGCACTTAACCCCCTCACCGGAGGCAAGCGTCCCATGCTCTCGTCAAAACAGCTCACCACATTCCTCCTCTGCGCGTCTGTCGCGCTGAGCGCATGTAGTGATGACCCTAGCGCACCCCCTAACAGCAACACCACAAACAACACCACAAACAACACCACAAACAACACCACAAACAACACCACAAACAACACC
>CAYXWB010000498.1:0-81 GCA_964468515.1 uncultured Bradymonadales bacterium | reverse complement strand
ACAAACAACACAACCTCGCCTCAATGGAGACTGTACGGTTGATTGTGGATCAGGGATGTGGAAACTGAAGACACATCCAGG
>CAYXWB010000497.1:0-3004 GCA_964468515.1 uncultured Bradymonadales bacterium | reverse complement strand
ACAAGCTCCGCTTGCGTCGTGATGTCGCTGGTGAAGAAGGTCGCGTAGCGGCCGATGCGCGCGCCGTCGCGCTCCTCATCGCTGCCGCCCACCGTGCTCAAGCCCAAGAAGGAGGCGGCCTCCAGCGCGAAGTCGTTCTGGATGTCACCCACGCGGCTGTTGAGCACCTCCACGCCGCGCAGCCCGTCGAGCGTGAAGATCAGGTCGCCCATGTTAAAGGGGATGTCCAGATCATAGGGGCGCGCTGCGATGACCGCGCCCTGATGCGACTCCACCAGCGCGATGACATCATGCGCAGACGGCGTCGTCGCGTCGGTCAGCGCGCGCCACTCCTCGGCCTCGTAGAAGTCGCCAAGCGTCGGGACGACCGCGATCAGCAACCCCCGATCCGTTGGCAGCTCCACGCCGACGAACGTGGCGATGTTGTGGCGCGCGCCTGCGGCGATGATCTCGGCGCTGTGCGCGCTGGCCAAGCGGTCTGCGAACAGCACGCCGTCCAGGCCTGCGGCGCGCGCGCGCCCCAGGACATCATCAAGGGAGAGGGTCGCGCCCTCGCTGTAGTGAGACTTCGCGTGCAGATCGATGAGCATAGTCGCCAAGGGGAGGGGAGGGGAGGCTTGCGCCGAGGACGCTTCAGACGAGCGCCAAAGTAGAGCGCGCGCGCCCTGGCGTCAAGCGAGGCTGCGCCTTACTCCCCAGGCTCGCATGAACAATCCGCCACCACCACCTCAGCGCGACGCGCCGATGGTGATCACCTCAGGCCGCTCCTCTTGGCGCTTGTCCGCGCCTGGGGGCGTGATGTTGATCACCCCCTCCGGCTCATGGCTCGTGTCATAGCCCATCCCCTGACCCATCAGATCATCGCCGAACACGCCAAAGCGCATCGCACCCCCGCCGCCAAACAGCCCCACGTCATCCTTGGCCAGCCACTTCTCAAAGCGCCGCCGCGCGAAGCGCCGGAGCGGCGCGCGCGTATAAGGGATGAGCAGCAAGAACCCGGTGATGTCGGTGATCGTGCCGGGCGTCACCAGCAGCACGCTCGCCATTAACACCGCCAAGCCATCAAGCAGCGAGTCGCCGGGCATCGCGCCGCTGGCCAGATCCGCCTTGATCCGCCGCCACGCGCTCAGCCCCTGGAGCTTGCCCAGCAGCGCCCCCGTCAGCGCCGTCGTCAGCACCAGCCCTACCGTCAGTTGCAGCCCGATGTGTTGGCTCAACAAGAGCAACAACATCAAGTCCAGCAGCGGGACGAGCGTGAACAACAGCATCAGCTTGGCGAGGATCTTCATCGCAACTCCGCGAGCGGGCGCGTCATCAACCTGAGCGCGCGCCCTTGCAGTGTAATCGCACGCGCGTAAGAGTCAAAGCCAGTCAAAGCCCAAGCGCTCCCTCACGCGCGCGCGCTTTTGCGTCTGGACAAACGCGCGCCAGCGCAGGATCGTGGCGCCCCTTGGCCGCGCTCACGTTGGCCGCTTATCGCCACGAGGATTCCCCCTTATGCTCGACATCAAGTTCATCCGGGAGCACGCCGAGGCGGTCAAAAAAGCCGCCCGCGACAAACGCTTTGACGTAGACATCGATCGTCTGCTCGCCCTTGACACGCGCCGTCGCGAGATCATCCAAGAAACGGAGCTGGCGCGTCAGCGCCGCAACGAGCTGTCCTCGCTCATCCCCAAGGCCAGCGCCCAGGCGCGACCCGCCCTCATCGAGGAGGGCAAGCAGGTCCGCCAGCGCATCCAGTCCTTGGAGGTCGAGCAGGCCCAGGCCATCGCTGATTACGACGCCCTCTTGCTCATGGTCCCCAACGTCCCGCTGCCTGAGGTCCCCGTCGGCGTCTCCGATGAGGACAACGTCGAGGTCCGTCGCGTTGGCTCCCCGCGCGCGTTCGACTTCGCCGCTCGCGATCACGAGGAGCTCGGCCAGCTGCTCGGCATCATCGACAAGGAGCGCGCCATCAAGGTCGCGGGCGCTCGCTCCTACCTCTTGCGCGGCCCAGGCGCCCTGCTCGAGATGGCCGTCATGCGCCTCGCCATGGACATCCTCGTCGAGCGCGGCTACGAGCTCATCATCGGCCCCGTCATGGTCAACGAGGAGGCCCTCACAGGCACCGGCTTCTTCCCTTACGGCAAAGAGGACACCTACCACCTGGAGCGCGAGGACAAGTACCTCATCGGCACCAGCGAGGTCGTCCTCGTCAGCCTCAACGCCGATGAGATCCTCGACCCCGCCACCTTCCCTTTGCGCTACACCGGCTACTCCCCCTGCTTTCGTCGCGAGGCTGGCAGCGCCGGGCGCGACACCCGCGGCGTCTACCGCGTTCACCAGTTCACCAAGGTCGAGCAGGTCATCATCTGTCGCGATGACGCGCAGGTCTCGCGCGCCCTGCACGATGAGCTGCTCTCCAACTCCGAGACGCTGCTCCAGCGCCTGGAGATCCCCTACCGCGTCGCGCTCGCTTGCACCGGTGAGATCGGCCTGGGCCAAGTCTTAAAGCATGAGATCGAGTCCTGGATGCCCTCGCGTCAGGCCTACTCCGAGACGCACAGCTGCTCCAGCCTCTACGACTATCAGGCGCGCCGCTCCAAGATCCGCTATCGCGATGAGCAAGGTGAGGTGCGCTTCTGCTACACCCTCAACAACACCATGGTCGCCAGCCCCCGCATCCTCATCCCCATCCTGGAGAACTACCAGCAAGAGGACGGCTCCGTGCTCGTGCCCGACGCGCTTCGCCCCTACATGTGCGGCGTTGAGGTCTTGCGCCCGCGCGCTTGAGCGCGCTTCGATTGGCCCCAGTCAGGCTCAATGCTCGCTTGTGCCAACAGCACTTTTAAAGCGATGCGACGCACCTCCTGAGCTGCCCGCTCACACACAACCTCCCGTGCGGTGCATCGCAAGGCCAGATTTTATGCGGGGATCGTCCAAGCGAGCGGGTCGCTTGCAGCCGCATCGTGCCCCACACGCTTCAGCGCATCTTCACCGGCTCAAAGAACTGAAACACCAGCGC
>CAYXWB010000496.1:0-3006 GCA_964468515.1 uncultured Bradymonadales bacterium | reverse complement strand
CAAGACCTGTATGACTGGCCCGCGCCCATCGCCCCCGTGCTCATCACCACGGGCGACGGCGTCCTGTTCTTGCACCAAGACGGCCGCCCCTTTCGCGCCTACGCCTACCTGCCCACCAAGATCAAGGATCAGCCCTCGCTCATCATCACCGACATCGATCGCAGCGGCAAACCCGCCGTCATCGGCGCCGGCAAGCCCACCTTCGCGCTTGGCACCGATGGCGACCCGCTGTGGAACATGCCCAAGGGCTGCAAGCAGGTCCTCGTCGCAGACTTTGTCGCTGACACCAAGCTCGACATCATGTGCACTGATGGCCGCGAGCTGAAGGTCTTCACCCACGACAATCAGTTCGTCTGGGGCCTAAGCCTCGGCCGCACCTTTGGCACATGCCGCGCCGGTGACACCAACGGCGATCGCAAGGCCGACCTCGAGTGTGAGCTTGGCGGCAAGAAGCTGGCCCGCGTCGATGGCGCCACGGGCCAGCTCGTCACGAGCGACGCCACCGACTCCATGATCAACGCCGATGACCCCCTCTACACCCCCATCGCGCCCATCGACGCAGCCTCAAGCTTGGCCGACACCAAGCGCTACGATCTGAGCGGCGATGGCCAAGCCAACGACTCGCTCGTGATCGACGGTAAGACCGTCGCCGCGCGCGGCCCCTCCGGCATCTTGTTCGAGGTCAAGCTCAAGGACGCCCCCATCGCGGCGCTGGTCAAAGACCTCGACAAAGACGGCAAGCCGGAGCTTATCTTGCTCACCAAGAACGAGGTCATCGTCGCCAACGCCGAGCGTCAAGAGGCCTCCTCGCTCTCCGCCAAGCGCTACAAGCGCAAGCCCGTGGCCGAGTATGAGAGCGTCTACGCCAACGGCTTCGGTGAGGGCGATCAGGCCGCCCGTCAGGCCGCCCGCGCCGTGCAAGACAAGCTAGGCACATGCTACACCAGCAGCCTCAAGAAGAGCGACTTCGCGGGCAGCGGTCAGCTCCTGCTGCGCATCAACGTCGGCCCCGAAGGCAAGATCGGCACCATCGATCGCGTCCACTCTGAGATCGCCGATAACAAGGTCGTCGAGTGCGCCCAAAAGGAGCTGGCCAAGCTCAAGGTCCCCGCGCCCACCGGTGACGCCGCCACCATCAACGTCACCCTGCGCTTCACCTTCCGCGACCAGCTCTGAGCCCATCCGGGACGCGCGCCCCGCGCTCACGCGGGGCGCGCCCGCGGCAGGCTCACCAGCTCGCCCCATCCGGGACGCGCGCCCCATGCGCCGCGTCGCCCGCTGCCAGCTCATCCAGCACGATCACGCACAGCACCACGTCATCGCCCTCATCGTCGTCGGGCATGCGCTCCATCACCAGCAGCCGATCGCCCGCCGCGTGGATCACGACGTCGCCCTCGTCCTCCTGCACCACCGCGATCGCGCGCCCCGTGCGCGTGTCAATCAGGCGCACGAGGAGGCCGTCCATCACCACGGTGTGCGCGTTGAGCCACGGCAGCACGTCCGCCTCATAGTCTGAGGTGAGCGACCACCACGCGTAATCATCGGCGCTCGTGTAGGGCAGGGCGGTGGTCGGCGCGCCTGCGCGCTCAAACACCAGCTGGTGCTGCTGGTAGCGCGTGCGCGGCGCCTCAGGCGGCGCATACGCGACCCCTGGCGCATACACCTGGAGGGCTTCCCCAGGGCGCCAGCTGATGAGCCTCGACGTGAAGGAAGCCTGATCCTCGCAGCAGCCCCAGATCCCCGCCTCATCCCATCGAGACGGCCTCAGCCACGCCCGCGCGTCGCTGCGCGCGAGCGCTTGGCCCGAGCGCGTGAAGACCTCAAGGCACAGGTCTTGCCCGTCGTCCTCATCCGCCCGCTCATCCGCTCGTGCCAGCGCCACCTGCTGTCCGTCAGGGCGCATCACGACCTGGCAGTGATAGCCTCCGCTCACCACCGGCAGCGCCACCTCCTGCATGATCGTACCCCGGCGCAGATCGACCCACAGCAGCATCGTCTGCTCCTCGTCATTCATCACCAAGCAGACGCCAAGCTCACCGCGCGCACACGCGTCAAAGCCCATCAGCCCCATGCCCTCAGGCAGCGACAGCAGCGCGCGCGCGCCGCCCTCACGCGACCATGTCATGAGCTGATCCTGCCCGGTGTCTGCAGCTGCGTACCCGACGAAGACTTGGTCGCCACGGATCACGACCTCGATCGCGTCAATGTCATCGACCTCATCTACCCGCAGCAGCGCCTCTCGTCGCGCGCCCCAGCGTGGCAACCCCTCATGCTGCGCCTCGTCACGGGTTAAGCCGCGCAGCCGCATGGCGATCATCGCCGCCATCGTCTCGCGCTCATGCGGCTCCAGCTCAGGCAGAAGCCACTGCGCGCGCTGCCCCTGCTCATCCACCCGAAAGTGCAGCGGCTCGACGCCCTCAAGCGTCACCCCATAGAGCGTCCAGACGCGCCCTGCCTCGTCCAGCGACGGGCCATAACACAGCACCTGCGCGTTGAGCTCAGCGTCGCCTCCCTCATCGACCTCATGCGGTGAGCCTGAGTCAGGCGGCGCGGGCGCGCCAAGCCTCGCGCACAGCGCCTCAATGAGCGGCTGCGCGCTGCCTGGCGCGGTGGGGAAGATCGCCGCGTCTTTGCGATATAGCGGCCCATCATCGCTCACGTCTTCGATCGACTCGGGGTGCGCGTCCAGCTCCATCTGCACCGACCCCGCACCCAGCCGCATGATCCTCGCCCAAACCCCCTCGCTCCCCCCGAGCGCGCCGCGCTCAGGATCGGGCAACGGCTCAAGCACCACCTCCACCACCTCATCAGGCCCCGCGTCATAACCTGGCAAGTGATGGCGCGGCCCCTGCTGTCTTCCTAGCCGCCGAGGAGGCGCTTGGTGTGTGCTCAACCCAAGCGCGCGCTCAGGCGCGCGCTTGCGAAACATGCCCCGCGCCGCGTCAATCAACCCATAGAGGATCAACCCGATCACCAGCAGCCCGATCCCGGTCCCGATCACCTCTC
>CAYXWB010000495.1:0-3008 GCA_964468515.1 uncultured Bradymonadales bacterium | reverse complement strand
CGGGCCGCCCCTCTCGACGAGAGGGGCGGCCCGCGCTCTTTTCTTGGCTTACGCCTTGAGCATCACTGCACGTTGATGGTCGCCTGCATGGGGGTGCGGGCCATGCGGTTGGTGATCGTGTAGGAGCCAGGCGCGCTGAAGGTGTAGCTGAACTCGGTGTTCGGCTTGAGGATCTGATCGATGTTGAGCTGCGAGATCGTGACGGTGGCCTGCTCCGGGTCCTTGTTCTGGAAGACCACGGTGGTGCCCGTGGGCACAGACAGGTTGGAGGGGTTGAACTTGTACCTGAACAGCACGATGCTCTTGGTCTGAGGCGCCGCGATGTTGCTCTCAGCGGGCACGTTGTCGGGCTGCTTGTCGCCGCCACCACAGGCCATCGCGAGGGTCGAGAGCATCATAGCAGCCACCAAGCTCTTCATCGTCAAACGCTTCATAGGTTCATCTCCAGTCGTGATAACTCAGCCAGGATTAAGCTCGCCCCGCGTGCGAGCACGGCATGCGCGGACGCGATGTCATGACAAGTTACCCGTGACGGCTCAATTGTCAATCTGTGCGCATCTTTTGAGCGGGCCAGCGCGCACATCAGCGCGCTCACCCCGCGAAAAATCGCGCTGGCGCGCCAGTTCTGGGCGCCAGCGCGGTTGTGTGCTGGCGATCGAGCGCTTATCATGCGCTATGCCTTCTGTCTCCTCGCTGAGTTGAGCTTATGCCCTTGTCCCTTCACCAGCGACTCGCCACCCTCGCGCTTGAGCGAGCGCTCTTGGCGCCAGCGTCGCTGTGCGACGCGCTGCTGAAGATTGGGCAAGCGCTGGCTGGGGAGCCCACCTGCGATCCGCTGACGCTGTGGGTCAAGCACAGCGCCTTGTCCTCGGTCATCGTCAGCGCGCTGTTACGTGAGCTGGACGAGGATGAGCTGGGCGCGAGCCCCACCATCCCGCTGCTGCCTGAGCTGTTCGAGGAGTCTGCTGGGCTTGAGGGCGCCATTGAGACGTTCATGTCTATCCCAGCCGCTTTTCATCAGCGGCGCGCGCAGCAGGTCGAGGCCTTCGAGCGCGTCGCGACGCGCTCACACACCCCAGCGCTTGGCACCCGCGCGCTCTACGCGCTCAGCGCGGCCGCTGAGCTCAGCGCGGAGCGCGCTGAGGGCCCGTCAGCGCCACCCTCACCGGAGCTGTCCTCGCTGTGGGCTGGCGATCCTTTCTCCGATCGCTACTTGCTCGGTGAGCTGCTCGGCCAAGGCGGAGGTGGGCGCGTGGTGCGCGCTTATGACAGGCTCATGGGGCGCAGCGTCGCCATGAAGATCATGCGCGATGAGGGCCGCGAGCAGATCGCCTCGCTCCAGCGCTTCATCACCGAGGCGCAGACCACTGGTCAGCTCGAACACCCGAACATCATCCCCATCTATGACCTCGGCACGCTGCCCACGGGGGAGGTCTATTACACCATGCGCGAGCTGCGCAAGACCTCGCTGCGCGAGGTCTTGCGCGCCTTGCAGCGCGATGATCCGCGCTGCGTCGAGGAGTACAACCTCGTCCAGCTCGTCATCATCCTCAAGCAGGTCTGCCAAGCCATCCACTACGCCCATGTGCGCGGGATCATCCACCGTGACCTCAAGCCCGACAACATCATGCTGGGCGACTATGGCGAGGTGCTGGTGATGGACTGGGGCTTGGCGCGGATGATGGAGCCCGGCTCGCCAGAGCGCACCTCGGAGGGCCACACGCTCGGTACACCCGCTTATATGCCCCCGGAGCAGGCGCGCGGTGAGCTTCAAGAGGTCGATCATCTCAGCGATATCTATAGCCTCGGCGCGATCCTCTATGAGATCCTCACCTTGCAACCCCCCTTCACTGGCGAAGATCCGCTGGCGGTGATGTGGTCTGTGGTCGAGGGAGAGCTGAAGCCCCCGCGCCTGCGCGCGCCTGAGCGCGAGGTGCCTGAGGAGCTGGAGCGCATCTGTCAGCGCGCCATGTCCCACACGCGCCATGTCCGCTTCGCCTCCGCGCGCCAGCTCCATGACGCGCTCGCCGACTGGATCGAGGGCATCCAGCCGCGCGAGGCCGCCATGCGCACCAAAGAGGGTCACATCGCCGCGCAGCGCTATCGCATCCTGTGGGATGATCTGGAGCTGATGTCGCAGCAGGTCCGCGAGCTGGCCTCACGCATCGAAGATTGGGCGCCCATGAGCCGCAAGCGCGAGCTGTGGGCGTGCGAAGATCGCCGCGAGCGCGCCCGCATCGACTGCGCCACCGCCTTCGGTCAAGCCGTCGCCCACTACACCCAAGCGCTGGCCCATCACAGCGCCAATGAGGAGGCCCGGCGCGGCCTGGCGGACCTCTACTGGGCGCGCTTCGCACAAGCCGAGGCTGAGCGCGATCTGGTCAACGCCCTCTACTTTCACGCGCTCGTGGAGCGCTATGATGACGCCTCTTATTATGCGCCGCTGCTGCAGGGCTGCGTGAACCTGCGCGTCGTCACTGAGCCCCCTGGCGCCTGCCTCAAGCTCGCCGCCTTAGAGGTGCGTGATCGCCTGCTGTGCGAGGCCACGCCGCTTGAGCTTGGCCTCTCCCCCGCCCTCAGCGAGCCGCTGGCTATTGGCTCCTACCTGCTGCGCGTTGACGCGCCCGGCTCGCCGCCCGTGCAGCTGCCCGTGCTGCTGCGTCGCGGCCGCGACGCCCAGCTGTCGCTGCGCTTGCCTCAGCCCGACGACTGGCGTGAGGGGTTCGCCTTTGTCCCCGCTGGCGACTACCTCAGCGGCGGCGATCCCGAGGCCTTCGATCCTCGCCCCTCACGCGGCGTCTTCGTCGATGACTTCTTCTGCGCTGAGCTGCCTGTCACCTTCGCGCAGTACTTAACCTTCATCGACGCCCTCCAGCAGCACGATCCCGCCGCCGCCGCGCGCCACGCCCCTCAGGTGCGCGGCGCGGACGGGCTGCTGGCGAGGCATGACGCGGAGCTTGGGCGCTGGGTGCCCGAGGACATCCTCATCGAGGGGCCGCTGCGCGAGC
>CAYXWB010000494.1:0-3015 GCA_964468515.1 uncultured Bradymonadales bacterium | reverse complement strand
GCGTCATCGTGCTGCCGCGCGGCGGCGCGCTGCGCGTGCAGGTGCGCTATGAGCGCGACGTCGGCAGCGCCGACGCGCCGCGCTGGGTGCCCGTGCAGGACGCGCTCACCAAGGAGCGCGCCGCTCAAGAGGAGGTGGCCTTGGGGCGCGCCATTGAGCGCCGCTTCCATGAGGCGCCCTGACGCGCGCCGAACGCGCTCAACATCACAAGCCAGAGCAGCGCGCTCGGCGCGCGGGTGCGCCCCCCAGGCAGCGCGCACGCGCACCCCTCATCGGCGCCTGAGGCGCGCCCCGGCCCCATCTCCTCATCGCTCTCGCTCATGTCTGTGTCACCACCCATGTCGGGCTCACCGCGCTCCAGGCCGAGGTCTTGCGTAGGCACGGTGATGGTGGACTGCCCAGGCTGCGCGATCTCAAAGCTCGCGCTTGGTGAGAGCACGCGCCACGCGGTGTCCTCGCTGCGTCGCACCGCCGCTTGCGCGCACCAGCGCCCTGGGCCAAAGGCCACGCCCAAGCGGCCTTGCGCGTCAAAGCTGTAGTCAGCCTCAGCGCCTACGCGCACATCGGCCAGCTCGACCACAAGCTGCGCGGGCTGCGCCGGGTCGCAGCCCTCACCCGCGCGCGCCAGCAGCGCGACGCGCAGCGGACCAAGCTCCCCCTCACTGTCATTGCGCAGCGTGAAGCGCGCGCGCACAAGCGCCCCAGGCACGCTCACCTCAGGGGTGAGCTGAGGTGGGCCTGTGAGCGAGAGGTCTTCAAGCTCGCCCGGCTGCGTGGCGAGCTGCCCTGGCACATAGTCGAGCGTGCCGCTCGCGCCCGTGCCCTCGCGCGCCTCCACGCGCCTGGGCGCCCAAGGCAGCGCGCCAGAGCGCGCCACGAGCGAGGGCTGCGGTGAGTCGGCGCTCGGCGGCGCGATCCAGGCCACGCGATGATCGGGGTGCGCCTGCGTCCAGAAGCCCGGCGCGAAGGTCGCCGCCACGATCAGCCCGCTGGGCAGCGCGCGCGCGCTGGCGAGCTCCCCTGTCAGCCCCACCGCGTCGCCCACATCCACGCGCCACACGATCTCACCGTCGCGCCGCATCACGAAGAGCGCCAAGCGGGTCGTCACGAGCAAGTGCTGCGCGTCCAGCGCCATCAGCTCGCGCAGCTCATCAAGCTCTCCCATGAGCGTCAGCGCGTCGGGCGCGCCCGCGTGGGCGAGGTTGGCGATGCGGTGCGGGCCTTGTCGCGCGGGATCGCGCGCGTCGATGAGGTCGATCCCGTAGAGGCCCAGGCTGCGCCACGAGGTCGCGATCGCGACCTCGTCCTCGGGCAGCACGATCCCTTGCGCGAAGAAGCCGCGCGCGCCAGGCACGAACAGGTTACGGCGCCATGTGTAAGCCTGCGAGCCGACGTCCCACAGCGACACGATGGTGGGCTGTGAGTCGGTGATCAGCAGCTGGCTTGGCCTGCCCAAGCTGTCATAGGCGCTGACTGACGCGCTCTCGATCGTGGCGAACATGTCGAGCGGCGTCATCAGCCGCTGCCACAGCCCCTCGCGCGGATCACTGCGTACGACGCCTTGGTCGGGGCCAGTGAGCAAGAAGGCGCCATCGGGCAGGACCTTCACATCGCGCACCACCTGCGCCTCGCGCGGCGCGGGCACAAGCTCCACATCGGCCAGCTGCAGCGCCTCGCCTTGGCTGAGGGTGAACAGCGCGCCGTGGCGAGTCGGCGCATAAGGCGTCACCAGCGCGTCGCTGCGGTCATCTTGCGCGCTGGCGCGCAAGCTCGTGAGCGTCAGCGCGCTCAACGTCGCGCACAAGCTGAGGATGAGGCGCGCTGGGCGCTCAAGCGCTGAGGTCAAGCTCACTCCTTCTTGCGAGGGCGAAGATCGAGCCCGCCTGGGAAGGCGTAGCTGACATAATCGTCGTAAGCATACACGATCAACCCAAAGGGCGCTGAAGCGCTGAGCTGATGGAGCCCTGGCCCAAGCGCCAGCTGATAGACCTCCCAGCGCCCATCGCCCGCTTCGATGAGCTGGCGCTCAAGCTTCTCACTGGCGAGCACTTGGCGTCGCCCCAGCGCCAGCGGCTCGCCAGCGGGGATGGCGATCGAGGCGTAGGTGCGTCGAAACGTGGGCGGCGTCACGAAGCTATAATCTCGCCGATATTGCTCCACAGGCGGCGCTAAGAACAGCGCCGGATCGCCCGCTTGGCTGCCATAATCGCGCAGCTTCGTGGACTCTTGGCCCGAGAGCACGCCGCCCACCACCAGCGGCGCGTCGCTCTCCAGCGACAGCGCCTCCTGAGCGCCAAACTCGCACACATGCCCCTGCGCGAGCGACAGCACGCCCGCCTCATCCATCAGCGCGCGACAGTCGGGCGTGGCCCGGTTGGAGGGCAGGCCGATGGCCAGCTCGCGCAGCGGCGGGCTGAAGGTGATGCGCGCGTCCTCATCGGCGACCAAGCGCCAGTAGACGCGCTCTTGGCTCTCAAGGTTGAGGTTGCGCCTTCGCACATGCTGCAACAGATAGCGCTGGCCTAACGTCTCGGCGGGCAGCAGCTGCTCCTCTAGGTGATCGCAGGCGCGCTGGTCTTGCGGCGCGTTGGTGCAGGGGTGGCCCACGAACGCCGAGATCGGCACATCCGAGCTGATGAGCGCGCCTGACAGGTCGGCCTGAGCCTGCGGCGCGTAGACCAAGCTCGCGGGCACGCGCAGCGTGACCCGCTCATAAGGCGCCATCGTCAGCTCGCCTGTGAGCGCGGGCGCGCGCGACGCGTCGCCCTCCACCACAAGCGGCGCCGCCTTCGACGTGAAGCTCACCTGCGCGGCTTGGGCGCCCGCCACCAGCGTCAGATACGGCGTCACGACGCTCACGCCCGGCGCGCCCGCGAACTGCATCGCAGGGTAGCTCAGCGCCCGGTAGCGCTGGCCAAGCGTCGCATCAGGCAGCAGCAAGCTCGCGTCATTGGTGGCGCTGAAGTTACAGCAGTAGGGGCTGAACTGATACGCCACCACGGGCTGATCGCTGCG
>CAYXWB010000493.1:0-3016 GCA_964468515.1 uncultured Bradymonadales bacterium | reverse complement strand
TTGAAGGCGTCGGGCCGCGCTCGTCTCGTCAGCAGCCGGGACGCGCCCTGCGGGCGCGCCCTAAGAGCGAGCATGTCACCCAAACAGGGGCAAATCTTGCGTGCGCAGCGGGAAGCGCAGCGAGACCTCACGCTCATGGATGCCCGCGAGCTTGCGCAGCTGCAGGTGAACGTGCGCCGGGGTCAAGCGGATGCCTTGGGTCTTGTCATCCAGCACGGCGAGCGTGGTCGGGTCGATGGTCTTGAGGGCGTGCCCCTCGGTGGAGCCGCCGATGACGCGGTTACCGGGGATGCCCTTACCCATGAGCATCATGCTGGTGACGGACCAGTGATCCTTACCATTGTTGCTGTTGTAATAAGGGGTGCGACCAAAGTCCGAGCCGACGACGACGACGATGTCATCCGCGACGCCCGCGCGGTCGGCCTCATCCCAGATCTCGCTGATGCCTGAGAGCAGGGTTTGCAGGCGCGGGAAGTGACTCTGGTCGTGATTGCCGTGGGTGTCAAAGCCGCCCACGTTGAGGTTCGCCGCGACGCTCAGGCCCGCGCGATAGGCGGCGATGGCGACCTGCGCTTGGCGCTTGAGGCTGCTGCCGCTGATCTCGGGCAAGAACTCCGTCAAGCGCTTGAGCTCGTTGTTCGAGCCGCGCGCCAGGTGGAGCACGTTGAGCGAGTGGTGGGAGTGAGGCAGATGTGAGCGCTCGCGCAGGGCCTCCAAGCGGGCGGCCTGGGCCTCATGAATGCGCTGCATGGCGAAGCCGCTGTTATAGACAGCGGAGCTGTTGCCGGGCTCGATCTCATTGGGGAACGCGGCGCGCGACAGGGCGCCGATGTCGCCCACGCGGGTGCGCGCCACGACGCCGTGGGTGAGATCGTAGCCACCGTTGGTGATATACGCCATGGGCTTGCCAGGCGCATGAGAGGCCGCGATGAGCGCGCCCAGCGCGGGGTGCCCCTCGGAGAGGTTGCCGCTCCAGATGTGGCGCGAGCCAGAGTCATGGCCGTTGGTGGCGGTGTCGATGCCGTTGAGCACGAGCAAGCGGCTCTGGTGGCGCTCGAAGAACGCCTTGAGGCCGGGCACGGGCGCATACTTGATGTTGCCCGCGGTCTCAATCTCATCCGTGAAGAACATGTTCACGGGGCGCTCAGCGTCCTCGTTAGCGCGGCCCTTGGGGTCGCACAGGCTGGTGGGATCCCAGCCGCCGCTGGCATTGACGAACAGGAACAGGGGGCCTGTGTAGGGCGTCAGCGTCTCAGCGATGGTGTCGCTGTGCAGCGAGAAGGGCGCGGCGACGGTGAGGCCGGTGACACCGGCGAGCTTGAGAAAATCTCGACGATCCATGGGTGACCTCACTCGTAGAGGAACTTGTAGTCAGACAGCAGGTAGGTGATGACCGCCTGCCAAGCGCGGATGGTGTACTGAGCATCACGACGAATGCGCAACGACTCGGGGTACTCGTCGTTGCTGACGAAGTCACGCTCGGCGCGGCAGCGCCCCTCCAGATCACGCGAGGCGTCGCCCGCGTTCATGGCGGCGTTGCCATCCTTCCAGACGTCATAGAACAGCTGATACGTGCGCTCCAGCTCTGGATCTTCCATGCTCAAGCGCTCGCCCAAGAAGTGCCAGTGCAGGTGCTGGATGTTGCGCTTGATGGCGTCGATCGAGCGCGGCACATCAAAGCCGTTGTTGTCCTCGGGAGCGAAGCTAGGATCCACGAGCTTGAAGAAGCGGCGCTGCTCGCGCTCAGGCTGCACGAAGTCACGCGCGGTGATGCGACAGGCCATCTCATTGGCCATGCGCCACTGGATGTTGGCCATGATGCCGTTGGGCTCGGTGATGCGCTGGGTGACGTCGTTGGAGTCGATGCCGCCGTAGAGCAAGCGATACTGATTGTTACGCAGCAAGAAGGCGTTGTTGCGCGCGAACTCCTCGGTCCACGGCGAGCCGGTGACTGCGGTGATCTTGCGGTTGAGCTGCTCGGGGGTGAGCATGCGGCCTGTGCCTGCGCCCGCATAGCGCGCGTCTTGACGCGCGACTTCGACAGTGGGGGTGCCATCAGCGCGGAAGTAGGGGCTCTTGACGACGTGCTTGATGACGGTCTTGAGGTTGTAGTTGGTGGCGATGAAGTCGGCGGCGATGTCATCAAAGTGGCGCTGCTGCACCTCTTGCGCGATGAGCATCGCCTCGTACTCCTCGGCCGCCATGCTGTCAGGCAGCGGGTTGATGAGCTGAAGCCCGGTCAAGCCGCGATAGACGTTGTGCACGGTGGCTACGGCGAAGCGAGGATCGGCGGCGATCTGAGCGGCGGCCCACGGCAAGCTCTCTGCCCGATCCTCAAAGCGGATGCTCTGATTGCCGAAGCCGGGCGGCAGCATGTCCTCGAACCAGCCGCTGTCTGGGGGCCGATACATGCCAGAGTCGTTCCAGTTCTGGAACGCGCCCGCGATCGGATCAATCACGCCGTGACAGCTCGTACATTGGGGGTTGTAGAGCGTCGGGTTGAAGTCAGCGATCGAGGTCGGATCGAGGGGGCGCTCGGCCAGGGCCATCACATCGGTGGCCAAGAAGAACTGATAGACCATGCGCGAGCGGTGGCGGTTGCGGTTGGTCGGCGTGGTCGGGAAGCGGTTGAGGAACATCGCGGAGGTGAGCACGCCCGCGTGCGGCTGACCGGGGATGGTGCCAGGGCGCCACTCCTCAGGATCGAGCTTGTCCTCAAAGTTGACCCCTGCGGCGCCGTACACGCGCGCGGTGAAGGGGTTAAAGATCATGTAATCGGCGGTGATGATCTCCGTAAAGGGGCGATCTTCGCGCACGATATAAGAGATGAGCTTGAGCGGCTCAAGCGCCACGGAGCGGTTCGCGAAGCGGCGCGCCAGGCTCAGCTCCTCAGGATCCTCGTCGCTGACATCGTTCTCGGCGCGGTCCTGGAACCAGCGCGCCTCAGGGAAGATGTCGCGGCTGAGCAGGCTGACGGCGTCCTCGTTGTTGATGTAGCGCTCGGTCAGGAGCATGT